>CAJTQP010000024.1 GCA_910578575.1 uncultured Oscillospiraceae bacterium
CGATGCCCGGTATCAGGTAGACATTGGCCGGCGCCTTGCGCCAGCGGGCCATCATCTCCGACCACAGACACACCGTCAGTGCCCCCGCCAATGAGCTGAGGAAGAATCCCCCGCCCATGTGGGTGGTAATCGTATAGGCAATCCAGGAGAACGTCCCCCCCAAGGTCGCCCAAAGCAAGTGCCAGTGGCGCACCCGAAACACCAGGGCAAAGCCCAGGGTGCCCAAGCTCGCCGTCAAAATGCGGATCAGTTCTGTTATCATAGGCCCCCTCCGATCATCAGCGCCACGGCGTAGCCAATGGCAATGGCCCCCGCTCCCAACACCGCCTCCACCATGCGGTAAATGCCGGTGAGGATATCCGAATAAAATAGCTCCCGCACGCCATTCACTAAGGAGAGGCCGGGAATAAAAATCATAATATCGCCAATGACGATCATGTCCAGGTTACATACGGGGAAAATCCCCGCGCACAACCGCGCCAGGAGCCCGGAGGCAAAGCAGGCGATCATAATATAAATGGTCCGGTTTTGCAGGTTGCGCATCCGCAGATGGTCCAGGCAGTAGATGCCGCAGCCGATGAGGGCGGAGAGGATGCCGTCCAGGAGATTCCCGCCAAAAAACACGGCAAAGGCCCCGATCCCCAGGATATACCCCAGCAGTTCCGACGGGACCCAGTGGGGTGAATTGTCCACAATGGTGGGCAGTTGGTCCACCGGCGGCGGGTCAAAGCAGATCATCCGGGCCGCCGTGTTGATCTGCTCCAGCCGCCGTAGGTTCATCCCCGTTTTTTCCGGGAGGACCATGCAGGTGCTGGGGTAGTGCGCCCCATCCTTTCCCTTGACCGTCGCCGCCACCTGGGTGGGCATGGCGTGGGCGTCCAACACTTCCATCTCATAGGCCCGGAAAATCCGGGCCATGGTGTTCTCTGCCCGCCAGGCCTCCGCGCCGCACTCCATCATCTGCCGGCCCAGATTCAGGGTATATTCCACCAAAGTCTCACTATCTCTTTTGTTCAGGGGCTTCATAGGCTGCTCCCCCTTTCCCTTGTCTTTGAGACTCCCCATGATAGACCATCTTCGTGGAAAAAACAAGGGGGAAAGACAACAGAAGCCGCCCTAGTGCAGGGCGTTTTTTCATATAAAATCGCAGGCACCAAGGTTGACTTTCCCCTGCGTATCCCGTAGAATGGAAGAAATACACCATAGTATTGAATTGCATCAAAGGAGGTTCCTCTATGGGAAACATGTGGAACAGTGCCCTGTTCAAAGAAAACGCAAAGGTCAACTTCCGCCAGAACTACTGGACTTTCGTGGCCGTCAGCGTATTGCTGACCCTGGTAGGGGGCGGGTTTATGGCCCTTCAAATCAACTACGCCCCGGATTATATCCCCTGGCTCTCTCAGTACGCCGCCTACACCCGCGAACTCCCCTGGGATGAAGTCGTGGCGCGGATGACCTTCACCATCCAAGTCCCCTTCGTCATGGTGCTGGCCTTCCGCCTGCTGGTGGCCAATCCTTATGAGGTGGGGGCCTGCCGCTTCTTCCTGGACAACAACGGCACCCAACAGGCCCCCTTCTCCCAGGTGTCCATGGGCTTCACCCGGAACTTCGGCAACGTGGTCCTTACCCAGTTTTTGCGCAACCTCTTCATCTTCCTCTGGTCCCTACTCTTCCTCATCCCCGGCATTGTCCGCTCCTATGCCTACTTCGCCGTGCCCTATATCCTGGCGGAGAACCCCGACCTGGACCATAACCGGGTTTTGCAGCTGAGCATGGATATCACCCGCGGGCACAAGATGGACATTTTCATCACCCAGCTCTCCTTCATCCTCTGGTTCTTCCTGGACGCCATCACCTGGAATATCGTGGGTGTTTTCTATGTCCATCCCTACTACAACGCCACCATGGCGGAGGTATACCGCTTCCTGCGCTTCGAGGCCTTACAGCGTGGGCTGGCCGCGCCCGGTGAACTGCCTGGTGCCAGCGCCGGTTCCGCCAAGCAGGACCCGTTCCTTTGAGCTATGAGGGAATCCATTATGTTCAAAAAACGCTTTGCCCTGCTGCTCGCCCTCTGCCTGGCTGCCACGCTTTTGGCCGGCTGCGGCAGGGAACCTACCCAAGAGGAACCCCCTGCCAAAGAAGGCGACCCGGATGTTTTGCAGATCAAAACCGGCCTGGGCCCCATGGCCACCTATCTGGACCTGGACGGCCTGTCTCAGGAGACGCTAGACAGCTGCTATGAAACCCTTGACCTGACCCAGGAATCCCCGGAGACCGGGGCTTCCCTTCACATCACTGAAACCATGGGGGACAGTACCCTGCTCTACGTGGCCTTCACCCTCACCTGTCCCCAAACGGAGGACAGCCTGCCAAACTTCCAGGCCGCGCTCCTGGACGGCACTGGCTTGGCCAGCAGCAAGCTGCCCACGCCCGCCACGGAGCTTCGGGTGGCGGAAGCCGGGGACGGCAGTTTCAACTGCCTGGCCATCTTTGATTGGGACACAGAATTCCTATCTGCGGGAGAAGCCATTTCCTTGATGGTGGAGCGCGGAGAGGAGGACCCTTCCGGCTCTCCTTTCGTCCTCGCTATCACCTGGACCCCCCAAAAACTGGCCCCGGTCCAGTCCGCAACGCTGAAAAACGAGGGAGGCGACACGGTGGGAAACGCCCTTCTCTCCCCCCTCTCCCTGAAACTCAGCTTAAAGGAAACTGGCGGCCAGAGCGCCGAGGCGCTGAGCAACTCCATCACCCTGTTGGATGGCAAGGGGGACAGCTTAGTGGTAAACGGGGCGTTCACCCTCAGCGGTTCCTCCGCAGTGGTTGGCGGCGGGGCCTTCTTCGCTCCGGTGGAACCCTCCGCCGTCCGTACCATCCAGGTGGGGAACTATACCGCAGAATTTTCCCAATAATGACAGAATGATAACACTGAGGTCCAGCGCTGAATAGGCGTCTGGACCTCCGTGTTATTTTATAAAACTTTTTCCCTTAGTTCTCCTTGAGGATCTCCCAAAGCTTTTGGAACATCTCATCTCTCCGGCGTCGCTTCTCCTCCCCCTCACCGGGGGCGTAGTCATAAAAGCCCGCGCCACTCTTGACCCCCAGGCGCCCCTGGGCCACCAGATCGTTGAGCACCTCACTTCTCTGGTCCGTGTTCAGGTCCGGATACAGGTAGTTGCTCACTGCGCAGAAGATATCCAGCCCGCCCAAGTCTGCCGCCTCCAGGGGACCCTGGACAGCATAGCGGAAGCCCAGGCTGTACTTCATGGCGGCGTCCACCTCCTCCGGCCCCGCCGCCCCTAGGGCGATGATGTGCAGGGCTTCCCGGAGGATGGCATATTGCAGGCGGTTGCCGATGATGCCCAGGATATCCTTCTTCACAATCACCGGCTTCTTCCCCAGGGAGAGTGCCAGGGCGTGGACCGTTTGGGCGGCGGCATCCCCCGTCTGCGCCCCCTTGGTGATCTCCACCAGGGGCATCAGGTCCGGCGGGTTCCACCAGTGCATGCCACAAAACCGCTCCGGATGGGTCACCGCCTGGGCGATTTCCGTCACCCGCAGGCCGGAGGTGTTGGTGGTGAGCAGGGTTTCCGGGGAGACGTACTGACAGATCTGGCGGTAAAAGTCGTGCTTCACCGTCAAATCCTCCGCGATATTCTCAATAACAAAGTCGGCACTCTCATATACGGAAAACTCCGTGGTATAGTGGATCCTTCCGGCGATGGCCTCCGGGGCCTCCTGCAACAGCCCCTTGCCCTCCAATGCCGCCAGGTCCTGGGCGATACGCTCCCTGGCCTTGGTCAGGGAGACCTCCCGCCGGTTCCACAAGGTCACAGGATAGCCATTCTGGGCAAACACACGGGCCAGGGTCACCCCCATGGTGCCGGCCCCGGCCACCACAAAGCGTTGGATGCTTTGGCGCATGAAATCCCCTCCTTGTTTCTCAGTTCAAAAAGTCCTTCAGCTTCTTAGAGCGGCTGGGGTGGCGGAGCTTGCGCAGGGCCTTGGCCTCGATCTGGCGGATACGCTCCCTGGTGACGTTGAACTCCTTGCCCACCTCTTCCAGGGTACGGGTGCGGCCGTCCTCAATGCCGAAGCGCAGCTTCAACACCTTTTCCTCTCTGGGGGTCAGGGTGCCCAGCACCTCCACCAGCTGCTCCTTGAGCAGGGTAAAGGAGGCGGCCTCCGAGGGCTCCGAGGCGTCCTCGTCGGGGATGAAGTCCCCCAGGTGGGAGTCCTCCTCCTCCCCGATGGGGGTCTCCAAGCTGACGGGCTCCTGGGCAATCTTCAAGATCTCCCGCACCTTGTCCACGGGCATATTCATTTCCTTGGAAATCTCCTCCGGGCTGGGGTCGTGGCCCAGCTCCTGAAGCAGCTGGCGGGAGACGCGAATGACCTTGTTGATGGTCTCCACCATGTGGACAGGGATCCGGATGGTCCGGGCCTGGTCGGCAATGGCGCGGGTGATGGCCTGGCGGATCCACCAGGTGGCATAGGTGGAGAACTTATAGCCCTTGGTATAGTCGAACTTCTCCACCGCCTTGATGAGGCCCAGGTTCCCCTCCTGGATCAGGTCCAGGAAGAGCATCCCCCGGCCCACATAGCGCTTGGCAATGGACACCACTAGGCGCAGGTTGGCCTCCGCCAGGCTCTGCTTGGCCCGCTCCCCGGCCTTGTAGAGCTTTTCCAACTCCTTGCGGTCCTCCGGGCTGAGCGCCACGCCCTCAGCCGCCATCTCGTCCAGCTGCTCCTTGGCCGCCTGTCCGGCCACCATAGCCTGGGCCAGGGCCACCTCCTGGTCGCTGGTGAGCAGGTCCACCTTGCCGATCTCCTTTAAGTACATCCGCACAGGGTCGTCGATGCCAAAGGCGTCCACCAGGGTGTTGGGGTCGACGATCTCCTCCTCCGGAATCTCCTCGATCTCCTCAATGGGGGGCATGGCGTCGGGGTTCAAGTCCGGGAGATACTCCTCCCCGGAGGTGTCGATGCCCATGTTCTCCATCACGTCATAGAGCTTGTCCATCTGTTCGGAGTCCAGGTCCATCTCCTCCAGGGCCTCCATGAGCTCGTTGGAGGTGAGGCTGCCCTTCTTCTTGCCTCTTTCCAACAGTTCGCCCAGCTTTTCCGCGCCGGAGACGCCTGCAACGATTTTCAGCATCTCCGCCTTCCCCGCCTGGAACTGCTCCTCCGTCATGTGGAGGAACTTTTCCTTCTCTCGTTTGTTGTCCGGCGTTTTCTTCTCGCTCATGGCGTTCCATCTCCTATACTTTTCTTTTTTTGAAAGCGGTCCCGTGCAGCCAAGAGGGCCGCTTCGTCCGTCTCATTTCGTTTGGTATACTCAGCGGTGATCACCGCACAGTAATCGTTCATGGCCTGCCTTCCCTTTTCCAGGGCCTCCGGCTGACGCAGGATTTCCGCCAGCAGGCGGACCTCCTCCCCTTCCAGCTCCCCCTCCAGCATTCCCAGTTGTAGGGGGCGGCCTTGGCGCAGCCGCTCCCGCAGGACCCGGAATATTTTTCCCAGGTGCTGAGAGGAAAACTGTTCCGGCTCCAGCCCGCCACTCTCCGCCTCCAGGGACGGGTCCAGCATCAGCAGCCGGAGGACCCCCTCCTCTGCGCGGGCGGAGCGGAGGTTTTCATAGCGCAGCTGCCGCTCCCTGGGTTGCGCCTGGGCCATGGGGGTCATGTCCCGGCGCAGCTGCTTCTTCTTGGCCTGGCGCAGGTGCAGCTCCCTGGCCTGTTTGATCTCTTGGAGCAGGGCGTCCTTCCCCACGCCGGTGGTCTCCGCCACCTGGCCGGCATAGACCTCCCGCTCCACGGGACTGTCCAGGGTAGAGAGCATCTCTGCCGCGGCACGGGCAAACTCCGTCTTTTTCACCGGGTCCCCCAGGTCATACTTGCTTTGCAACTGCCCCAAGCGGTACTCCACAAAATTCTCCGACTGCTCCAACAGCCGGGCAAAGGCTTCCCGCCCATAGGTGCGGATGAACTCGTCCGGGTCCTTGGCCCCCCTCACCTCCAGCACCCGGACCTTCATCCCCGTCTTTTCCAACAGGGGGATGGCCCGGTTGGCCGCTTGGATGCCCGCCTCGTCGGCGTCGTAACAGATCACCACCTCTTTGGTGAAGCGTGAGAGGAGCTTGGCATGGTCGGCGGTGAGGGCGGTGCCCAAACTGGCCACCGCGCAATCAAAGCCCGCCTGGTGGAGGGCGATGGTGTCCATATACCCCTCCGTCAAGACGATGCGTCCCAGCTTGGTGGTCTTTGCCAGGTTCAGGGCAAAGAGGTTGCGGCTCTTGTTGAACACCGAGGTGTCCGGGGAGTTCAAATACTTGGGGGTCCCCTCCCCCATCACCCGGCCGCCGAAGCCGATCACGTCTCCCCGCAGGTCGATGATGGGGAACATCACCCGGCCCCGGAAGCGGTCGTAAATGCCGCCCTTTTTGTTGCTTACCACCAAGCCCGTATCCAGCAGGACCCCCTTGTCAAAGCCCTGTTCCCCCAGGGCGTGGATGAGCCCGTCCCAGCTGTCCGGGGCAAAGCCCAGGCCGAAGCGGGTGAGGGTCCCCTTGGAGAGGCCCCGGCGGCGAAGGTATTCTAACCCCTCCTGCCCTGCCGGGCTGTGGAGCTGGGCATGGAAGTAGCGGGCCGCCGCCTTGTTGGCCGCCAGGAGCCGTTCCCGCTTCCGGCGGTCCGCCTGGTTGCTGTCCTGTTCGGGGAACTCCATCCCTGCCCGTTTGGCCAACAGCCGCGCCGCGTCCAAAAAGGGCAGGTTCTCCACCTCCATCACGAAGGAGAGCACCCCGCCGCCCTTGCCGCAGCCGAAGCAGTGGTAGAGCTGCCGGTCCTGGAGGACGTGGAAGGAGGCGGTCTTTTCCCCGTGGAAGGGGCACAGCCCCCAAAAACTCCCCCCCTTGGGGGTGAGGCTCACATAGTCGGAGACCACGTCCACAATATCGCTCCGGGCCACCAGCTCGTCTATGAACGCGGAGGGAACCGCCACGTCACTTCACTCCTTTCCCCCAATGATGGGGCACGTCCCCCGGCGCAGCCATCACTTCACCGTCCAGGCGAAGGGGACGAATGCCTCTCTGAATTTCTCCACCGCGTAGTGGTCCGTCATCCCGGCGATGTAGTCGCACACCGCCCGGTCCACCCCCTCACGGGCGCGGATATCCTGAAAGTCGTCGGGGAGCTTATCCGGCTCCTTTTGATAATAGGCAAACAAGCGGGCGATCATATCCTGGGCCTTGACCTCCTCGCCCTTGGCCACGGGGTTGTAATACACCGCCTCGAACATAAACTCCCGCAGCTGGTGCATGGCCTCCTGGCAGGCCGGGGACTGCAAAATGGCGTTCTTCCCCCGGCTGGCCCGGATCACATCCTCGGTGAGGGTGTTGAT
This sequence comes from uncultured Oscillospiraceae bacterium, assembly GCA_910578575.1. GTDB lineage: Bacteria > Bacillota > Clostridia > Oscillospirales > Oscillospiraceae > Evtepia. The sequence goes on from CAJTQP010000024.1 coordinate 7,399, forward strand.
GCGCCCGCTGTGGTCAAAGCCCAGGACCTGGGAGACCGCCAGGGGGATGTCCAGGGGATAGATGATGCCCCCCCGCATGGCATCGTCGATGTCGTGGTTGATGTAGGCGATCTTGTCCGCAATGCGGATGATCTGCCCCTCTAAGGTCTCGGCGGTGTCCTCCCCGGTATGGCAGAGGATACCCCGGCGGACTTCATAGCACAGGTTCAGCCCGTCGCCTCCGTTCTCCAAGCGGTCCACCACCCGCAGGGACTGCTCGTTGTGGCGAAAGCCCCCCTCCATCAGGTCATTGAGCACCCGCTCCCCGGCGTGGCCAAAGGGGGTGTGGCCCAGGTCGTGGCCCAGGGCGGCGGCCTCTGTCAGGTCCTCGTTAAGTCCCAAGCCCCGCGCAATGGTCCGAGCGATCCGGGCCACCTCCAAGGTGTGGGTCATCCGGGTGCGATAGTGGTCCCCCTCTGGTTGGAGGAACACCTGGGTCTTGTGCATGAGCCGGCGGAAGGCCTTGGAGTGGATGATGCGGTCCCCGTCCCGCTGGTAGCAGGTGCGGATGGCGCAGGGCTCCACCGGGCGCCGCCGCCCCTTGGACTGCGCCGCCAGGGATGCGTAGGGGGAAAGTCTCTCCGCCTCCAAGCGTTCCCGTTCTTCCCGCAACGTCATGGTCATCCCCTGCCTTTTTCTCTATTGATTTGGTATGATACGTATATATACGCAGCACAGCTGCCGTTCCCTGCCTGAATTTTGTTTTTTTATCCCGTTTCTCCCTCTATTTTTCCACAGGACGAGCTTCCAGCCGGTCTTCTAGCTTTTTCGGGGCCAACTGACCCGCTGTGAGCTCCGTGATCCGGGCAGCAAAGTCCTCGAACTTCTCCGCCGGGAGCATAGCACGCAGGCACACCTGCTCCCCGTATGCTATCTCCCCCAACTGCCCCTGGGCCCGTTCCACCTCCTGCTTCATCCGTTCCAAGAAGTTGTAGGGGCAATCCAGGGAAAGCTCTGTCCACAGCCGCACCGGGGCCACCCCGGCTTCGGTGAGGGCATCCTTGGCGGAACGGGTATAGGCCCGCAGCAGCCCACCGGTGCCCAGGAGGACCCCGCCAAAGTAGCGGGTGACCACGCAGCAGACATTCTCCACCCCTTCTCGCTGGAAGACCTCCAGCATGGGTTGTCCGGCGGTGCCCTGGGGCTCCCCGTCGTCGGAATAGCGGGTGATGTTCCCCTCGTGGAGGACATAGCACCAGCAGTTGTGCCGGGCGTCGTGGTATTTGGCCTTCATTTCCGCGATGCGCCCACGGGCCTCCTCCTCGTTCTCCACCCGCCAGACGTGGCCGATGAAGCGGGAGCGCTTTTCTGTAAACTCCGTCTCGCTGTTTCGGGCCGGGACATAATACTCTGCCATGGCCGTCAATCCTCCCAAAACTCCTTGGGCCGCTGCCAGCCGCCCACGATATAGTCCTTGATCTGCCCGGCGGTCTTTTCCGAACAGACCACCGTCACGTCGATGGTCTCCCCGTACTCCACCGTCTCCACCTTGGCCTCCTGGTAGAGCATGTCCAACACCCCGCCCTTGTCATAGGGCAGGGCCAGTTGGACCCGGTGCTGTCCCCCGTCCAGGCGTTTGCCGATCATGTCCAGCAACTCCGGCAAGCCCTCCCCGGTGCGGGCGGAGACAGAGACGATATCCTCCCCGTGGGGGCGGATATCCCCCACGTAGATGTCCGACTTGTTGAACACGTCCATCCTGGGGGTGGTCTCCGCCCCCAACTGGGCGATGAGCCGCTCCACCACCTGGGCCTGCTCCCGCCACTCCGGGTTGGAGGCGTCAATGACGTGGAGGATCAGGTCCGCGAAGGTCAGCTCCTCCAGGGTGGCCTTGAAGGCCTCCACCAGGTGGTGGGGGAGCTTGCGGATGAAGCCCACGGTGTCGGAGATGAGCACGGTGCAAGTGTCGGAAATCTCCAGCATCCGGGTGGTGGTGTCCAGGGTGTCAAAGAGGCGGTTTCGGGCGGGGATCTCCGCCCCAGTGAGGGCGTTGAGGAGGGTGGATTTCCCCGCGTTGGTGTAACCCACGATGGCCACCACCGGCACCTCGTTTTTCTCCCGCCGGTCCCGCTGGACCGCCCGGACCCGGCGCACCTCCTCCAGCTCCTCGGTGAGCTTGGCGATTTTCCGGCGGATGTGCCGCCGGTCCGTCTCCAGCTGGGTCTCACCGGGGCCGCGGGTGCCGATGGGGGACTTGCCTCCGGAGGCCGTCTGGCGGACCAGATGGCCCCACATCCCCGTGAGCCGGGGCAGAAGATACTTATACTGGGCCAGCTCCACTTGCAGGCGGCCCTCACGGGTCCGGGCCCGCTGGGCGAAGATATCCAAAATCAGCCCCGCCCGGTCGATAACCTGGACGCCGATGTCCTCGGTGAGCACCCGCTGCTGGGAGGGGGAGAGCTCGTTGTCAAAGACCACCAGATCCGCCTCCTGGGCGGCCACCAGGTCACGGGTCTCCTCCACTTTGCCCTCCCCGATGAAGGTCCGGGCCTCCGGGGCGTCCCGCTGCTGGAGGATCATCCCCACGCATTCGCCCCCCGCCGTCTCCACCAGGTCCGCCAGCTCCTCCAGGGTGGTGTCACTGGCGTTGTCCTCCCTGGGCAGGCTATAGGCACTCAGGCCCACCAACACGGCCCGGTTTCGTTTTTCTTCCTGTCGTTCGGTCATCCTAGACCTCCTTTGTATGGCCTCGCTGTCAGGGGATGAGGACCTTCACGATCTCCCCAATATACATGCGGTGGTAGTCGTTGTCGTAATGCTCCAAAGCCTCGCTGTCCATGTGGGCGGGGTCCAGGTCGCTCCAGTAGCGCTTCTTACACACCAGCACCAGCCGGGCCTCCTGGATGTACGGGGCCTCCCCTGCCGCCTTGATATGGAAGCCGCAGGAGCCGATCTTATCCGCCTCCCGTCCGCTGACGGTGCCGCAATAGCTCAGCTGCTGCCGCCAGGCCTCATCGAAGAAGGATAGGGTGAAGTACTCTGACTCCTCCAAAAACTGATAGGTATAGCGCTGGGGGCGCACATAGATGGTGGCCACATTCTTGTGCCACAGTACCCCCAACCCGCCCCAACTGGCGGTCATGGTGTTGCAGTGTTCCGGGGTCCCGGCGGTGATGAGGGTCCACTGGTCGTCGAAAAGGGAAAATACGTTTTCCTCCAAACGTTTTGGGTCAAGTTCCTGCATGATGCTTCCTCCTTACATGCCGCATACCCTTAGTATATGCACACTGGCCCCAACAGGCACCAGGCAAAGGGAGGTTTTGTCCCCTCCCTGTGACCAAAAAGGCCCGTGCCGGTGAGCGGCACGGGCCTTAAGCCAGTTAGAAGATTTAGTTTTCCAAACCGAACTTCTTGTTGAAGCGGCTGACGCGTCCGCCAGTATCCACCATCTTCTGCTTACCGGTAAAGAAGGGGTGACACTTGGAGCAAACTTCGACGCGAATGTCCTTCTTCGTGGACCTCGTCTCAATGACGTTGCCACAAGCACAACGGATCGTGGTCAGCTCGTAGGTGGGATGGATGCCTTCCTTCATGGGTGTTCACCCCTTTCTGTCGTTAAAAAATCAACACTTCATATAAGCGCAATTCGTATGATACCACTTTCTGATGGAAAATGCAAGGTTTTTTCACCATCATTCGCAAATTTTTTTGCCGTCCCTCACAGTATCCCCGGTTCTCCCCCCAGCGCCACCACCACATTTGGGTACAAGAAGCACAGCAAACGCGCCACCACCGGCTTTCCCTGGAGCGTTTCCAGGGCGTAGGCATAGGCTGCCAACTGCCCCCGGTAGCGCTCCCCCCGCGCTTGGGCCTGCTGGGCACTGACATGGTCGGTCTTGAAGTCCAGAAGGACGATGCCCTGGTCCGTCTCGAACCAGCAGTCGATGACCCCCTGGAGCAAAATCTCATCCTCCGCTGGGGCCTTGGGGTAAAACTGCCGGGCGGGAGCCAGCAGGGAGAAGGGGTACTCCCGGTGGGGTGCCGTGCAGGCCCGCAGCCGTTGCCCCAGTGGGGAGGCAAAGAAGCGGGCCATGGCCCCCACATCCATCCCCTGGGCCTGCTGTTGGGTCAAGTACGCCTCCTCCACCAGACGCTTCAGCTCCTCCTCCAGGGCCTTTTGGGACCCTGTCCGGTCCAGCCGGACCGCCTGCATGGCGGTGTGGAGGGCCGTGCCCCGCTGGGCCGGGGTAAGGCCCAGGGTCTCCTGGGCAAAGCGGGGGCGGTAGAAGGGTTCCCCCTCCTCCCGTTCCCGGAGGAGAAAGACCCCCGGCTCCTCCCCCTGGGTGTCCACCTGGGTGGCAGTGACCTTGGCGGGGGTGGCGGCTGCCTCCTGGTAGGGGTAGCGCCAGGTGAGGGTCTCCAGCAATTCCCCGGCGGGGAGGGTGACGTCTTGCATCTCTGCCTCCGCCTTCTGGCAGCGAACCTCCTGAGAGACCACCCCCCTGTGGTACTGGATACGCCAGGGGTAGCGGTACTGCACCACAGGCAGGGGGAGGTTTTCCCGTTCCGCCGCCCGGCGCAGGGCCTCCCCCTCCGGCCGGGCCAGGGCGGTGAGCAGCACCCACTGGCCCACACTGTTGCAGTCCGCCAGCACTCTGGGGTCCGCCGGATAGGATATGCTCCCCGCCAGGGCTTTCAAGTCACTGGCCCCACGGGAAAGGCTGTGGGTCAAGATCAACTTCTCCTTGGCGCGGGTCATAGCCACATATAAAAGCCGCATCTCCTCCGCCAGCAGTTCCTTTTTCAGGGCCAGGGCCACCCCGGTGCGGGCCAGAGTGGGGAACTCCACCATGGTCTCCCGCTCCAGCCCCTTGGGTCCCAGACCCAGCTTGGGGTGGAAGAGCACTGGCTTTTGCAGGTCCGCGTAGTTGAACCGCCGGCCCAAACCGCAGAGGAACACCACCGGATATTCCAAGCCCTTGGAGCGGTGGATGCTCAGGATCTTGACCCCCTCCGTCCCCTGGCTGCCGCCCTTCTGGCGCAGGCCGCCGCTGGCCTGGACCCGCTCCAAATGGAGCAGGAAGCCAAACAACCCCTTGTGGCCGCTGCCCTCAAAGCGCTTGGCCAGGTCGTAAAGGGCCAGCAGGTTCTCCCGCCGCTTCTCTCCCCCCGGCATGGCGGCAACGATTTCCAACAGTCCTGTGCGGCGGTATAGTTCCAGGAGCAGCTTGTGACTGCTCTGCTCCCCGGCGTCGAAGCGCAGGGCTTGGAGTTGGTCCAGGAAGGCGGCACAATCCTCCGCCCCCTGCGCTGCCGCCGTCTCCAGGGCGGTGTAAAAGTCCCCTTGGTTTTCCCGGATCTCCGCCAGCCGGTCCCCAGAAAATCCCCAGGCGGGGGAGCGCAGCACCGCCAGGAGGGGGATATCCTGCCGGGGGTTGTTGATGATTTGCAGCCAGGAGAGGGCCACGGAGACCTCTGTGGTCTGGAAGAAGTCCCCGCCCTCCCCAGCGCTCCAGGCCACCTCTTGTTCCTCCAGGGCCAGGGTGTAGTAGTGCCGCACCGGTCCAGGGGAGCGCAGGAGGATGGCGATGTCCTCCGGCTGAAGGGGCCGCAGGCCCCCCGCCCCGTCGGAGACGGGAAAGCCGTCCCGCAACAGCGCGTGGATCTGCCGGGCCACAAAGCGGGCTTCCAAAAAGTGCTTGTTCTGCTTTTCCTCGGTGAGGGCGGGGTCCTCAGAGAAGTCCAGCACGTGAAGTTCCGTCTCATAGCCCTCCCCCGCCGGGAAGCTCCCTGCGGGATAGAGAGCCGCGTCGTCGGTGTAATCCATCTCCCCTAAATCCTGGGACATGATGGACCGGAACAGTTCATTGCAGGCCTCCAACACCTCTGGCCGGGAGCGGAAGTTCTGGGACATGGTGATGCAGCGCGCCTCCCCCTCTTTGGCCTGGGTCCAAGGGGCGAAGCGGCGGTATTTTTCCAAAAAGATGGTGGGATCCGCCAGGCGGAAGCGGTAGATGGACTGCTTCACGTCCCCCACCATAAACAGGTTCCGCCCCTCCTGGGAGAGGGCGTTGAAGATGCTGTTTTGCACCTGGTTGGTGTCCTGATACTCGTCCACCATGATCTCCACATAGCGGCTGCCCCACTGCCGGGCCAGCTCTGTGGGCGCTCCCGTCGCATCCACCAGCAGGCGCACCGTCAGATGTTCCAGGTCGGAGAAGTCCAACAAGGCCCGCTTTCGTTTCTCCGCCTCGTAGGCGGCGGAGAAGTCCTCCACCAGGGAGAGCAGGCCGTGCATGGCAGGCTTCATCCGTTCCATGTCCCCCAACAGGGCGGCGCTGTGGCTGGTGAAGTTCTTTTCCAAGTTCTCCATCGCCCGCTTGCAGCGTTCCCGCAGGGCTTTGATCTCCTCTTGGGCGTCCTTGTCCTCCACATTGCGGGCGCTGCCCAGGCGGGGGAATTGGATCGGTACCTGGGCCGCCGCGTCCCAGCCCTGTTGCGCCGCCTGGGCAAAAGCTTGCAAGTCCTGACAGGTGGCAGTAAGACTGGGGAGATAGGCCTTTTCCAGCGCCGGGTCCCCCTGGGCCAGCTGGCAGGCCCGGTCCATCTGCTGTGCCCAATAGGCAGCGCTCCCCGCCGCATCCTCCAGGAGCAGACGGCCCCAGGGGGTCTGGCCCACGTCGGTGATCCCCTCCAGGTCCAGGGCGGCGCGCTGCTGTTCCAGCCAGGCCATGGGGTCCGGGTAGCTCTGTATCTTGCCGAACACATCCAGGGTGATATCCATTAAACGGCTGTCGTCCCGTCCGGCGGAGAGCAGGTCCAAAAGTTGGGCAAACTCCCCCTCCGGGTCGATCTCCACATAGCGTTCCTCCAGCACCTGGTCCAACGTCCGGCTCATCAGCACCTGACTCTCCTCATCCTCACAGAGGGCAAAGTCTGCCGGGATATCCAAAAGATGACCAAACTGCCGGAGCAGGACGGTACAAAAGGCGTGGATGGTGGAGATCTGGGTCTGATACAATAGGGCTGTCTGCCGCCGCAAATGGGCATTCTCCGGCTGGCCCTGGATGGCCTGGGCCAGTTCCCCGGCAATGCGGCTGCGCAGCTCCTCCGCCGCGGCGCGGGTGAAGGTGATGATGAGAAACTCATCCACCCGCCGCTCCTCCTGGATCACCCGTTCCAGCAGCCGTTCCACCAGAACACGGGTCTTGCCCGACCCGGCAGCGGCGGAGACCAGCAGGCCACCGCCTCGGTCCCGGACCACCGCCTCCTGTTCAGGGGTTCGCTTCACGGCCATGGTCTCCCCCTCCTTCCTCGGTCTGGGCCAGCATGGCCCAGAAGTCGCTGTTCTTCACCGTGGGCAGCCACCGCCGCCGGTCCCGGCCCTCCTCGAACTGGCAGGCCCGGACGTAAGGACAATAGCGGCAGGCGTTGTTCTCCGGGCCCCGCCACACGGGGTCCGCGTCGATGTTGCCCAGGGCAATCTCCCGGCAGATCTGGCCTAGGATGCTCTGGGTGTGGGCCTTCAGCCGCCCCAGTTTTTCCGCGCTCACCAAGGCGTCCCCGCTGATCTGTCCTGTCCGCTTGCTGACACGCAGGGGCAGGAAGCGGGGCTCCCCCTCCCGGTGCTCCATGGCCTCCAACACATCCTCGTCGTCTAAAATCAGGCCTTTCCGCACCAGCTCCTTGTCCACCAGCCGCCGGCGCTCCGCCTCGTCCATGTCCCGGCTCCCCGCCACCACGGCGTCCCGCGCCGGGAGGTATAGCACTCCCGCCGGGGTAGGGACTGCCCCGAAGAGCTTCTCCCCCTTTTCCTCCAAAGCAAAGAGATACAGGAGCATTTGCAGCCCTAAGCCGTTCCACAGCTCTGTCAGGTCAAAGGACTTCCGCCCCGTCTTATAGTCCACCACCCGGAGGTAGAGGCGTCCGTCCTTGGTCCAGCCGTCCACCCGGTCCACAAAGCCGGAGATGCGCAGGGTGATCTCCCCCTCCCGCAACTCCACCGGGGGCAGCTCCTGGCCAAAGCCGAAGCCCAGTTCAAAGCAAAGGGGTTCAAAATCTGAGGCCCGTAGCTCCTCCACCACGTTCTCCACCACCAGCAGCACATTGCGCTGGAGGCGGCGGAAGAGGTAGCGGAAGCGGGGCGTCTGTTGTTCCATGCCTCCAAGCTGGGTCGTCACGTAGTCCTTCACCGCCTGGCGGGTGAGCTTACGCAGCTGTTCCTCGCTGCACTGGGCTGCCCCGCCGGCCTGTTTCACGCCTTTGAGCACATGTTCCAAAACATAGTGGACGAAAGTGCCGTATTCCGGGGCATGGAACCCCGCCGGACGCCGCTCCTTGGCCCCCAAGCCGTAGCGCAGAAAATAGGCAAAGTGGCAGGCGCTATACTGGTCCATCCGGGAGGCGGACATGGCCACCTTTTCCCCATAGAGTGTTTTCACCGCCCGATGGGACAGCCGCCCCCGCTCCCAGGCCGATGCCCGGTCCAGTTGCTGGAACAGGGTCACGCAGGCCGGTTCTTCTTGTAACTGTGCCCGTAAACTGGGCAGCTTCGCCGCCATGGCCCGGAGCTGGTCCGGGGATGGGGCGGGTGTCTCATTCCGCTTTCCCTGGGGGAACAGAAGCTGCAAACGCTCCACCAGGAAGGAGGGGCGGTACTCTCCCCCGTCGTCCCCTCCGGCGGGCCAGGTGACATAGAGCTTTTCCCTGGGCTGGGCACAGATGGTATAGACGATGGTGCTCTCCCGGTCCAGCTTTTCCTCCATGCCCGGCCCCAGGTCCAGGCCGTAGTCCTCCAACAGGGCCCGGTCCCGGTCTGTCAGTAGGCCCTGGCCGGGGGCAACCAGGGGGATGGAGCCGTCGTCCGCCCCCAGGAGGAAGAGCACCCGACTCTGCCGCCCGCTGAGCCGCTGGGCATCCCCCGCCGCCACCCGGTCCAGGGAGGCGGGGATGGTCCCCACACTGTAGCGAGAGAGCAGCAGGCGCAGCAGCCGGGAAAACTCCGAAAGCTCCGCCTCTGTCTCCCCCAGGATGGCCACGCACTGCTCCAGGCCCTGGCAGAAGATCTCCCAGAGCTGGCTATACTCCCGCGCAAGCTCCGGCTCCCCTCGCTCTAGCAGGACTGCCGCCCGTGCCTCCAGGGCCTCCGGGGCCTGGATCTCTTCCAGGAAGCGATAGAGGGCCATCACCTGGGCGGCAATGGTCCCCCCGCTGCCCTTGCGCAGGCGTTCCAGGGGTTCCACCACCCGCAGGCGCAGGGCATTCAACTCCGCTAAGGTCTGTTCATCCTCCGGGGTAAACTTTTGATGGTAGCCGCCGGGGTGGCGGGTCCAGCCCTTGGCGGAGGTCCACTGGCTCCCCCGGAGGTTCCAGGTGAGGGCATAGTTCTCCAGCCGGTCGCATTCCTCCAAGCTGAGGCCCGCCAAACCGGTCTTTAAGTAACGGAAGATATCCTCATAGAGGTAGCCGCCGGTGACGGTGTCCAGGGCGGCGGTGATGAGGGTGAAGATGGGCTTTTGCAGGATATCCGTTTTCTCCGATTGGAAGAGCGGGATATCATACTGGGCAAAGACCCCCTCGATATGCTCCCAATACCGGTCCATGGTCCGGGCGGAGAGGGCGATGTCCCGATAGCGCAAGGTCCCCTGGCCCACCAACCGGCGGATCTCCCCCGCCGCAAAGCGGACCTCCTCCCGTGGGCTGGGAAGGCTGGTGACGGTGACGCTCTCGTCCCAGGGGCCCTGGTAGGCTGTCCCCTGGGCGGCGAAAAGGCTTTGTTCCAAATGGTTCAGGGGGGCGGTGCGGGGGGCGTAGGCCTGGCTGAGCCAGCTTTCCTCCACGGGACAGTTGGCCTTTTCCGCCAGACGGCGCAGCCAGGCCACCGTCCGCTGGGCGGGGGCGAATACGGCTTCTTCCCCCTCCCCCTCTCCCAAAGTGAGGCAGACGGTGACACTCTCTGCCTGCCGGAGGAGCTGCTCCAACACAAGCCCCTGCTGGGGGGTGAAGTCGGTGAAGCCGTCCAAATACACATCCTTCCCCCGGAAGAAGGGAAAGCGGCGCAGCTGCTCCGCCAGCCGGGTCAGCCGGTCCCTGGGATCCAGGCGGCCCCGGCTGGTGAGAGCCTCATAGGTGCCAAAAATCAGCCCCAGATCCCGGAGCTTGTCCCCATCTAAACCCTCGGTGTCCGCCCCCACCTCCTCCAACTGCGCCCCGGTGACGCAGTAGCTTTTCAGCTCATCCATGGTGGTGAGGAGGCTGGCCAAAAACTCCGGCCGCTGGGAGGGCATGGCGTACACCGTCAAGCTCCCTTGCAGGGATTTCAGGGCGGCATACATGGTCAGCAGCCGTCCTCCCTCGTCCAGCACCTCCTGGGCCCCGCCCCCGGCCAGGGAGCGGACCCGGTTTTCCAAGCGGGTGAAGGAGAGGACTTCTCCATAGACCCCCGCCTGGTTCCCATTCTCCCGGCACAGGCGGCCCTCCATCTCAAAGGAGGCCTGTTCCGGCACCAACAGGAGCTGGGGGCGGTGGGCCCCCTGGGTTTTCATCTGTCGAAGGACTTGGGCCGTCTTGCCTGCCCCGGCCCGTCCTTTCAAAATACACAACATAGCACGTTCCCTCTGTCCTCAGCCCAACAGGCCGGAAATGCCCTCCGTTTTGAACTTCTCTTTGTAATAGGTCAGCTCCTCCTGGATGAGGCCGTCGATGGCCCGCATTCCCAGGACCTCCACAGGGGCCTGGTCATCGGTGAGGATGTGGCCGCCCCCTTGGTATGCCGTCATGCGCTGCTCCACCCGTTCCAGCTGGGTAGATAGCGCCTCGTCCACCACAGCCCTCCGGTGCTCCGTCAGCCAGGCTTTGGGGTCTCCGTCCATCGCAGCAAAGAGCTCCCGGTTGGTGGAACCGGACACGTCCACCGTGTAGACCGCTGGGAAAATGCTGGCAATGGTGTCACACAGGGACTGGTTGATGCTCCCCTCCCCATCGGCGTACAGGTTCAGGTTCACCACCATCACCCCGCCGGGATTCAGATGGTCCCGGACCAGGGTGAAAAACTCCGTGGAGGACATTTGGAAGGGGATGGTGATGTCCTGATAGGCGTCCACCAGGATCACATCGTAGCGGGTATCCACCGCGTGGAGATAGGCCCGGCCGTCGTAGGTGGTCACGTCCACGGTGTCGGGCATGTCAAAGTATTGATAGGCCAAGTCAGTGATCTTGTCGTCGATCTCCACCCCCTCCACCTGGGCAGCGGGAAAGTATTTGGCGCACTGGCGGGCGTATGTCCCCGTGCCGTTGCCTAAAATCAAGATGCGGGGGGCCGCTTTTTCCTCTAAGCCCGCCATAACAGGGGCAGCTAGGGCGTAGTCGTAGTACATCCCTGTCAGCCCGTCCTCCTTCATCATCACCGACTGCACCCCAAAGAGGACATTGGTGGAGAGAATGGTGCGGTCCTTCGTCTCCTTCACCTGGAGGTAATTGTACACAGACTCCCCCTCGTATGTCAGGTCCTTTTCCCAAAAGGCAAAGCTGTTGCCCACGCTGCCCAGGGCGCACAGGACAAACAGCACCAACGTGAGCAGGCAGAGCCGCAGCTTGGCCTTGGCACTGAAAAAATACACCAGGGCAATCACCAAGAGGATGCCGGAGAAGAGCAGGAAGGTCACTGCCGTGCCCACCGTGGGGATGGTGACAAAGGTGGGCAGGAAGGTACCCAAAATGCTGCCGATGGTGTTGCAGGCGTTGAGGGTCCCCACGGTGCTGCCGCTGTCCTCCAGGCTGTCCACGGTGTATTTTACCAGGGAGGGGGTGACGGTCCCCAACAGGAAGAGGGGGAACACAAAGATCACCATGCAGGCGCAGAAAGCGGCAATGATGAGGAAGTTGGTGTTCACCGTCAGCACCAGCAACCCCGAAATCCCCAGGATCACATATTTCCCCAGCACGGGGATGGCAGCGATCCACACCGCCGCTATGAGCAGGCGGCGGTAAAGCCGGTCCGGGTCCGGGTTTTTGTCCGCGGCCCGGCCGCCCCAGAGGTTGCCCAGGGCCATGGCGATCATGATGGTACCGATGATGATGGTCCAGACGATCTGGGAGGAGCTGAAATAGGGGGCCAATAGACGGCTGGCCCCCAGCTCCACCGCCATGACGGAGACCCCGGCGAAAAACTCCGTCAGGTATAGGTAGTATTTGTTCTTTAAGATGGGTCGTCGATTCATTGCCTGTCCTCACTCATTCCTCTTCCGACTTCAGCCGGGCATATAGCTTCATGTCCAGGATCTCTCCGTTCTTGACCGCGTGGCATTTCAGGACCCCCTCCAAGGAGAATCCGGCCTTTTCCAACACCCGGCAGGAGGCCTGGTTGCGGGCAAAGGGCTCGGCAAATATCTTCAAGATGTCGCTGTGCTGAAACACATAGTCCACTGTCTGCTGCACCGCGCTGGTCATAAGGCCCTGTCCCCAATAGGGGCGGCCCAGGTAATAGCCCAGTTCCGCGGTTCGGAAGTGTATGTTCTCCTGCCGGAACACCCCAATGCTGCCCACGGCCCGGTCCTCCACTGCGATGGCAAAGGGGAAGGTCTTGGTGGGGTCGACCTCCAGCATGGCGGCGATATATTCCCTGGCATCCGCCGGGGTGTAGGGGTAGGGCAGGCCATCCCGTAGGTTGTCCAGGACCCGCCGGTCGTTGAGCATTTCCGCGATGTGTTCCGCGTCTTCCATTCGCCAGGGCCGGATCGTACAGTGTGTGTGTTTTGTATCCATTGCCTTTCCCTCTCTTTTGGTGGAAAAGGGGCTGTCTTAGATGAGACAGCCCCTTGCACTTGGTGTGATTTCGTTAAGCCTTCCCGTCGCTGCCCAGGACGTTGACGATCTTGTCCTTCACCAGGTCCTTCACGTACTGGCGGCCCACTTTCAGATAGCCTCTTGGGTCAAAGCCAGCAGGGTCAGCAATCAACTGCTGGCGCACCCCGGCGGTCATGGCCAGGCGCAGGTCAGAGTCGATGTTGATCTTGCACACCGCCATCCGGGCGGCCTGGCGCAGCTGGTCCTCCGGCACACCGATGGCATACTTCAGGGCGCCACCGTTGGCGTTGATAATATCCACATAGCTGGGGGTCACAGAGGATGCCCCGTGGAGGACGATGGGGAAGCCCGGCAGGCGCTTGGAGACCTCCTCCAAAATGTCAAAACGAAGCTGGGGCTTGGTGCCCGGTTTGAACTTGAAGGCCCCGTGGCTGGTACCGATGGCGATGGCCAGGCTGTCCACCCCGGTGGCCCGGACAAACTCCTCCACCTCTTCCGGGTTGGTGTAAGAGGAATCTGCGGCAGAAACGTTCACGTCGTCCTCAATGCCCGCCAGACGGCCCAGCTCCCCTTCCACCACCACGTCGTGGGCGTGGGCATACTCCACCACCTTGCGGGTGAGGGCAATGTTGTCCTGGAAGCTGTGCTTGGAGCCATCGATCATCACAGAGGTGAAGCCCCCATCGATGCAGGCTTTGCAGATTTCAAAATCCTCCCCGTGGTCCAGATGCAAGGCCATGGGCAGGCCCGTGTCCTCCACAGCGGCCTCCACCAGCTTCATCAGGTAGGCGTGCTTGGCATACTTCCGCGCCCCGGCGGAGACCTGGAGGATGACGGGGGAATTGACCTCCTTGGCAGCTTCGGTGATCCCCTGGACGATCTCCATATTATTGACATTAAAGGCACCGATGGCGTAACCGCCCTCATAGGCCTTGCGGAACATTTCCGTGGTGGTAACTAACGGCATGATGACCGCTCCTTTCCTGTTGTTCAATGAAACTTCTCTTATTGTATCAAAACTTTGGGAAAAGCACAACCATAAAAACTCGATTGGGCATCCGATGCACTGCAAAAAAGCAGTGGACCCGCTGTCGGTCCACTGCTCCCTGCCTTTTATTCTTGTTCCCCTTTGCCGAGAATTTCTTGCACTTCACGGGGAGGTTTTTCCACCACGTCCGCAATCTGCTCCAGGGTGTAGCCCTTTTTGTGCATGGTTGCGATAATCCTGGCTTCCCGCTCGGCTCTGCCTTCTGTTCTTCCTTCTGCCCTTCCCTCAGTGCGCCCAGTAAACGGTGCAGGCGATGCTTTGTGTCCTGCTCCGGAAGCTTGTCGGTCAACCCGATGAGAACGATATTCAGCAGGTCCAGCTTGCCCTCCCATTGGCAGTTCCCCAACAGGCTGTCATTGGTCAGATGCACATAGTTCATGCTAGTCTCCTTTTGGTTCATACAAATCCAAATGGAGAAAACACGCTTGATATCATCATAATCCGTATTGGAAAAGTCCCGCTCCTTTTGCGAGGAAACCAAGCGGCACACATAGAAAATCGCTCAGTTCAAGATCGCATACTCTGTCAGCGTCCCCTTCTGCGCCTCTACATTGACGATGATCTGGGTGAGCCCATCCTTTGTGCGGACATAAAACACAATGTCAAACCGAACCAGCCCTTCCCTGATTTCCCCACTCTCCGTGTTGAGCCCCACAACGCGGTGCATTCTCTCACCACTTGCGGCATTGGTCAAACCGGGTTCCACGGGAACCGACCCAATCAATGGCTCCCCCTCAATGTAAGAGACAACCTCCTTGGGGTTCATCCCACGAAATTCATCCACAGCTTCCACTAGGATATGCGCCAGGATGTACTTATTGCCCAAAAGGCGTTTTGCCTCGTTGTCATACTGCGCCTCTTTGTCCGTGGCACCGACAGCATTCACTACTTCTGTATTCATGGGGCACCACGCTCCTTTCCACGCAACTATGTCCATCTACAGTATACCCCAACTCCCCTATCCAGGCAATCTGTTTTTTCTAATCGAAATAAAACAGCTCCTCAAACTTCTTATCCAAAGCGATACACAAAATCAGCGCCAGCCGCGCTGTGGGGTTGAACTGCCCCGTCTCGATGGAGCTGATGGTGTTGCGGGACACCCCCACCAGTTGGGCCAGTTGGGTCTGGGAGAGACCCTTTTCCCCGCGGGCAGCCTTCAGGCGGTTTCTTAAAATCAGTTTGTTATCCATGTGTAGATTTGACAGCTACAAAAGATGATCGCAACAACACCCACTGTCGCCGTAAGAATATACCCTCCCTTCTTCACTTTCCAATATCCATAAATTTGATACCCAACCGTCGGAATAACCATAGCAATCAAAAGCGCATAGGGTACCCAATTTTCCGTAAAGCCGAAGAAGGCGAAAAGATTGACCGCGATCAACATCAGGGGAATGGCCCAACGGTTTTCCTTTGCGTGTATCTTTTCTTGGACCTGCTCTTCCCACTCATCCTTCCCTTCCTCCCGGCTCCGTCTCAAAATCTCTTCTCGATCCATGTCTGCATCTCCTTTCTATCCTGCCAAGTTTTCTGTGCAAATTTATGATATCATTACCAAGTATACTTGTCAAGGCTTTCTTTCATAATTGCAAGCGCTGGGAAACTGTGCTATGATAGGAGCAACACAACTTCGGGAGGAACACGCTTATGGAAATTCTGAAAGGTGCCTGTATCATCGGGCAGTCCGGCGGGCCCACCGCCGTGATCAACGCCAGCGCCCAGGGGGTCATTCAAACCGCCCTGGCGAATCCCAACATCACCCGCGTCCTGGGAGCCGCCCACGGCATCAAGGGCGTGCTGGCCGATAAGCTCTACGACATGGACCAGGAGGACCCGGCAGAGCTGGACCTGCTCCAATACACCCCCTCCTCCGCCCTGGGTTCCTGCCGCTATAAGCTGGCGGACCCCGACGTAGACGACACAGATTATCAGCGCATCCTGGAAATTTTCAAAAAGTACGACGTGCGCTACTTCTTCTACAACGGCGGCAACGACTCCATGGACACCTGCAACAAGATCAGCAAGTATATGCAACAGGTAGGCTACCCCTGCAACGTGATCGGCGTGCCCAAGACCATTGACAACGACCTCTCCGGCACTGACCACTGCCCTGGCTACGCCAGCGCCGCCAAGTACATCGCCACCTCCTGCATGGAGCTCTACCAGGACGCACGGGTCTACGACACCGGCACCATCGTGGTGGTGGAGATCATGGGCCGCCACGCCGGCTGGTTGGCGGGGGCTGCCGCCCTGGCCACCTGGGCGGGCTCCGGGCCGGACCTGGTGTACCTGCCCGAAGTGGACTTTGACATGGACCGCTTCCTGGCGGACGTGAAACAGGTCTACGATGCCACCGGCAACTGCCTGGTGGCCGTCTCCGAGGGCATCCACTATGCCGACGGCACCTTTGTCTCCGAGGCTAAGACCTCCGCCACCGATGGCTTCGGCCACGCCCAGTTGGGCGGTCTGGCGGCTATGCTGGCGGAGACCATCAAACAGAAGATGGGCGTGAAGGTCCGGGGCATCGAGCTCTCCCTGCTCCAGCGCTGCGGCTCCCATCTGGCCTCCAAGACCGACATGGAGGAGGCCTATCTGGCAGGCAAGGCCGCCGTGGAGGCCGCCGTCTCCGGCACCACCGACCACATGGTGGCCCTGGACTGCCGCCGGGACAGCAAGGGCTACCACTGCCAGACCAAGCTGGTCCCCCTGTCCCAGGCCGCCAACACCGAGCAGAAGGTGCCTCTGGAATGGATCAACCAGGCGGGCAACGGGGTGGAGCAGGCTTTTATCGACTATGCCCTCCCCCTCATCCAAGGGGAGCCCCAGCGGCCGGTGGAGCATTCCCTGCCCCGCTTCGCCAAGCTGAAAAAGGTCCTGGCCTCTGACGGGGTCTGACCCCAGGAAAAGGAGGTGCCCCATGATGAAGCGGCGCTTTGTGCCCTGCATGGTCCTGTTGCTGCTCACCGCGTCCCTCACCGCCTGCGGCCCCGCGTCAACCCAGAGCCCGCCCATCAACCAAAAGCAGGAGGTCAGCCAAGGGGATCTCGCCTTGGCCCGGCAGCTCCTGGCGGAGAAAAACCTGGAGGCAACAGACCGGCTTGTGGCGGCGGTGGCAAACGACATGCAGCGCTTGGAGAACACCTTCTGGCGGGAGGCCGTGGCCATTGAGGAGGTCCAGGCCTTTGACGTCCTCTACTCCATCACCTACGATACCCTTGGTGTCAAGGACCTGGTCCGGGTCACCGAGGACGGCAGCGGCCCCATCAACGTCACGGTCATCAATGGGGACATCAAAGACGTCTGGGTCTACCGTTCCAGCGGGCAGATCGTGTTCAACGGACAGTCCATGCGCACCCGTTCCAAAGACACCACCCCTGGAACCACCACGCTACAGCCTGCCCCGGACCAGCATCTCCCCCAGGCTTTGGAGCAGACAGACGCCTCCGATGAGAAAAGCCTGTCAGTCCAAAGCGTCCCCCTGCCCAAGCCGCCGGAGGAGTTGACCCTCTCCTCCCTGTGCAACGCCCTGGCCGTCAGTGTCGCAGAGCAGTTGGAAGCGGCGGGCTGTTCCGCCTCCGGGGCAGACTGCGCAGCGGCGGTGGGCGCCACCTTGGCAGAGCAGCAGGACCTGGCTGCTTGGACGCTGGCTGGCTGTGAGACCGTGGAGGGCCCGTCCTACAAGCTCTATCCGTATTACGACCCGGACGCCCCCCAACATCTGTTCTATTGGGTAGAGACCTATCAGAACAGTGCCTTTTCCGGCGACCACTTTGTCTGGGCGCTTCTGGAACGCAAAGATTGACAGACAAAGGCTCCGGCAGGCGCATACCTGCCGGGGCCTCTTGGTTTTTGGCCTGGGTATACGAGCCCTTCTAACCACGCCAAACTACCGTTCAAGACAAAACCAGCACATCTCAGCGCAACAGGCTTGCCCCTCCCTACAAACTCTGATACCTTCAGCGTGGTGATACCTATGATTCAATTTGCGGTCTGCGACGATGACGCTGCCCTGTGCGCCAGCCTCTCCGCCCGTCTCTCCAACTATATGGGGGATGCCCGTCCCCACCATGTCACTTGCTTCTCCTCCGGTGCAGCGCTTCTGGCCAGCCCCCAGTCCTTTGACGTAATCTTTTTGGACATCCAAATGGAACAGCCCGACGGCATGGAAACCGCCAGGCAACTGCGGCAGCGGGATAGGAACAGCCTATTGATCTTCGTGAGCGTCCTACGGGAATGCGTGTTCGATGCTTTCGCTGTGGAGGCCTTTGACTACCTGGTCAAGCCCCTGACCCAGGAGCGCTTTCAGCGGACCATGGACCGGGCTATGACCGCCCTGACCCGGCGGTCCCAGCGGCAGCTCACCATCCAAAAGGGGCACGATCTCCAGCTCATTCCCCTGGCACACATTCTGTATTGCGAGGTTTTGGGGCGAAAGGTCTCCATTCACCAGGAGGACGGCCAGGTTTTCAGCTATTATGAAAAGATGGACGCCCTTCAACAGCGGTTGGACGGACACTTCTTCCGCTGTCACAGAAGCTATCTCGTCAATCTGGACCATGTGCGCGGATGCAGCGGTGGGCAGGTCCGGCTCTCTCAGGGCAGCAGCATCCCCGTCTCCAGGCTGCGGGAACCGGAACTGATCCAAGCGCTGCTGCGCCACATCAAAGAAAGGGCCCTCTGACATGGAATATTTCAGCCTGTTCCTAGATGGTGCCTGCCTCATCGCCCAAAGTGCTATGCACCTTCTGTTCCTCTGCCGCCTCACGGGGAAGCCGCAACGGCTCTGGCACGTTATCAGCTACCTTTTCCTCCTTTGCCTCTGCGCATGGCTCAGCAGCAAGGCCACCTTCCCCACTGCCCTTGCCATTGCCGGGCAGCTGCTGCTTTTGTCCGCCTTGAGCCGCTTTTTGTTGAAAAACCGTTGGTCCGTCTCCTGGGGAGCCGCGCTCTTGGCGGTCTATATCACGCAGCTTTCCTTTGGGATCATCAACTCCGCCGAAGCCCTGCTCTTCCCCCACTGGGTCGGCACCCCGCTGCTATACCCCCTGATCCTCCTTGCCACCCTAGGTGCCTTTTTGCTGTGTGCCTGTTGTTACTGCGCGGTCTTAACGTCCCTATCCCTGGCGGAGGACAGGCAGACACCATACATGGGGCTATTGCTGTTCCCCTGCCTGTTCTTCCTCACCGCAGAACTATACATCCTGCAAACTGCCTACAGTGTGGTACCAGTCTCCCTGGACCAAGCGGGTACCCATGGCGCTCTGCTGCTCCTGCAAGCCCTAGGACTGGGGGCGCTGCTGTGCACGGTATACGCCTACCGGCGAATCTGCCAAAGCTTCCAAAGTCAGGCTGCCCTGGCCGCTCTCACCCAGGCAGCCCAGGCGCAGAAGCGCTATGTGGCAGAGGCACAGCTCCGATACAACACAACGCGGGCCTTCCGGCACGACATCAACAACCATCTCTCTGTCTTAAATGGGCTCTTGGCTAGGGGAGATGCAGACGCGGCGCAAGGCTATTTGGACAAGCTGAAAACCACCGCCGCTACCCTCTCCCTCCCCTGCCAGACAGGCAACCCGGTGGTGGATATCCTTTTGGGGGAAAAATTGGCATTGGCGGAGTCCAACGGGATCAAAACCCATGTCTCCCTCCGCTTCCCCCCATCCTCCGCCCTGGATGATTTCGACCTGTGCGTCATCTTCGCCAACGCCATGGACAACGCCATCCAGGCCTGCCTATCCCTGAACGATGCCCCGGCCATTCACATTCAAGGGGAGCGCCAAGGAGATTTTTACTTCCTGAACTTTGAAAACAGCTGCGCCCCCGGTCCCTTGTCTCCAAGGGGGCAGGGACTGTCCAACGTGGAGGCCGTGGCAAAGAAATACCACGGGGCAATGACTGTGGAAAAAGGTGAAAGCTTCCGTCTCAGCGTGCTGCTGAACATTTCAGCACAGGGAACGCACCGTTCAGCGCAAAGCCCTTGCAATCCCCCCAAAAGCAGCTAAACTGGCAGGAGACAGCCACCCCTTGAAAGGAGGAACATGTAATGCTGCATCCCATCTCCGGCGGACAGGGACCCCTTCCCGCCGTTACACCCCCCGTAGAATCCCCCCGTGTTCAGCCCCCGCAGCAAGAGCCAAACGCTGAACCCCGCACCCCTAGGCGGGACCAGTACACCCCAGAGGAGGCCCACATCCCCACTGGCCTATACTGGATGGGCAAGGACGAGGACGGCCAACCCGCCATTTTCTTTGACGACCCGGAGGTCCAAGTAGACCGTAGCCCTGGG
This sequence comes from uncultured Oscillospiraceae bacterium, assembly GCA_910578575.1. Taxonomy (GTDB): domain Bacteria; phylum Bacillota; class Clostridia; order Oscillospirales; family Oscillospiraceae; genus Evtepia. The sequence goes on from CAJTQP010000024.1 coordinate 27,516, forward strand.
CAGAAGGATGCGGAAGAACTCCGCCCTGAGAAACTGACTCCCACAAAAAAAGCGGAGACGGTCACCGCCAACACCGACCAGGTGGATCAAGAGATCCGGAAGCTGCGGGAGGAAAAAGAACAGCTCCAGCAGCAGTTAAACAGCGAAACCGACCAGCAGAAGATCAAAGAGCTGGAACGGAAGCTGGCAACGGTCCAACGGGAACTGGAACAGAAGGACAACGACGCCTACCGCCGCCAGCACACGGTGCTTACCTTCTCCTGAGCCCACATCATCCTTCCCCTAGACAGAGCAGCGGCACAGAGGCCAAACGCAAGCCTCTGTGCCGCTTTTTGTTTCCCTTTGCCATTCGTTCTCTGAAGCGCGGCAAGTAATCACTGAATAAACACGCCGTCCATGCCGGAACTCTCCGTACAGCTCCCATCCTTGGCAATGAACAGGGCCTCTACCCCCTCCAGACTCTCCACCAGGGCCATGCCCTTCTCCCGGCCCAGCAGCAGGCAGGTGGTGGACAGGGCGTCCCCGTCGGCGGAGCTCTGGGAGAGGATGGTCACAGAGGCCAGCTCATTTTCCACAGGGAAGCCGGTGGCGGGGCTTAGCACATGGTGGTAGCTCTGGCCGTTGTATGTAAACTTCCGCTCGTTGATGCCGGAGGTGACCACGCTCTGGTCCGTGGCCTCAATGCGTCCCACCAGTTGGCCCTGCTCCTGGTTGGGGTCCTGGACCCCCACCACAAAGCTGCTTCCATCGGGCTTGCCGCCGATGAGCAGCACATTCCGCCCCAGGTCCAGCACTGCGTGCTCCACCCCCTGCTCCACCAGCAGGGCTTTCACCTGGTCGGCAATGTAGCCCTTGGCAATGGCCCCCAGGTTGGCGATCATCCCCGGCCGGGCCAAATACGCCCGTCCCTCCTCTACCAGAAGGTCCGCATCCCCAATCAGCGGCAGGACCTGGGCCAACTCCTCCGGGCTGGGGTAGTGCCCCTCCCCATTGTGGATGTCCCACAGGTCGATGAGGGGGCCGGCGGTGACGTCAAAGGCCCCCTGGGAGCGGGCGCTATAGGTTTTGGCCAGGCGCAGGACCTCCTCCGTCTCCGGCTGGATCTCCACCCAGTCCTGTCCCGCCGCCTGGGCCAATCGATCCAAATCGCTTCCCTCCCGCTCCACACTGAGGATGTCCTCCAAGCGGCGGATCTCGTCAAAGGCCTGGTCGATGACCCCAGGGTCTGTCCCATCGTAAAGGGTGATCTGGACGATGGTATCCAGCATGAAGTTGGTCTTGCTCACCGGTTCCGTCTCACCGCAGGCCGACAGCAACAGCAGGCCTAACAGGAGAGGCAGCAGTTTTCTCATGGCAATGGTGCTCCTTTTTCCTTGGTGGTCCCCATTATACCCCATCCCCCACCTGCTGGCAAGGGCTCCCTCTCCCCGCAGATTTCTCCCCTGGACAAGCAAGACAGGCCGCATCCAGGCATACCCTGAAAGAAAGCAACGTGAGAGGATGATTGGATGGAAACCAAACGGCGCTACGCCTCCCTGGCCGCAGGCTGGGGCCTGCTGGTACTCTTTGCTCTGCTGCTCTTCTCCTTCCCGGCGGAGAGCGCGGCGGCGGCACGCAAGGGCATCAAGCTCTGCCTGGAACTGCTGATCCCCTCCCTGTTCCCTTTCTTTGTCCTCTCCTCCCTGCTGATTTCCACCGGGCTGGCGGGGCTGTGCGCCCGGCCCCTGGGGAAACTCATGTCCCCCCTCTTCGGGGTAGGGGGCTCCGGGGCGGCAGCGTTGATCCTGGGGGCTGTGGGGGGGTACCCTGTGGGGGCCCGGACCCTGGCCCAGTTGGTGGAGCGGGGGGAGTGCGCCCCGTCAGAGGCCCGGCGGCTATCCCTCTTTTGCAACAACTGCGGCCCGGCCTTTTTCATCGGTGCGGCAGGGGCAGGGGTGTTTGGCTCCAAGGAGGCCGGGTTCCTGATGTTGGGGGCCAATTTCCTGGCCGCCGTGCTCATGGGGCTTTCCCTGCGGTTGGTCTACGGTCAGGCCAGCGGGGATGCACACAAGGGGGCGGACCAGGTCCCCCTGTCCTCCCTCTCTGCCCAGCTCCCGGAATGCGTCCGCAGCTCCTTTGCCTCCACCCTCAACGTCTGCGCCTATGTGATCCTCTTCTCCATCCTCACCGCCCTGGCGGACTGCTCCGGTCTGCTGCCCCACCTGACCCAAGCCCTGGCCTCCCTGCTCCCACTGGAGCAGGCGGACACGTTATGCCGCAGCTTTCTGGTGGGATTGCTAGAACTCTCCACAGGGACCTCCGCCCTGGGGGACGCCGTGGTCTCCCCTGCCGCCCTGCCCTTGGCTGCTTTTATCCTGGGCTGGGGCGGGCTGTCTGTCCACTGCCAGTCCCTGCCCTTTTGGCGGAAAGCCCAGGTGCCCCCTGGGCCATACCTGCGGGCCAAGTTGGCCCAGGGTCTCCTCAGCGCCCTCCTGACAGCGGCAGGGGCCGCCTTATTTCCCCTCACCCGGCCAGTGATGGCCCCGGCGGCGGTGACTCTGGCTGCCCCTGCGCTTTTGGGGCAGGAAATCCTGGCCCTCTGGGTACTCTCCGGGGTGTATTTTTTCTGCACTCTCCCCCAAAGGGGTAGAAAAAAAGCCAAAAAGGGGCTATACTGAGTGCAAATGATCCGTTGGGAGGACCCACCATGCTGTTTTCCAAAAAAATCGAACCCCGCTGCTCCTATTGCCAGCGGGGGCGGGTGCTGGATGCCGAGAGCATCCTGTGCGTCAAGCTGGGCATCACGGCCCCGGACAGCGCCTGCCCCGCCTTTCGCTATGACCCCCTGAAACGGGTGCCGCCCCGACCGGTGGCCCCGGATTTCAGCCAGTTGAAGGAAGAGGATTTCAGGCTCTAGGCCCAAGGCCGCCCCAAAAACGGGCGGCCTTGGGCAATCCTCTCTTTTTTGTCCAAGGATAGCCAGGATGTTTACTGAAAAGGCAGGATTCTGGCAGAGCATATCCGAAGAAGAAACAGGGACAACAGAAGAACTGAAGGACAAATATTTGACGGCGCACGCCCAGAGAAATCCGGGCGTGCGCCGTTTGCTGTCATGAGGATAATCTTATCGAATCGTATAGCCACCCCGCACCAGCAGGGTCACGTTGGAATCCGCCTTGACGGTCTGGGAGGAAACCGTCACCATGTACAGGTGGTTTTCTGTCAGGGCGCCGTTGTCCACAGGGGTGCCGGCGGTGGTGTCCAGCATCCCACCGGTGGTGGTGGCGCGCCCGGCGCGGAGCATCAGCTCCCCACCGACCTGGGGGTAGAAGGTCTGGCCGGCGGTGAGCTCCACCACTGCGTAGGCCCCGGTGGTGTCGCTGCCCTCCTGCTTCCCCGCCGCCGCAATCTTTTCGTCCAACTTCTTTTCGTATGTAGCTTGGGCGTCATCGATCTTCTGCTGCGTCTGGGAGAGGATGGCCTTGGTGAAGCCCTCCTTCAAATAGCTCAGGGTCACCAGGGGGTTGTCCGAGGTACCCACAGCCGCCAGGGCGGTGACGCCGCTGGTGAGCAGCACAGCCGTCAAGCCAAAGGCCAAAATGCGTTTTTTCCATTCCATGGTCGACTCCTCCATGTTGTCGGTATCTTTGGTGGTTGCTTACTTGACGGGCGCTCCCGGCAGAAACACGCCGGGATTGCCCGTACCAAAATGAGGTCCAGTCAGACGAGAGTATCCGGATGCAGACCAAAGCTCACAGCGATGGCGGCGTCCACCCGATGCATCACCGGGCCGTCCACCCGGCCCATGTGCTCCCGGAGCCGCTTCTTGTCCAGGGTGCGGATCTGCTCCAGGAGGATCACGGAATCCTTGGGCAGGCCGTACTGCCGGGCCGCCAGCTCGATGTGGGTGGGCAGCTTCGCCTTCCCGGTCTGGGAGGTGATGGCCGCCGCGATGACGGTGGGGCTGTGGCGGTTGCCTGTGTCGTTCTGCACGATGAGCACAGGGCGCACGCCCCCCTGCTCACTGCCCACCACGGGGCTCAGGTCAGCATAAAAGATA
>CAJTQP010000025.1 GCA_910578575.1 uncultured Oscillospiraceae bacterium
GGGACACAGATAGGTCTCGCTCCACTTGAGCATGGTGTCCAGCACCGGGAGGAAGCTGCGGCCGAACTCTGTCAGGCTGTACTCCACCCTGGGGGGCACTTCGGGAAAGACCTCCCGGTGGAGGAAGCCGTCCCCCTCCAGCTCCCGGAGCTGCTTGGTGAGGGTGGATTGGGTGATGCCCTCCAGCCGCCGCTGGAGCTCCCCAAAGCGCTGGACCCCGTAAAAGGCCACGTACCACAGGATGAGGATTTTCCACTTTCCGCCGATGAGGCTTTGCAGGCGGCTCATGGGCTCACAGCGGGCGAGGGCCTCCGCCTGGGAAAACTTGTTGTCGGACATGGGTGGGCCTCCTTTCATAACACTGTACAATGTGGCCGAGACAATAGCCAGGGGAATTTTCCAGACGATGTCTGGAAAATCTCTGGATACGCTTCGTATAAAGAATAACAATGGAATGCAACCGTTTTCCTTCCATTTTCCACCCCTCCCTGTCAACATTTTAATTTAGAGATATCCTATCTGATTTTACCCAGCCTGTCAAGCGCGCCTCCCTTTGTAACATGGCAACCGCATTTGAATAAACATAGCGGAGAATACGGGACGGGACGCCGAGGGCGGCGTCCCCTACAAAGACGCGCCGGTGTTCTCTCCCCCATAGGTTCACAATGTACGTGGTGAAACGTCTCCATGTGAACCCCGCTTGGCATGAGGGCATCCCACGTTGGATGTAGGGGCCGCCGCCTTCGGCGGCCCACGGTTTCCCACTACCTTTTTTCAAATGCTGTCGCCCTGGTCCCTGGGCATGAAGCAGAAACCATTTCCTCCCCATTGGTACAAAAAAGCGTACCAATCCCAAAAAATGACCGTACTTGTCAGCCCGCCCGCCTTGGGTTATGGTAGAGAAAACACCAAAGGAGGCGCACTCTATGCACTACACCGGAACCATCTGGCGGCCCCCCTACGAGGCCGCCTCCCTGCTCCTAGAGGTCACCGCAGGCTGCACCCACCACAGCTGCAAGTTCTGCACCCTATACAGCGACCTGCCCACCCCCTTCCAGCTCTCCCCCATGGACCACGTAGAGGCGGACCTGCAAGAGGCCCAGGCACAGCTGGAACTCTGGGGCCAGCGGCACAGGGTCCGGCGGACCTTTCTCACCGGCGGGAACCCCTTCGTCCTTCACCCCAAGCGCCTGCTGGATATCGCCACACGGGTCAAGGACCATTTTCCCCAAAACGAAACCATCGGTTGTTTTGCGCGGGTCACGGACATCACCCAAAAATCTGACGAAGCGCTGGCTGCCCTCCAGGCGGCAGGCTACGACGGCCTCACCATCGGCATTGAGACCGGCGACGACCAGGCCCTGGCCTTTATGAACAAGGGCTATCGGGCGGAGGATATCCTGCAACAGTGCCGCCGCCTGGACCAGGCGGGCATCGGCTACCACTTCTTCTATCTCACCGGCATCTCCGGGGCCGGGCGGGGGGAGGAAGGTGCCAGGGCCACGGCGGCGGTGTGCAACCAGCTCCACCCCCGGCGCATCGGGGCCAGCATGCTCACCCTCTACCCCGACGCCCCCCTCTACCAGGAGGTCCAGGCGGGCCGCTGGCAGGAGGCGGGAGAACTGGAAAAGTACCGGGAGCTGAAAGCCCTGGTGGACGCCCTGGACATCCCCGTGTGGTTCGGTGCCCTGGGGGCCTCCAACGCCATCCCCATGGAGGGCACCCTGCCCAAGGACAAGGCCACCCTCTCCACCCTGCTGGACCACATCAGCCGGGGCATGAACGAGGCACAGCTACGGCAGTACCGGACCCAGTTGGACCACTTATAATGGGGCAAAACGCGCCCGTCCCCCAAAGCAGGGACGGGCGCATTCGTGCATTTCGCAAGCAAGCTGGACTTAGGCCAGTGCGGCAGTGATAATGGCCATCTTGTAGACCTCGTCGGCGTCACAGCCGCGGGAGAGGTCGTTGATGGGGGCATTCAGGCCCTGGAGGATGGGGCCATAAGCGGCAAAGCCGCCCAGGCGCTGGGCAATCTTATAGCCGATGTTGCCGGACTGGATTTCCGGGAAGATGAAGGTGTTGGCGTGACCGGCCACCTTGGAGCCGGGGAACTTCTGCTGGCCCACCACCGGGGAGACGGCGGCGTCGAACTGCATCTCGCCGTCGATGGCCAGTTCAGGGGCAGCGGCCTTGGCCTTGTCGCAGGCGTTCTTCATCTTGTCCACAGCGTCTCCCTTGCCGGAGCCCTTGGTGGAGTAGCTCAGGAAGGCCACCTTGGGGTCGATGCCGAAGATGGCGGCGGTCTTGGCGCACTCGATGGCGGTCTCTACCAGGGCGTCCTCATCGGGGTCGATCTGGATGGCGCAGTCGCCCATGCACAGCCGCTCGTCGGCACCGTCCTTCTCCCGCTGCAAAATAAAGCAGGAGCTGACGTTGTTGTTGCCGGGCTTGGTCTTGATGAGCTGGAGGGCGGGACGGACGGTATCGGCGGTGGAGTAGGTGGCGCCGCCCAGCAGGCAGTCGGCCTCGCCCATCTTCACCAGCATGGTGCCGAAATAATTGCCCTTCATCAGGTTCTTGCGGCAGTCCTCCGGGGTCATCTTACCCTTGCGCAGCTCCACCATCTTCTCCACCATGGCGTCCATGCCGGGATAGGTGGCGGGGTCCACAATGCGGATGCCCTCGATGTCAAAGCCACCCTTGGCAGCGGCGGCCTTCACCTCGGCCTCCACGCCCACCAGGATGGGGGTGAGGAAGCCATCCTTCTTCAGGCGGTGGGTAGCCTCCAGGATGCGGGCGTCGGCGCCCTCGGTGAACACCAGGGTGCGGGGATTGGCTTTCAGGGTCTCGATCAGCTTTGCAAACATTGGTTTTACCTCCAAAAATATAGACGAAACGTCTTTTTTCAAAACATCTCGTTTATTTTACCATTATCTCCGTTGGGTTGCAAGGGGGTGGGCGGCATCCTGGGAATTTTTCGGCATATTCTTCCCCCCGCGCCCATACACATAACAGCGGAAAGGAGGCGCTTCCTATGGCAGCGGACAAGAAGAAACGAAAGAAAAGCAGCCTCACCCCCGGCGAAAAACGGCGGCTGCGGCAGCTCATGGTCTGCCTGATCCTCTTTGGCATCGTGTTCCTGGGCCGGGGGGTAAACCTGGGGCCGGTCTCCCAGTTCTCCTCCAGGGTGGGGGCCTTGGTCCGGGCGGACACGGACTTCCAGGCGGTGTTCTCCCAGGTAGGGGAATCCTTCTCCAGGGGGGAACCGGCGGTGGAGACCTTCCGCTCCCTCTGGTCCGGGTTGATGGAGCCGGAGGCCCCCGCCTCTGCCCCCGCCCCAGACCAGGAGACCGGGCCCGACAGCCCAGACACCGCCCCCCAGACGGCGCCGGAGGTTCCAGATGCGCAAATTGCATAGCACCGGCGGGTTCTGGCTGGTCTTAGGGGCGCTGCTGCTGGCGGCGTCCCTTCGGCTTCTGTTCTGGTTTTTGGTGGCCTGCGTGGTCCATGAACTGGGCCATGTGGCCATGGTCCGGGCCCTGGGGGGCCGGGTGGGCTGCTTCTGCCTCACCGGCACCGGGGCGGTGATCCGTCCCCGGCGGGAGCGGCTGTTCTCCTACTGGGAGGAATGCCTAGTGGCCCTGTCGGGCCCCATGGCCAGCTTTCTCCTGGCCATCCTGGCCGGAGCCTGGGGGGCGCAGTTTGGCAGCCCGGACGCCTATCTCCTCACCGGCCTCAGCCTGGCCCTGGGGCTGTTCAACCTCCTGCCCATGGGTCCCCTGGACGGGGGGCGGACGGTGAAAGCCATCCTGGCCTGGTTGACGGGCCCCGACCGGGGGGATCAGCTCAGCGGCGTTTTGAGCAAGACGGTGGCGGCGGCCTTGACGGGAGCGGGGCTGTGGTGGTTCCTCCAAGGCGGCAACTTCACCCTTCTCCTCTTTGCCCTGTGGCTGCTGCTGCGGCGGGAGCGGCGGGAGGGCCGTTCCTTCTTTCACAGCAAGCGGTAATAGGGGCAGATATCCACATAGGCCCCATCCTTCTGGCGGAAGCCGCCGGGGATGGTGCCAAGCTGCTGGAAGCCCAGGCGTTGGTACAGATGCCGGGCGTGGAGGTTATCCGCCACCACGGCGTTGAACTGCATCACCCGGAACCCCAACCGCCGGCCCTGTTCCAGGGAGTCCAACACCAGCTTCTCCCCAATGTGCCGCCCCCTGTGGCGGGCAGCCACGGCATAGCTGGCGTTGCACAGATGTCCGCAGCGCCCAACATTGTTGGGGTGGAGGATGTACAGCCCCACCACCTCCCCGGTCTCCGGCGCTACTGCCACGCCGTTGTGGCTCTGGGCGGCGAAAAAGGCCCGGCCACCCTCCAAGTCCAGAAACTCCTCCTGGGGAAAGGCCAGGCCCTCCTCCACCACCTGGTTCCAAATCTCTACCATGGCGGGCAGGTCTGCCGAAGTGTAGCCGCGGATGACAAGCTCCATAGGTCGGTACCTCCTCTGTCTTTTTCCCTCATCATACCACGCGGCACCCCTCTTTGCAAATCGCCCCCTCCAATGCTATCCCAAGATATACAAAGCCTCCCCAGCCCACATCGGTGGCTGGGGAGGCTTGTGGTTCATCTGTCTTGGCTCATAAAGTTCCGCAGCATCTGCGCCGTCTCGGCGCGGGTGGCGGTGCCGCCGGGGTCCAGGATGCCGCCGCTCTTGCCGTTGAGGACGCCCACCTGGGTGGCCCAGGCCAGGGCTTCCAAGGCCCAGTCGCTGGCCTGGTCCGCGTCGGCAAAGGACAGGCTGCCACTGGTGGCGGGACGCCCTGCGTAGCGCCAGAGCATCGCCGCAAGCTGTTCCCGCGTGATGCTGTCGTCGGGGCCAAAGCGCCCGTCGCCGTAGCCGTCCACGATCCTTTGGCTGGTGGCCCAGCGGATGGCCTCGGTGTACCAGGCGTCCGCCGCCACGTCCTCATACCACAGCAGGTAGTTGACCACCGGTCGGCCTGCCTTGTTGTGGAGGATCTGGGCAAATTGGGCGCGGGAGAGGGGGTCCTCCGGCCCGAACTGGCGGTTGCCATATCCATTCATCCAGCCATTGCTCAAGACGTAGTCCACGGCCTCATGATACCACTGGCTGGTGTCCAGGTCGGAGAAGGGCCGGGAGGGGCAGTCGGTGCCACCGTCGCAAGGCTTGCGGGTTTCCTCCGCAAAGGTGGCACCCACCGTCACGGCTGCACTGGGCATGGTGAAGCGATACTTCCCGTCTCCCAGATTGGTCAGCTCTACCGCCTTCCCCCGGCTGTCGGTGGCGGTCAGGCTATCCAGGGCGTAACCGCTGTCCGGGGCAACGGTCAGGGTGATGGTGCTCCCGGCGGAGGCGCGGGTGCGGTCGGCGGTCACGCTGCCGTGGGTTGATTCCTCCACGGTGATGGCGTAGGTGCTGGTGCTGCTGCCGCCTCCGCCGCTGGGGGTGCTGGGGACATTTTTCTTCCCGATGGTGAACGGCCCATCGGCTACGATGACGACGGACTGTCCGTTATCGGTCAGATGCGGGTCATGGCCCTGGGGCAGATAGCCCGCCGGGATGCTGATAACCTCGTTCGGCTGGACAGAAGGATTAAAGCCATCCTGTTTCCCAGAATGTACGGCGATTACAAACTCTTTACAGTTGGCGTTCAACGTACCGTTTTCCATGAGGGTAAACGCACCAGTATAGATGTTGTCGCTTGTGCCGTTGGCCGCAACACCACCCTTTTCCCCAGAGACATTTAGCGTACCGCCGCTGCCCACAACAACCTTGCCACTGCTCAGTGCGGGTCCTTCCGCGTCGCCTTTTGCGGTCAACGTCCCATTTATGGTGACAGCTCCGTCAACTCCGCCGTCGGCACAGATGGTAATGCCGCCCAGCGCCTCCACCTGTGCGCCTGCATCCACCGTTAGACCGAGGTTGTGTCCGCCGCTGATGTTAAGAGGCTCTTGAATCGTCAGCTTGCCCGGCCCCGAAAAGGTCAGGTTTGTCTTTTGGGGATTGGCGCTACCATTAGATTCTGGCGGAGTCAGCGTACCAATGCTGCTCTCCTCCTGGGTCACAATGGTCACCGTGTCATCCGGCAGGGTCACTTTACCGCTGAGAACGATATTGTTCAGGGTAAGCGTCTTCTGCCTAGCGTCCCAGTGGTAGCCGTCTGTCTCCAGGGTACCCGGAGCTGTGTCCTCGTCGCTGAAATCCAGCGCTTGGGTAATCACTCCCATGTTGGAAAGCTTTTCCGTGGCGGAAATGGTCACGCCTCCGCTTGCCACATCATTTTCATACGTCGGTGCCTTGCCGGCCTGGGCCAGGGTGACGTTCTTCCCCGTGATGCTGATGGGGTAGGTGGTACCGCCATCGCTGACACTGTTATCAAACAGAGCAGTATTTTCGTCGTCATTCTCCATCCGAATGCTCACGTCGCCCGCTACGTCGATGCTGAAACCGCTTGTGCCTCTACTGGAGATCGTGCTAATTGGAAAGGGGCCAGATGATGTAGCCTCACCCCGCACCACCGCCGTGAAGTTCCCACTTCCGCGCAGGGCGGCCTGGGAGCTGGACCTGACAGCGCACGTACTTCCGATCAACTCCACATCGCCCTCAATGCCGATTTCAATTTTGCCTGTGGCAGTCACCATCAACGGGGAAAAGGACGTTGGGGTGCTGGAACTATCAATATGCAGGTCCTTGAGGGTGATATGGCAGCTTGCCGGGATGTTAGCCACTAAAATGCTCATATTTTCCGCCGTGCCGGTGATGGTCAGGTTGGTGTAGGCCAGATTACCAGACACAGCGGGGTCACTACCATCGGTATAGATTTGATATTCCCCTTCCCCCATCATAACACTTGTTATGCCATCTTCCTCTCCCACATTAAGGGTCACATTCTTAACCGAGGGGAGCGTGAGCGTTCCACTCGCAGTCAGTTGTTCTTCGATGTAATCCTCCATCGGGTACTTGTCATCAATGGTGATATTCCCCGCCGCCTTGACCGTAAGCTTGGAAGGGTAGGGGAACGCAGCTGTCGCGGGATCGACCTCGGTTTCTTCTTTGCCGCCTCTGAGGACCACGTTTCCGCCGGATTCGATGTTCAGGGTTTCCTCTTTTCTATCGATGATCGCTCCTGCGCTTGAAATGACAACATCGCCGCTGGATTTGATGCTTGTGGTTTTATAAAACGCATCCTTACCGCTCTCATCGGTAATCTCAACGCTGCTGCTGTCCGCAATGGTCAGCGGGCCCTTCACCGCCTCACCGTCTTTGCTGGCGATGGCAACCTTGCCGGAAGCGGTGATCGTAGTGCGCATATTGATCCCGATGGCATGGCCGCCACCCGTCGCGGTAAGCGTGACATTGTTTGCCTTGAGGCTAAGCGGATACCCAGACACCCCATCAATCACATCGTTTTGACCTGTGGCAGTGAGGGTGATGTCATCGCCGGTAATGTCCAGGTTGACTCCGGAATAGAGAACCTCGCCCTCGCCCCCCTCGCCGCCGTCGTATGTCAGTGCCACAGAGCCGTGGGCGGTGAGCGTGCCCATGCCGCTGGCGATGGCGTACTCCAAATACGGTTGATTTGCAGGCACCTTACTCACCTTTTCCACGCCGCTGCCATCCGCCTTTATTGTGTAGTAACAGTTGGTTTCAATGTCTGTACCGCAGAGTCTGAGCATGGGTGTCGCCGCCCACGCCGTCCCCGGCAGCAGGGACAGGCACAGGGCCAGGGCGGTCAGGCTGCTTGCGATGCGTTTCTTCATAAAACATTCCTCCCATTCGTCCGTCATTGTTTGCACTCGGATGGATTGCTTTCTAAACTGTGATATTATACCATAAAAGCATCCCTTCCGTAATCGGTCCAAAGTATGACCGGCGGGGCGTTCGAGGCGGTTTTGGGGGGAAATCCTTCGGCATTTTTACCAAAATCAGCTCAGTCCACCAGCCACCCCAGCTCCAGCTCCAGGGCACCCAGCTTCACCTCCGGCTTCACCTTCTCCCCGTGGAAGTCGCTGCCGCCGGTGAGGTGCAGGCCGTGCTGTTGGGCCAGGCGGTGGTAGAAGGCCTGCTGCTCCGGGCTGTATTTGGGATAGTAACCCTCGATAGCGTCCAGGCCGTAGCCCACCAGCTGCGCCACCAGCGCCTCCAATGCCTCGTCAGGCAGGCGCATCTGGTAGGGGTGGGCCAGAGCGGTCTTGCCCCCGGCGGCTTTGATGGCATCTATGCAGCCCTTGGCGTCGGCCTTGAAGCGGGGGACCTTGACCTGATACTCCTTGGTGTCCAGGAAGCGTTCAAAGGCCTCCCGGTTGCTGGCCACATAGCCCCGGCGCACCATGGCGCGGGCGAAGTGGGGCCGGGCGATGATGTCCCCCCCGGCCAGCTCCTCCACCTCCTCCAGGGTGAGCTCCATGCCCTTTTCCTTCAAATAGTCCAGGATACGGTACTTCCGGTCGTCCCGCCCGGCCCGGAGCTTGTCACACAAGTCCTTGAGGCCGGGGGCTTTTGAGGAAAAGCCATAGCCTAGGATATGAAAATTGTGGTGCTCCTTGGCGCTGAGCTCCACCCCCCGGAGCACCCGCAGGCCCAGGGCCTCCCCGGCTTGGACGGCTTCGTCCAGGCCGTCCAGGGTGTCGTGGTCCGTGAGGGCCAGGAGCTGCAAGCCCCGTTCCTTGGCCAGGCCCACCAGTTGGGTGGGGGTGTACTGCCCGTCGGAGGCGGTGGAGTGGGTGTGTAGGTCGGCTGTGAATATCATCTGGCATCCCGCTTTCTTATATGATATCCTCAGTCTACCCGATTCCCACCAGGCTGTCAATTCTCTGAAAAAATTCTCCCTCTTTGAAAAAAATACGCCCCCTCAATCGTGTTATAGGTGAAAGGAGTTGAGGGCATGGATTCGATTGGTACCGAAGAATACATCCGCCGCTTGGTGGAGGACTACAGCCCCATGCTGCTGCGCCTGGCCATGACCCGGTCTCTTTCCACCGCCGACGCCGAGGACGCAGTGCAGGAGGTGTTCCTACGCCTGCTGGCCCAAAAGCCCCGTTTCCGGGACGGGGAGCATGAACGGGCCTGGCTCATCCGGGCCACCATCCACCGCTCCAGCGACATCCGCAAGGCCGCCGCCAACCGCGCCCTGCCGTTGGAGGAAGCCGAAGCGGTGGCAGTGCCGGAGGCGGCGGGCGACTCTCCCATCCTTTCCGCCGTACAAGCCCTGCCGGAGAAGTACAGCACAGTGATCCACCTGTACTACTACGAGGGCTACACCATCAAGGAAATTGCCAAGCTGCTCGGCCTGCCCGCCCCCACGGTGGGCACTCGCCTCTCCCGTGGCCGGGAGAAGTTGCGCAAATTGCTAGAGGAGGATATCTTATGAACCGTGACGACTATCGCGCCGCCTTTGACGGCATCCAGTTCCGCCAGGATTTCCAGCGGGACACGGTGAACCGCCTCTTGCGTGAGGCCGGGGGGCAACACGAAAAGGAGTGTTCCTCTATGAAGACCAGTTTCAAAACAACCCTGCTTGTGGCCGTTCTGGCCCTGACCCTGGTGGTCTCCGCCGCCGCCGCTGTGATGTTTCTGCACCCGTCCCAGGTGGCGGAAAAACTGGGGGACGCGCGTTTGGCCGCTGCCTTTGAACAGGAGGATGCCATCGTTTTGAACCAAAGCGCAACCTCCGGTGACTACACCTTCAACCTGATGGGGATCGTCAGTGGCGCCGGACTGTCTGACCTGTATTCCGAGGCCGACGCGGCTCGCAGCTATATCGTCGCTTCCGTTACCCGCGCCGATGGCCAGCCCTTGGACCCGGAGAAGCAATGCGACCTCAGCTTTACCCCCTTGGTCGCCGGTTATCTGCCCTGGGAAATCAATGCCTGGACCTTAGACGGCGGCTTTAGCAGCTTCATTACCGACGATATGCACACAGGCTATTACATTTTTGAGTGTGACAGCCTGGAGATGTTCGCTGACCACACTGTCTATCTGGCCGCTTATGAGGGCTTCGCCCCCAGCAGCGATATGTTCCAGCTGGGTCAGGACGGGAGCATCGCCTTCCAGGACAGCTTCACCGCTCCCCACGCCCTCTTCACCCTGCCCCTGGACGCCGCCAAGGCAGACCCCGCCGCCGTGGCCGCTTTCCTGGACAAACTGCACCAGCCCAGCCCCGAAGTGCCTGAGGACCCCACCGTGGACGAGAACGACCCCAACGCGAAGTCTTTTGATATCACCCAGGATATGGTGGAGCAGTACCAGAAGACCGGGGAGCCCATCGAGCTGAACTGAGCCTGCCGGAATCGTAAACCGCAAGCATTTTCATTCCTCCTGTTGCGGAAAAGACCTGGTTCTCCCTTTTATGGGGAACCAGGTCTTTTCCTGTTTCTGTTTACCACGTTGGGGGAAATCCGCGGGCCGGCGAGGGCGGCGTCCCCTACAAGGACAAGCCGTGGTCCTCACCCCCCGAAGATGCACAATGTACGCGCATGGTATTCCCCCCTCATGGCACCTCCGTCACCTTCAAAATCTCTCGTTTCAGCCGGGAGATAATTCGTTTCTCTAGGCGGGAGATGTAGGATTGGGAGATGCCCATGCGGTCGGCCACCTCCTTCTGGGTGTGCTCCCGGCGGCCGCCCAGGCCGAAGCGCAGGACGATGATCTCCCGCTCCCGGTCGTTGAGCTTCTCCAGGGCGTCGGCCAGGAGCTGGCAGTCGGCGTCCTCCTCAATGGGCTTTTGCACCAGGTCGCTCTCTGTCCCCAGGATGTCCGATAGGAGCAGCTCGTTGCCGTTCCAGTCGGTGCTCAGGGGCTCGTCAAAGGGCACCTCGCTTTTCTGGCTGGCGGTTTTCCGCAGGTGCATGAGGATCTCGTTCTCGATGCAGCGGGAGGCGTAGGTGGCCAGCTTGATGTTCTTGTCGGGCTTATAGGTCCGCACCGCCTTGATGAGGCCGATGGTCCCGATGGAGATCAGGTCCTCAATGTTGATGCCGGTGTTTTCAAAGCGCCGGGCAATGTAGACCACCAGGCGCAGGTTGTGCTCGATGAGCACCGAGGCCGCCCCCTCGTCCCCCTCCGCCAGGGCGGCGATGTACTCCCCCTCCTCCTGGCGGTTGAGGGGGGCGGGGAGTACGTCGCTGCCCCCGATGTACATGATCTTGCCAGGCAGGCCCAGCCCCCAACGGGCCAGACGCAGCCGCAATCGCCAATAGAACCGTCTCCACCGTGCTTTCATGATCCATTCCTCCCTGATTCTTGTGGTTTTTTCTAGCCCTCCCGGCCCCCGATGAGGGCGCAGTAGCGCCCCCCGTCAGACAGGGGCGTGGGGGACAGGGCCGTGAGGCAGTTGTTGTGGGTCTGCTCCCCATACTCCGCCCGGTCCATCCGCAGCGCCAGGAGCAAACCGCAGTCCACCCCCACCGCCCGGTAGGGCAAGAGCTGGAAGCGCAGGCCCGTGTCCTCCAGCTCCCCCAACAGCTCCACCGGGTGGGCCAGGCCCTGCCTGTCCAAATCCGGGAGCTCCGGCAGCAGGTCCCTGGCCTTCTCCCCCTCGATCACCACCACAGGGCGGCCGGTGAGGGGGTCTTGGAGGGTATTCCCCGTATCCCGCAGGGCCAACACGGTGACGGAGTGCTCCCCCCGCACCAGAGTCAGCTCCTGGACCTCCCCGGCGGCGCGGCTGTGGGTAAACTGCCCTTGCAACAGCAGGGACAGACAGCCATAGCTCAGCGCCGCGGCGATGAGGATGCCCCGCATCCCCAGGGAGGGCCCCAGCAGCCCCAGCTCCTGGGCCGGTCCCCCCTGGACCATGGACAGCAGCAGCAGGCCGCCCCCAAAGGCACAGGAGAGGGTCAAAAACAGCCCACCAATCCGCAATAAGCGCTCCCGCCAACCAAAGGCCAGCAGCAGCATCCCCACCGCCGCGCTGGCCTTGCACACGGGATGCTCCAAAAAGGCAGCGGCGGGAAACAGGCTGAGGACCCCATACACCGCACCAAAGGCCGCCCCCAGGGCACAGCGAAGCCGGCGGCGGGGGGCGCCGTCCAAGCGTCCGGCGCAGGCCAGGAGGAGGTAGTTCACCACGAAGTTCAGCAACAGGTAGGAATCCAGATAAACCACCGTCACGGCCCTTCCCCTCCTCTCCTGTTCAGCTCTTGTATTATACAGCCTGTCTCCTTCAAAAAAGGTCTAATATGGTTTTGTCCCGCAATTTCAGGACGTGTGGTTTTTCCCTCACGGGCCACCCCCTTGAGCGGCCCGTGTCAGTCTGTCAAAAAAGTATTTCGTTCTATGGAAAGGAAGCGGGAAACCTGTGGGCCGGCGAAGGCGCCGGCCCCTACAAGGACACGCCGATGGTTTCACCGCCCCTTGGTTCACAATGGACGTGGTTAGGTGTTTCCCTGTGAATCCCACTTGTCTTGTGGGTACCTACGTTGGATGTAGGGGCCGCCGCCCTCGGCGGCCCGTGTTGATTTGTCCACAACCTGACCTCTGGCAGTCTCCCTTTCTCCCCCCATGTAAGGCCCTCCCCCTTTACACCCCCAAAACCCGACAAAAACCCCTGCCTCCCGAACCCGTCGGAAAGCAGGGGTCATAAACTCTATTGGGGATGTATCAGCGGTCCCGATTGAAAATCTTGAAGATCTCCTTATAGGGATCATCCTCCTCCACGCTGTTGTCCACCGTCTCAGCTGCACGGCTGGACACACCGCCCCGGCCACTCTGGCCGGCACTGCTGGAGGAAACGGTGGGCGTGCTCTTGGCATTCATGATCTTCTCATCAAAGCCCGTGGCAATCACCGTAACCACAATGGCGTCCTCCAAGGTCTCGTCGAAGGTGGCGCCGAAGATGATGAGGGCGTTGGGATCGGCAGCCTCCTGCACCAGGTTGGCCGCCATTTCCACTTCCTCCAGACCCACATCGGTGGAGCCGGTGACGTTCACCAGCACGCCGCGGGCGCCGTTGATGGAGGTCTCCAGCAGGGGGCTGGAGACGGCCTTCCGGGCGGCCTCCTCGGCCTTGTTCTTGCCGCTGGCCCGGCCCACGCCCATGTGGGCCATGCCGGCATCCTTCATGACGGCAGACACGTCGGCAAAGTCCAGGTTGATGAAGCCGGTGTTCTTGATCAGGTCCGAGATGGACTGCACCGCCTGGCGCAGCACATCATCCGCCACTTCAAAGGCGTTGGACAGGGTGATCTTCTGCTCGGTGACGAATTTCAGCCGGTCGTTGGGGATGATGACCAGGGAGTCCACCTTGGAGCGCAGGTTCTCAATGCCGATCTCCGCCTGCTGCATCCGGCGGCGGCCCTCAAAGGAGAAGGGCTTGGTCACCACGCCAACGGTGAGGATGTCCATTTCCTTGGCCAGGTCCGCCAAAATGGGTGCTGCACCGGTGCCGGTGCCGCCGCCCATACCGGCGGTGATGAAGAGCATGTCCGTGCCCTCCAGAACTTTGGAGATGGAGGTGCGGCTCTCCTCTGCGGACTGCCGGCCGATCTCCGGGTTGGATCCGGCGCCCTGACCCTCGGTGAGCTTTTCACCGATTTGAATCTTCTCGTTGGCGCTGGAAACTGCCAGGGCCTGCTTATCCGTATTGACTGCGATGAAGTCCACGCCTCGTGCCCCGGACTCCACCATGCGGTTGACAACGTTTCCGCCGCCGCCGCCGACACCGATCACTTTAATATTGACAACGGACTCTACTCCGGTATCTAATCCAAACGCCATGATAGATCCTCCTAAGTGTATATTTCTCTGCAATGCATGTAGCTTCGATATTCCCTTTTATTGTAGCCCCGTTTTTCCGACAGGTCAATAGAAAAGTTTGAATTATTCCCCATCTTTTTGAAAAAAATCAGACTTTTCCCCCTTCCTCGCCCTGGGCTCAGCCACCGGGGGAGTAGTAGGCGTCTGCGGTTTTCAGGTTCACCGTCCCGGTTCGCTGGTCTCCCAGCAGGTCCGCGATCTGTCGGAAAATGACCATTTTACGGGAAAAATCCGCGTTGATGAGCATGGTCACCCGCAGGCGGCCATCGTAAAGCATGGTGATCTCCGTGGGGGACGAGGCGTCGATCTCCGTGACTTTTGCGGTGAGGCCCTGGGCCTCCAGGGCCTGCATCAGCTCCGTGAGGGCCTGGAACTGGCCCTCATAGCCCTGGAGCACCTGCATGGTGGCGCTCTGCTGGGGGTCGATGGCCTCCAGCCCCACGATCTTGGCCACACCAGCGGTGTTTTCGTCGTTGGCCTGTTCCAGCAGCCGCCCCTTGCCGTCGATGAGCCAGTTGACCGCTTCCTCGCTCTCCCCCTGGGCCACCACCCCGCCGGGCTGGGATTCCTTCACCGTCAGGCGCAGGGTGGTGGGCAGGTTCTTGTGGATCTCCACGCTATCCACGTAGGGCAGGCTCTCCCGGATCCTGGACTCCAACTGCTCCCGCGCCGTCAGGGTCAGGTTGGAGCCCCGCTCCACGCTGGCCACGGAGAGGATCTCCTCCTGGGTGTAGCGCTGGTTGCCCTCCACCACCACCTCTTCCACCCGGAAGAAGACAGTGCAGGCCAGCACCATACACACCCCGGTGAGCAGCGCCGCCAAAACGGCAAAGAAGATGCTCACCCTCCGCTTGCGATATTGGGTTTTCTTTTGTTCCTTGGCCATACCAGGTCCCCTATCTTGTCGTGCGCCGTATCCTGCCTCCCAGGCACCCCAGGGCGGTTTCCAGCCGCTCATAGCCCCGGTCGATGTGCTCCAGGCCATAGACCTGGCTGCACCCCTGGGCCCCCAAGGCGGCGATGGTCAGGGCCGCCCCGCCCCGCAGGTCGGTGGCCTTCACCGAGGCCCCCTGGAGGGGCGCGCCGCAGATGCGGGCGGTGTCGCCCTCCACCTGGATACGAGCCCCCATGCGGCAGAGCTGCTGGGTATAGCGGAAGCGGCGGTCGAAAATGGTCTCGGTGATGGCGCTCTCCCCCTGGGCCTTGGCCAAAACCGCCGCCAACAGGGGCTGGGCGTCTGTGGGAAAGCCGGGGTAGGGCGCGGTGACGATGGGGCCGATGCCCCGCAGCGCCCCCTGGCGGCGCACCGCCAGCCCCCGCTGGGTCTCCCAAATCTGGCAGCCAGCGGCGGTGAGGGCCTGGAGCACCGGGGCCACTGCCCCGCCCTGGGCGGCCAACAGCTCCCCTTCTCCCCCGGCGGCGGCCACCGCGCACAGGTAGGTGGCGGTGACGATGCGGTCAGGCATGACGCTGTGCTCCCCTGGGTGCAGAGGCACCCCGCCATAGACCACGATCCGCTGGGTCCCACCGCCGCTGATGTTCGCCCCGCAGGCCCGGAGGAAGTTTTGCAGATCTACGATCTCCAGCTCCTGGGCGGCGTTGCAGATCTCCGTGACCCCCTGGGCCCCGCAGGCCGCCAGCATGGCGTTCTCCGTGGCCCCCACACTGGGGAAGGGCAGGACGATCCGGTTCCCCCGGAGCCGGGGGCAGCGGCAGCTCAGACGGCCCCCCCGGTCCAGCACCTCCGCCCCCAGCAGCCGCAGGGCCCGGAGGTGGAGGTCAATGGGGCGCTCCCCCAGGGCGCAGCCCCCTGGCCAGCAGGCGATGGCCTCGCCGCTGCTGGCCAGCAGGGACCCCAAAAAGAGCACGGAGGCCCGCATCTGTCCCATCAGGCGGTCGGGCACGGCACAGCCCCGGCGGTGGATGGTGTTCACCACCACGGTGCTGCCCTCCCGCCGCACCTGGCAGCCCAGGCAGGACAGAATGGCCAGGGCCGCGGCAATGTCCGTTAAGTCCGGACAGTTATGTAAGACGTGCTCCCCTGGCGCCAGCAGCGTGGCCGCCAGAATGGGTAGGGCGCTGTTCTTGGCCCCGTGGACGGCGACGCAGCCCTCCAGGGGAACGCCTCCCTGCACTGCAAAATATTCCATGGTGTTTCTCCCCCGATCCTGGTCTGTGTGTGCTCAGGCCATTCTATGTCGGGGGAGGGAAATGGGTTCAGGATTCCCGCAAAAGCGCGGTGAGGGTGTCGTAGATCTTCTCCGCCGCGTCGGGCACCCCCATGGAGGACATTCCCTGGGACATATCCCGCAGACGCTGGGGGGATGCCAGCAGCTCTGCGGCGGTTTGGTAGAGCCGCTCCCCGCTGCACACCGGCTCCAGCAGCACCACTGCCCCGCCCTGCTGGGCCAGGACATTGGCGTTGCGCTCCTGGTGGTGGTTGGTGACGTTGGGGGAGGGGACGATCACCGCGGGCTTGCCGATGGCGGTGAGCTCTGACAGGGTGGAGGCTCCCCCCCGGCACAGCACCAGATCTGCCGCCGCCATCACCGTAGGCATATCGTAGATATACTCCCGGAGCTGGAGCTCTGGGGGCAGGGCCGTCCCCTGAAGGTCCGCCTCCATCTGGGCAAAATCCCGGCCGGCCCCGTGGATGTGGTGGAAGGTGGGGGGCTGCTGGGCAGCCAGGCGAAAGAAATCCACCATATACCGGTTCATCACCTCCGCCCCCAGGCTCCCCCAGTAGGACAGGAGCAGGGGCCGGTCATCCTGGATGCCCAGGGCCTGCCGGGCCTCCTTGCGGGTCTGGAAAAAGCCATCCCGCACCGGGGTGCCGGTAACCACCACCTTGTCCTTATCATGATAGTGCTCCCTGGACTCCTCATAGCCCACCATCACCCGGTCAGCGATCTTTGCCAACTGCTGGGTGGTGAGCCCCGGTACGGCGTTGGACTCATGGACTGCCGTGGGGATGCCCCGCTTGGCGGCGGCGTGGACCACCGGGTAGGAGGCATAGCCCCCGGTGCCCACCACCAAGTCCGGCTGGAAGCGGTCCAGGATGTCCGTGGCCTCCCGGCGGGACAGGTGCAGGTTGCGCAGGGTCTGCAAATTGTGCTTCACCCCCGCAGGGCTGAGACTGCGCCAAAAGGAGCTGATGGTCACCGTCTCCAGAGGGAAGCCCTCCTTCGGCACCAGCCGCTCCTCCATGCCGCCCTTGGCCCCCACAAAGAGGACCTGGCAATTCTCCTGGCGTTCCTGAAACATGCGGGCCAAGGCCACAGCGGGGTTGATGTGCCCCGCCGTGCCGCCGCAGGTGAAAAGAACTCGCATGGTTACTCCTTCCCATAGCCTCTGGCTATGTCACGGGATTTTGTCGGGATATGGCCAACACCAACCCCATTTCCGCCAACTGGATCACTAGGGCGGTGCCTCCGGCGCTGAAGAAGGGCATGGAGATGCCCGTCACCGGGAAGAGGTTGGTCACCACCGCCACGTTGGCGAACACCTGGAAGGCAAACAGGGTCATGATGCCCACGATCATCAGAGAGCCAAAGCGGTCCTTGGCGTGAAGGGCCAGCCAATAGCCCCGGATAATCAGCAGGGCAAAGAGGAACAGGATCAAAGCTGCTCCCACCAGCCCCAGCTCCTCACAGACGATGGCAAAAATAAAGTCGTTTTGGGGTTCCGGTAAGTAGAGGAATTTTTGCCGTCCCTGGCCCAGGCCCACCCCAAAGAGGCCCCCGGAACCGATGGCCAGTAGGGACTGGATGGGCTGCAAGCCCTTGCCCTGGGGGTCCAGCCAGGGGTTCTGCCAGAGCTGAACGCGGGAGGTCATGTAGGGTGTGGCCAAAATCAAAATGGTCAGTGCGCCGCCCACCAGGGCGCCTCCGGCGGCGAACCAGCCCACGGAGATGCCCCCGGCAAAGAGGATGGCCGCCGCGATGACCACCATCTGGATGGTGGCGGACATGTGGGGCTCCAGGTATAGCAGGCCCACCATGATGGCAATGACCAGGGCATAGGGGATGAGCTCAAAGAAGCCGATGCGCTCCAGGAAGTTGCCAAAGCGGCCCAGGGGGCTGCGGCGGTTGAACTCCAAGTGTGTGCGCTCCTCTCGCTTGGCCAGGCGGGAGGAGAAGTAGATGATCAGGGCGATCTTCCCCACCTCTGAGGGCTGCCACTGCACCGGGTATTTCAGCCAGCGGGTGGCACCGCCGGAGGTATAGCCCAGCCCCGGCACCTTCACCGCCAGCATCAGGATACAGGCTAGGATGAAAATGGGGATGGCCAGCCCCGCCAGGCCGCTGTAGTTCACCCGCGACACCAGATATAGCACGCAAAAGCCCAGCACGGCATAGATCGCCTGCCGGGTGAAGTAGTGGAAGGGGTCATGGCCGGTGCGGTTCTGCACGTCATACCAGGCTGTGGGGTAGGAGGCGGAGAGCAGCATCACCAGGCCGATGATGACCAGCAGAATGGTCAGCAGCAGAAAGGGGGTATCCACCTGCCCCCGGCTTTGGTGCCTGGGCTTGAGCCTGCGCCGCTCTTTGGTTTTCGTTCGACTTGCCACAAGAATCCCTCCCGGATGGATGACGGCCCCGGCCCACTGCTGCCCGCGTCCCGCCGGGCTCACAGGGCGGAGAACCGCCCCATGACGCCAAAGTAGGCCAGGACACAAAAGACCAGGGTGATGCCGGCAAAGGTGAACACTAACTTCTTCTCGCTCCAGCCGCCCAGCTCCAGGTGGTGGTGCAGGGGGGCCATGCGGAAGATCCGCTTGCCATGGGTGGCCTTGAAGTAAAAGATCTGAATGATATCGGATAAGGTCTCCGCGATGTAGATGATCCCCACGGGGATCAAAATCAGGGGCATATCCAGAGCGAAGGCCATGCCGCACACAGCCCCCCCCAGGAAGAGGGAGCCGGTGTCCCCCATAAAGACCTTGGCCGGGTAAAAGTTATGCACCAGGAAGCCCGCCAAGGCCCCGCACAGGGCCGCGGCAAAGAGGGTCATACCCAAGCTCTCCTGCCGCTGCCAATGGAGGTAGGCATAGCCAAAGGAGCAGGCAAAGAAGGCGCACACCGGCAGGGTCACCCCCGCCGCCAGGCCGTCGATGCCGTCGGTGATGTTCACGGCGTTCACCGACCCGGTGATCACCAGGGCGGCAAAAATCAGATACACCACCCAGGGCAGATGCAGCTCCACCCCGAAGAAGGGCACGTACAGGTTGGGGGACAAGATCCCCATGGACCGCAGCAGGGCCAGGAAGCACAGGGCCGCCGCCAGCTGCAACAGAAACTTCTGGCTGGCAGACAGGCCGGTGTTCTCCTTTTTCTTCACCTTGGCGTAGTCATCCAAAAAGCCGATGACGCCGAACACCCCGGCAAAGAGGAGCACCACCACCGCCGTCAGCTCTCCCGCCATGATGTCCTGGATGTTCAGCACCAGGACCACGATGGCGGTGGCCGCG
Organism: uncultured Oscillospiraceae bacterium; assembly: GCA_910578575.1. Lineage (GTDB taxonomy): Bacteria > Bacillota > Clostridia > Oscillospirales > Oscillospiraceae > Evtepia. The sequence goes on from CAJTQP010000025.1 coordinate 19,245, forward strand.
ATGAACATGATCCCACCCATGGTGGGGGTCCCCTGCTTCGCCATGTGCCAGGTGGGTCCGTCCTCCTTGATGGATTGGCCGGCCTTCAGCCGGCGCAGGGCTGGGATCAGGCTTTTTCCCAGCAGGGCACTGATGATAAATCCCGCCACAAGGGCGACGATACTTCTTCCGACAATGGACTCCATGTCCCGCACCTCCGCGTTTTTCAACGTCTGTTCTCTCTCGTTTCCCCGCAGGTCCGTCTCTTCTTCGGGCCATGGGAGTTGACAAACATTTATTATATCTCATCTTGCCGGAAAAAGGAAGCAATTTCTTCGCGTTCGTCCAAATGAATTTTTTCTGTGCCGATCTCCTGGTAAGTCTCATGGCCTTTTCCCGCCAGAAGGAGCACATCTCCCGCCCGGCCCATGGCCAAAAGCTCCCGGATGGCCGCCCGGCGGTCTGCCTGGCGGTGGTAGGCGGTGAAGCCGGGGGGAAAGCCCGCCTCCACCTCATCCAGGATGGTCTCCGGGTCCTCGGTGCGGGGATTGTCGGAGGTGAGGAGGAGGAAGTCCGCCAGCTCTGCCGCGATCTCCCCCATGATGGGGCGCTTGCTCCGGTCCCGGTCCCCTCCGCAGCCGAAGAGGCACAGGAGCCGGCAGGCGGTGCCCCCCCTGGCGGTGGTGAGGACCTTCTCCAGGGCGTCGGGGGTGTGGGCGTAGTCGATGAGCACCGTGTAGGGTGCGGGGACGGGGACCACCTCCACCCTGCCCTTCACCCCCTGGCTTCCCGCCAGGGCCGCCGCGATGGCGGAGATGGGGATGCCCAGCTCCCGGCAGCAGGCGATGACCCCCAGGGCGTTGTACACGCTAAAGGCCCCAGGGATGGGCAGGCACACTGGAAACAGCCCCTCCGGGGCCAGGACCTGGAACTCCACCCGGTCCGGAAAGAGCCGGACGGAGCGGGCCAGCAGCTCCCCCTCACTGCGGTTCTCCCCAAAGCTGTGGCGTTGGCAGGGGGCAGTCCGGGCGAAGTAGCGGCCGGCGGGGTCGTCGATGTTGAAAAAGCCCGCCTCGCACTGCCGGAACAGCAGGCCCTTGGCCTCCCGATAGGCCTCCATGGTGCCGTGGAAGTCCAGGTGGTCCCTGGTGAGGTTGGTGAAAATACCTCCCTTGAAGTGGAGCCCCGCCGTGCGGCGCAGGGCCAGGGCGTGGGAGGAGACCTCCATCACCACATGGGTGCAGCCTGCCCGAAGCATCCGGGCCAGCAGACACTGGAGGGTGTAGGGGTCCGGGGTGGTGCGCTGGGCGGGGAGGCTCTCCCCGCCGATGAGGTTCTGGTTGGTGCCGATGAGCCCCACTTTGGCGTGGATGGCCTGCTCCAGCACCTCTTTCAATAGGTAAGTGGTGGTGGTTTTCCCGTTGGTGCCGGTGACCCCTAACAGGGTCATCCGCCCACCGGGGTCCCCGAACCAGTTGCGGCAGAGCAGGCCGTAGGCCTCCCTAGGGTCCTCCGCCAGCAGCCAGGGCCCGCCGGGGAAGGGGGGCTGGGCACACACCACGGCAGCCGCCCCCTTCTCCAGGGCCTCTGAAATGTAGTCGTTTCCGTCCGCCTGGGCTCCCTTCAGGGCCACGAAGAGGCCGCCAGGGGCCAGGGTACGGGTATCGCAGGTGAGAGAAGTGATTTCAACGTCCTGACCGACTTGGTCTGTCAGGGCAATGCCCCGGCTCAACCGGGATAGCTTCAAAAGGACACCTCCAATGATCGTCTCCGTTCACACCGTCATTCTTCCTGCTTCTTTCCCGCCCAGTTGCCGGTCTCGCTGTCCACGCCGGTGTCCTGGTCCGCGGGGGTGGTAAAGCGCACTTCTATGGTAGTACCGACCTCCACACGGGTGTCGGGGGTGATGGTCTGGGTGAACACCGTCCCCTCCGTGTCGCCGGTGGCGTTGAGGTAGAGGCCCAGAGCCTCCAGGGCGGCCTTTGCCTGCTCATAGTTCATGCCGCTCAGGTCCGGCACCAGCACCGTGTCCTCGCTGCGGGGGGCGCCCAAGTACAAAACCACGGAGCTCCCCTGGGGCACCATACTCCCGGCGGTGGGGGCCTGGTCGGTGACCGCCTCCCCCTCCCCTACGGTCCGGCAGTTTAGGCCCAGCTTGGACAGCGCCGCCTGGGCATCCGCCACCGGGGTGCCATTGAGCTGGGGCATGGTGATGCCGGTGGTGGTCTCGCTGGTGACACCGGACTTCTGATAGCCTAAGTAATCCATAATGTGGGCGATGAGTTCTCCGGCCATGGGGCAGGCCATGGAACCGCCGCTGATGTACACCCCGTCGGCGGTCTTGTTGGCGCCGGGGGACACCGGCTGGGGCCAGTCATAGGCCAGCAGCACGATGATCTCCGGGTCATCCGCCGGGGCGAAGCCCAGGAAGGACACGATGATGTGGTCCTTACTGTCCAGGGTCTGGGAGGAACCGGTCTTGCCGCCGATGCGGTAGCCGGCCACGGCGGCGTTGTGTCCAGTGCCGCTGCGCTCTCCCACCACGCTCTCCATAATGGAGCGGACGGTGTCGGAGGTCTCCTGGCTGATCACCTGGCGGACCTCGGTGGGCTCATGATAGCTCACCACGTTGCCGTCCTGGTCGGTGACGGACTGGACCACGTAGGGCTCCATCAGGTGGCCGCCGTTGATGACGGCGGACAGGGCGGTAATCAGCTTGATGGGGGTGGTGGTGAAACGCTGGCCGAAGGAGGCGGTGGCCAACTCCGTCTCACCGGCGGGGCTGAGGAAGAGGTTCTCGTCCCAGAACACGCTGGGGGCCTCCCCCGGCAGCTCAATGCCGGTGGAAGTGGTGAAGCCGAAGTCCTGCCAATACTGGTAGAATTTCTCCGCCGTCAAGTCCTCACCGATTTTAATCAGGGCCGGGTTGCAGGAGTTCATCACAGCCTTACGCAGGTTCTGGCTGCCATGGCCCCGGCGGGCGCTGCATCGGATGATCCAGTCGCCCTTCTCCACCGCGCCGGAGCAATAGAAGTGGGAGTTCTCCGAGACCACGCCCTCCTCCAGGGCAGCGGCCACCACGATGGGCTTGAAGGTGGAGCCGGGCTCGTAGGAGGTGTTGAGGCACTTATTGTTCCACTGGCGGAACTGGACCTCACTCTCAGCCTTTTCATACTCCTCCTGGGTAATGCCACCACTCTGGCGCAGTTGGGCCAGTTTGGCCAGCTCTGTGGTGTCCACGATGGCGTTGTAGTCGTTGGGGTCGTAGTCGGGATAGCTGGCCATGGCCAGCACTGCCCCGGTCTTGGGGTCCATGACCACGCAGAAGCCGCCGTTGGTGACGTCAAACTTCTGAATGCCCTCCTCCACCGCCTTCTCGGCGTACATCTGGATGGTGCTGTCGATGGTGGTCTGGACGTTATAGCCGTCCACCGCGTCGGTGAAGCTGGAATAGGCGGAGGGCATCTCCGTGCCGCGGGCGTTCTTGGCCAGGATGGTCAAGCCGTCCTCCCCGGAGAGCTCCCCGTTATATTTGGCCTCCAGGCCGTAGACGCCCACGTTGTTGGCGTTGGTGAAGCCGATCACCTGGGCGGCCATGGTGCCGTAGGGGTAGTAGCGCTTGGAGTCCGAGGTGAGGTACACCGCGCGGGACAGGTCGTTGTCCACGATGAAGCCCCGCACCCGGTCGGCCACGTCATCCTCCACCTTCTTGGCCAGCACCTCATAGGCGGAATAGGTCTTGGTCAGGCGCTTGCGGATGTCCTCCTCCTCTATGTCCAAGATCTCCGACAGCTCGGTGGCGATGGTGTCATAGGCCCACGCCAGCTTTTCTTCTGTCTCTGCGTCGATGGCCTTCTGGGAGCGCTTGTTCTTAAACTCGTCGAATTCCTTCACGCTGTCCTTGATGGATTCCTCCAGGTCCCTGGGGGAGAGGACCACGTTTTGTACCGAGCCGCTGATGGCCAGCACCGCGCCGTTGGTGTCATAAATGGTCCCCCGGCTGGCGGTGGAGGAGATCTCCCTGGTCTGCTGGTTGATCGCCCGCCGTTCCAACTCCTCATGGCGGACCACCTGAAGCTGCCACAATTTTCCAAAGAGCACCAAAAAGGTCAGCACTCCAAAAATACCCATGAGGATCAGAATCCGCCGCATTCCCTTTCCGCTGATGCGTTGGGCCTGGGCGTTGTTCTGCTCCCGTTTTCCCGGTCGTAATGCCACAAAGCGTCACCTTCCTTTTTTCTTTCCGGTAATGCCGAGGGCGCAAGAAAACCCCTTTCTCACGCCCTCTCTGTCCTGTCTCTTCATACGTATGCGGCCTTCTCCTAGAAATATTCCCGCAGGGAATCCATCAGGCCGCTGGCCAGGGCCTTGATCTTCTCGCTGAGCTTGTTGCTCTGGTAGTACTCCACCGAGTCCGGCTCCGCCAGCTCCAGGGTATAGGTCTGCCAGCTCTGGATCTTCACCATCTGGCCGCTGGAGAGCATCTGGTTCTCGATCTCCTGCAAGTCATAGGCCAGCTCATACTGGGCCATCAGCTTGCTCTCCTCCGTTTGCAGGCTTCTCAGCTCACTGCGGGCGTCGAACACCTCGTCGTTCACCATGACAAGCTGCGCATAGCTCATCAGGGTCATGATGACCACCACCACGGTGATCAGCCCCAGCACCGCCAGGCCCGGCGCGATGAGAAGCTGCCGCTTCGCCGGCTCCTCCTGGACGGCCTTTTTCCGGCGGGAGGCCCGCTGCTCTTGGGGCGCCTCCGGGGCTTTCGGGGGGACTTCCTCCACCGACGCCGGCCCCTCTGGGTGCAGGTCCACTTGATACACTTGCTCCGTCACGGTCTGTCACCTCATTCCCGTTGCGTTGGTCCTCTTACAATTTCTCCGCGCAGCGCAGCTTGGCACTGCGGGCCCTGGGGTTCTCCGCCAGCTCCGCCGCCGAAGGCAGGATGGGCTTTCGGGGCTGTAGTTTCACCAGGGGCTTCTTGCCGCACACACACACGGGGAACTCCGGCGGGCAGTCGCAGCCCTTGGCAGCGGCGGCCAGCTCACTTTTCACGATCCGGTCCTCCAGGGAGTGGAAGGAGATCACCGCCAGCCGCCCCCCTGTTCTCAGCCGGGGGATGGCCCCCTGCATCATCTGGGAGATGGCCGTGAGCTCGTCGTTCACCGCAATGCGGATGCCCTGGAAGCTCCGCTTGGCCGGGTGCTGCTTTTCCCGCAGGGCGGCGGCAGGCATGGCACTGCGGATGACCTCCACCAGCTGGCCGGTGGTCTCAATGGGCCCGGCCTCCCTACTGCGGACAATGGCGGCGGCAATGGGCCCGGCGTAGCGCTCCTCCCCATACTGGGACAGGATACGCCGGAGCTGTTCCCTGGGCCACTGGTTCACTACCGTCCAGGCGGTGAGGCTGTCGTCCCGGCTCATGCGCATATCCAGGGGGGCATCGTGCATATAGGAAAAGCCCCGCTCCGGGTCGTCCAACTGAGGGGACGAGACCCCCAAGTCAAAGAGCATCCCGTCTGCCTGGTCCACCCCAGCCTGGTCCAGCAGGGCGGGCAGTTGGGCAAAGTTGCCGTGGAGAAAGCAGATGCGCTCTGCCCAGGGGGCCAGCCGGAGGCTGCCCTCCTCCAGGGCCTGCTGGTCCCGGTCGATGCAGATCAGGCGGCCCCGTCCGGTAAGGCGGCGAGCGATTTCCGCGGAGTGACCCCCCCGGCCCAGGGTCCCATCAATATAGATGCCCTCCGGCTGGATGTTGAGGGCTTGGATACATTCCTCCAGCAGGACAGGGCGGTGTACATATTCTCCAGGCATCGGGCAACGGCTCCCCTAGGCGGGGGCCGTTCCCCCCGCAGTTTCTTCGACTTTCCCTGACAAGGCCTAGACCTTGTCAGGGCCCATCTTTCTTCTCCATTATAAAGGCAGGCCCTGTAAAAATCAACATTTTTTTGGCGTCCGTCCACCCCCGCCGGGGCCCCGTCACAGCCCGTTCTCCCCTATATCTGGTGGTTTCCCCTTGATTTTCAAGCATTCTATAGGCATACTTCCCCAAGACGCTGTTACGTTTTGTAAGAATTTTGTAAGAATTTATCCCCAAAAACCCAGGCCATCCCACCGTGGCAAAAGGCCGCGGTCCCCCCAGGGGCCGCGGCCTAAAAATGCTTGCTGTTGGACGCTCAATAGTCGTCCTCGTCCGCCGCGGCGTCGTACATCCGGCGGCGGGGCGGGGCAGAGGGGCCGTCCAGCAGGGCCCCCAGGGCGGAGCGGAATTTGGCCCGTGACTGCTTCACCTCGTCGTAGGCGTCGGCCACAGCCTCCTCCATCCGGCGCAGGGCGTCCTCGCAGTATTCGCTGGCGGCGCTCTTGATCATCCGGCACTTCTCTTCCGTGTCCGCCAGGATGTCGTCCGCCTGGGCCTGGGCCTCCCGGACGATGGCGTCCTTGTTCACCAGCTGGCGGGCGTAGGCCTCCGCCTCCTTGCGCATATCGTCGGCCTCCCGCTTGGCGGAGGCGATATAGTCGTTGCGGTTGGCCACCAGGTCCTCCGCCCGCTTGATCTCCGCGGGCATCTCCGCTTTCACGTCGTCGATCATATCCAAGATTCTGTCCCGTTCAATGACGCACTTGTCATTGCTCAGAGGCATGGGCTTCGCTTCTTCGATTTCGCCGTATAGCTGTTCCAGTAATTGTTCAATGCTGGCAGTCATCGCACTCATCGCTCCTTTTTTTCATTTTCTTTTTCACGTCCTCTAGGATCTCACGGGGCAAAAATTCTTCCAAGTCGGCATCGTAGCGGGCCAGCTCTTTCGCCACCGACGAGCTGAGATAGGTGTACTTCTCACTGGAGGGGAAAAACACGGTGTCCAGGTCCGGGTTCAGCTTGCTGTTGACCATGGCCATCTGGACTTCCTGCTCATAGTCAGACACGGCCCGCAGGCCCTTCACCAGCACCCGCGCCCCCTTCCGTTTGGCATAGTCTGCCACAAGACCGTAGTTTATGTCGAACTCCACGTTCTCCACCTGGATGCTCTTGCGCATCAGGGCAATGCGCTCGTCGGGCGTAAAGATGCCACCGTCTTTCTTGGAGTTGACCATGACGCAGACGATCACCCGGTCAAAGGCGGCTGCGGCCCGTTTGATGATATTGATGTGCCCCAGGGTGACGGGGTCAAAGCTTCCGGGATAAATTGCGGTCTTCATACACTGTCCTTCCTTGTCTAACAGGTCCGATCAATCGGCTGTGCGGCGGTACAGGGCCGTTCGTATGCGCCCATACCGGTATTCTCTCTGCAATCGGTAGGGCCCCAGTGGCTCTGGCCATCCGGCATCCGACCCATTTTCGCACACTATTATACCATTTCCCGACACAATGTCAATCGTCTGGACAGACTCCATGGCTTTTTCCAAAAATCCGCTGCCGTAGGGCGGGTCCAAAAAGATCAGGTCGAACTTCTCCCGGCAGCGGCTCAAAAAGGCGGCGTAGTCCCCCTGGACCACCGTAGCCTGATCAGAGAAGCCTGTGTGGGCCAAGTTGGCCCGGATGGTCTCCGCCGCCTGACGGCCCAGGTCCACGAAGGTGCAGTGGGCCGCCCCCCGCGACAGGGCCTCAATGCCCATCTGCCCTGTGCCGCCGAAGAGATCCAGCACCCGGCGGCCCTCGATCTCAAACTGGATGCTGGAGAAGATGCCCTCCTTCACCCGGTCGGTGGTGGGGCGGGTCTCCAGCCCCACCGGTTCCTGGAGCTTCCGCCCTCTGGCAAGTCCTGTGATCACGCGCATGGCTCAGTCCTCCTTTTCCCCTGTTTCTTCTTCTCGCAAGTAGTCATACACCTGGCGGGCCACGTTTTTGGGCAGCACCCCTTCCAGCTCCGAAAGCGCCGCTGCCCGGATGGCCTTGATGCTGCGAAAGTGCTTCATCAGCGCCTTCCGGCGGCTCTCCCCCACCCCCGGTATCTTCTCCAGGGTGGAGCCCAAACTGCTCTTGCTGTGCTGCTTGTGGTGGAAGCCCACGGCAGTGCGGTGGGTCTCCTCCTGGATCTGCCCGATGAAGGCGAAGAGGGCCGGCTGGGCCTGGATCCCGATCTCCGCCCCCTGGGGAGTCACCAAGGCGCGGGTGCGGTGGCGGTCATCCTTCACCATCCCAAAGACGGGGATCGTCAAGCCAAAGCCCTCCAGCACCCGCTGGGCCACCGCCGCGTGGGTGTCTCCCCCGTCGATGAGCAGCAGATCCGGGCGCTGGGCAAAATTGCTGTCCCCCGCCTTGTCCCGGCGAAAGCGCCGGGTGAGGACCTGTTCCATGGAGGCGTAGTCGTCAGGGCCCTGCAAGTCCCGGAGACGGAAGCAGCGATAGGCCCCCTTCCGGGGCTTGCCCTCCTCGAACACTGTCATGGCCGCCACAATGTCCGACGCGCCGGTGTTGGAGATGTCATAGGCCTCGATCCGGCGGGGCGGTTCCGACAGCTCTAGTTTCTCCGCCAGAAGGGTTAATATTTTCGCCGTGCGCTCTTCTTTCGTGGTCACCCGCTGGCATTCCTCCTGGGCGTTTTCCTGGGCCATGCGGATCAAGTCCATCTTCGCCCCTCGCTGGGGGGTGAACAGCTCCGTCTTCCCCTCCGCGCCCTCGGACAAAAAGCGGGCCATATCCTCCTGGTTGTCCAGCTGCTCCGGCAATAAGATCTGCCGGGGCAGCCGTCCCCGGACCCCGTAATACTGCACCAGAAAGGCCGACAAAATCTCCTGGGCCGGTTCTCCTCCAGTGGGGAAGAAGGTCACCTCCCGGCTGGTGAGCTGCCCTTGCTGGAAGTGGAGCACCGCCACGGCGGTGCGCACCTGGCCACTGTAGAGCCCCAACACGTCCATATCCGCCAAAAAGCCCGCCACCACCTTCTGGCGCTTGCCCAACAGGGTGATGGAACGCAGGCGGTCCCGGAGGGCGGCGGCCTTTTCAAACTCCAGGTTTTCCGCCGCCTGCTCCATCTGGGCGGTGAGCTCCCGCTCCACCTCCCCGAAGCGGCCCTCCAGCAGCCGCACCGCCTGGCTGATGGCCTGCTGGTGCTGGCTCTGGGGGACCTCCCGGCGGCAGTAGCCGTCGCACAAGTCCATGTGGTGGTTCAGGCAGGGGCGCTCCTTCCCCTGGTCCCTGGGAAAGATCTTCCCGCAGCTGGGGAGCTTCAAGGCCTCCCGCAGGGCGTCGATGATCCCCTGGCTGTCCCGCCGGCCGCCGAAGGGACCGAAATACCGGGCCCCGTCCCCTACAGCCTCCCTGGAAACCAGGGAGAAGCGGGGGTAGGCGTCCTTGACGCTGAGGCGGATATAGGGATAGCCCTTGCTATCCTTGAGCAGGATGTTATAGTGGGGCATGTGGAGCTTGATGAGGGAGCTCTCCAGCACCAGGGCCTCGAACTCCGAACCGGCCACAATGGTGTCAAAGTGGTCGATCTGGGCCACCATGGCCCTGGTCTTTTCCGTGTGGGCGTTCTGGTCCTGGAAATACTGGGACACCCGGTTTTTCAGGGCCTTGGCCTTGCCCACATAGATCACCCGGCTGTCCTTGTCCATCATCAGATAGACCCCCGGCTTCAAGGGCAGGCTGTGGGCCTTCTCCTTCAATTCCTCAAAGCTCATCTCCGCTCCCCCCTTTTCTCCAAGATACCACAGCGTTTGCGCTTCCTGTACCGAAAAAAAGCGCCGCGAAAGCGGCGCTTTTTCTGCTTCTCTGTGAAGAAATCAGTCGGCGAAGTCAGAGCTGATGAGCTCCACCAAGGCATCCACCGCGTCCTTTTCATCTGTGCCGTCGGCAATAAGGTCGATGGTGCTGCCCTTGATGATACCCAGGGAGAGAACGCCGAGCAGGCTCTTTGCGTTGACTCTCTGCTCGTCCTTTTCCACCCAAATGGTGCTCTTATACTCGTTTGCCTTCTGAATAAAGAAGGTGGCAGGCCGTGCGTGAAGACCGACCTGATTATTGACAGTTGCCTGCTTGATATACATAGAAATTCCCTCCCAAAGCGTTTCCCATGATACTGGTATAAGGATAACAAATTTCATCCTGTCCGTCAATGCTAATTTTCACGTCTTTGCTTCGTTTTTATAAATTTTTTTTGGTTTCCTTGCAGCTTGCCCTGCTCCGGCTCATTTCAGGCTCACCACGGTGACCCCGGTTTCCCCCTCGCCGTAGCGGCCCAAACGGAAGCTGGCCACCCCTTTGCAGCGCTTCAAATAGGCGTGGACTGCCTGGCGCACTGCCCCGGTGCCCTTGCCGTGGATCACCGTCACCTGGGTGAGGTTGCCCATGATGGCCCGGTCGATGAACTGGGCCAGGACCATCTCCGCCTCGTCGGTGGTCATGCCCCGCAGGTCCACCTCGCCTTTGGCGCCGAGACTGCGCAGCTGCTGTTGGCTGCGCTGGATGTACTGCTTGGCCTGTTTCTGGGTCTGGGTCTCCCCTTCCACCACCCGGACCTCCTCCTGCCGGGCGGAGATGCGCAGGATGCCCGCCTGGAGCTGGAGGACGCCGTCCTTGTTCTCGGAGAGGACGGTGCCCTGGGTGCCGGTTTTCAGGATGGTCACCGTATCCCCCCGCTTGGCCGGGCGGACCATGGGCGGCGGGGCCACCTCTTCCTGGGCCCCCAACTGGTCTTGGGCCTGGTTGAGCTTGTGGCGCAGGCCGGCACGCTGATCGTTGACGGCTTGGAAGTCCCCGCTCTGCTTGGCCTTTTTCCGCATGTCCCCCAGCTCCCGGAACACCTCGTCGGCGGTGCGCCGGGCTTCCTCCAGGATGCTCCGGGCCTCGGCCTTGGCGGCGGCGGTGCTGCGTTCCCGCTCCTTTTCCAGAGCGTCCCGGTGGGCCTGGGCCTGGGCGGTGGTCTCCTCCAGCTCCCGGCGGATGCGGGCAGCCTCCTGCTGCTCCCGCTCCATCTCCTGGCGCTGGCCCTCCAGCTTGGTGAGCACGTCCTCAAAGCGGATGTTCTCCGCATTGATGCGCTCGTTGGCCTTTTGGATGATCTCCTCCGGCAGCCCTAAGCGCTTGGAGATGGCAAAGGCGTTGGATTTCCCCGGAATGCCCACCAGAAGGCGGTAGGTGGGGGCCAGGGTCTCCACGTCGAACTCACAGGAGGCGTTCTCCACCCCTGGAGTGGTCATGGCGTAGACCTTCAGTTCCGCATAGTGGGTGGTGGCGGCCACCAGAGCCCCCAGGCCCCTGGCGTGCTCGATGACGGCGGCGGCCAGGGCCGCGCCCTCCACCGGGTCCGTGCCCCCGCCCAGCTCGTCGAAGAGAATCAGGGTCTCGTCATCGGTCTCCTCCAGCATCCCCACGATGTTGCTCATGTGGGAGGAGAAGGTGGACAGAGATTGGGCAATGGACTGCTCGTCCCCAATGTCCGCCAGCACCCGGCGGAACACCCGGATGCTGCTGTCGTCCGCGGCGGGGATGTGCAGGCCGCACTGGGCCATCAGGGTCAGCAGTCCGATAGTCTTCAGCGTGACAGTCTTGCCGCCGGTGTTGGGGCCGGTGATCACCAGGGTGTCAAAGCGCTCCCCCAACTCCAGGTCGTTGGCCACGGCGGTGGCAGGGTCCAGGAGGGGATGGCGGGCTTTTTTCAGGTGGACGGCCTTTTCGGACAGTTTGGGCTCCATGGCCTTCATGGCGGTGGACAGCCGGGCGCGGGCAAAGATGCCGTCCAGGCGCACCAGCAGGTCGTAGTTCTGGTTGATGGCCTCCTGGAAGGAAGCGGCCTCGGCGGAGAGTTCTGCCAAGATCCGGTCGATCTCCTTCTCCTCCTTGGCCTGGAGCTCCCGGAGCTCGTTGTTGGCCTTCACCACCCCCATGGGCTCGATGAAGAAGGTGGAGCCGGAGCCGGACAGATCGTGGACCAGGCCGGGGACCTCGTTCTTGAACTCCGACTTCACCGGCACCACGTAGCGCCCGGAGCGCATGGTGATGATGCTCTCCTGCAAATACTTGGACTGGGAGGAGGAGATGAGCTTTTGCAAAATGTCCCGCACCCGGCTCTCGGTGGCGCGCATGTGCCGGCGGATGGAGGCCAGTTCCGGGCTGGCGGCGTCCGCTAGCTCCCCGTCCCCCACGATGGAGCCGGTGATCTTCTCCTCCAAA
>CAJTQP010000026.1 GCA_910578575.1 uncultured Oscillospiraceae bacterium
CGCCGCCCCCGTCCCGCGCTCTGGCGCTGGGCGATGAGCACTGTGCCCTCCGGGGCCCCCGCCAGGGCCTGCTCCCGGAGGACGTTGTTGGTGGACGTGACCTCCTCCCGGACCTCCAGGTGGAGGTTCGGGAGGGTGACGTAGCGGGCAACCCCCTGGGGGGTGAGCATGTCGCTGTCCGCCGGCAGGCGGTAGCCCCGGTGGGGGGCGGCGTCAATGGGGACGCCCCCCTCCCGAAGCTGAGAAATGGCCTTCCATACGGAAGCCCTGGTGACGGAGAGCTCCTCCGCCAGGGCCTCCCCGGAGAAATACTCCCCCCGGTGGGCCTCTAGGGCCTCTAACACGCGGTCACGAACCGACATGAGATCACCTCGCAGATCAAATCAATGGACGTAAGGCCCCACCCGTTTCCAAACCACCAAGGCGAGAAACATTTTCACCAATCCGGGCAAGATAAAGGGGACTACGCAGGTGGCCAGTGCCCCCGCCAAGGTGGCGGCACTGCCGCCGCCGGTGTAGACCTTCAGGAACCAGACGGTGCCGAAGGCATAGTTCACCACCATCACCAGTAGCATACAGAAGGTCTGGGCCGGCAGGCTGCTCCCCACACGGGGGCTCACTGCCCAATACACCAGCCCCGCCGCCACGAAGCCTACTAAGTACCCCCCTGTGGCCCCCAGCAGCACCCCCGGCCCGGCGCCGAAGCCGGAGAACACTGGCAGGCCCACCAGGCCCAGACAGAGGTAAAGGACGATGGAGAGGGTCCCCCGCCTGCCCCCCAGGAGCAGCAGGGCAACGGAGATGGCAAAGGTCTGCATGGTGAAAGGCACCGGACCGATGGGCACCGTGATCCAACTGCACACCGCCGTCAAGGCGGCCATCAGGGCGATGTAGCACAGGTCACGGACCTTACTTTGGGGTTTGGCTAAAACTTGGGTCGACATGGGAAACAAACCTCATTTCTTTGGGAATTGAGGTGAGTATACCACGACAGGGAATGATTGTCAACTAAAATAGAAAAATAAGTTTACGTTTTATTTTCTGGCGTTTACAGGCGCTGCATGTGCTCCAGCACCAGCTGGGCGCACTTGCCGGTGAAGAAGCCGGTGACGATCCCCGCGATCATCAGCACCGGGGCATACACCAGGATGGACACGGTGCCGGAGATGAACACCGCCACCGCCAGCTGTCCAGCGTTGTGGGCGATGGCCCCGAAGATGCTCATCACCCAGGTCTGCTGGATGCTCACCAGGGGTTTCAACAGGCTCATCACCACCCAGCACAGGCAGCCCCCGGCCAGGCTGAAGAGCATGGCGCTAAAACTCCCCGCCACGGTGTTTCCCAGCACCACCCGGATGAGCAAAATCGCCCCCGCCTCCCGCCAGCCCAGGGTCCACAGGGCGAAGAGGGTGATCACATTGGCCACCCCCAGCTTCACGCCGGGGATGGGAATGGGGATGGGGATCTGGGCCTCCACCAAAAAGATGATCATGGACACGCCGGTGAGCATGGCCATGGTGGTGAGTCGTTTCAGCTTCATATCAGGACACTCCATCCAGGGCAGCGGATGTTTTTCCCTCCACCACCTCCACCACCAGCTTGTGGGGCAGGCAGACGATGGGGTCCCCGGTGCTCTCTGTGGGGCCGTGGCGGACGCAGACCTGGTCGGGGCAGTCCGCCTGGGTGACGGCCACCTTGCCGTCCTGGATCACCACGGTGTTATGGCCGCCGTTTTCCCCCTGGTATTCGTATGTGGCGTCCTGGTCCAGGGGCAGGGTCTCCACCAGGCTGCCGTTTTGGGTGATCTCCACCCGGCTGCCCGCCTCCCGGAGGCGGAAGAGCAGCACTGTGGCCAACACGCTGGCCGCCAGCAGGGCCAGCACCAACCCGGCCCAAAACTTTGTGGATTTTCCTGCACGCTGCGCCATGGCGGACCTCCGTTTTGCTTTGCTGTCTCCCATGTTACCGCATTTGGGATAGAAAGGCAAGACTTTTCCAACGGGAGGCAACTTCCCCCTTGACAAAGGCGGGGCAATGGGATATGATACCTGCGTAAAAGGGAGTAGCTGGCACGGTCCCCTCCGTGCGTCTGCGGCGTCAATCCGGGCTTTGCCCCGCTACAGGATCAAACAGCGAGACTTTTGCGCAAGGAATATTTTTGCGCAAAGGTCTCGCTTTTTTGTACACAAAGGAGAGATAGTATGAAACAAATCCAAGAACCCTGGACCTACAGCACCACCCAAGCGCTGGCGGACTTATCCAGCAGCGGCCAAGGCCTCAACAGCCGGGCTGCCCAGGAACGTTTGGCCAACTACGGCCCCAACCAGCTCCAGGCGGGCAAACGGGCGGGACCCCTGGGGATCTTCCTGGGGCAGTTCGCCGATGTCCTGGTGGGCATCCTGCTGTTGGCGGCGGGGGTATCCGCCGTGATGGGGGACGGGGAGAGCGCCGGGGTGATCCTGGCGGTGGTGGTGCTCAACGCGGTGCTGGGCACCGTCCAGACCCTGAAGGCCCAGGCCTCCCTGGACAGCTTAAAGGCCCTCTCCGCCCCCACTGCCAAAGTCCTCCGGGACGGGCAGGTGGTGCAGCTCCCTGGCCGGGAGGTGGTCCCTGGGGACATCGTGCTCCTGGAGGCCGGGGACGCGGTGTGCGCCGACGGGCGGCTGTTGGAATCCGCCAGCCTGAAAACCGCCGAGAGCGCCCTCACCGGGGAGAGCCTGCCGGTGGAGAAGCACACGGACCCCCTCCCCGGCGACGTCCCCCTGGGGGAGCGGGCCAACATGGTGTTTTCCGGCAGCTTTGTCACCTACGGACGGGGCCGCTTCCTGGTCACCGCCACGGGGATGGACACGGAGATGGGGAAGATCGCCGCCCTGTTGAAGGACACCTCGGAGCGGAAGACGCCCCTGCAAGCCAGCCTGGACCAGTTCGGCAAGGGCCTGTCCCTGGGGGTACTGCTGCTGTGCCTGCTGCTCTTTGGGCTCAACGTCCTCCTGCGCCACCAGCCGGTGATGGACGCCTTCCTCTTCGCCGTGGCCCTGGCGGTGGCGGCCATCCCGGAGGCCCTCAGCTCCATCGTCACCATCGTCCTCTCCTTCGGCACCCGGAAGATGGCCCAGGAGCACGCGGTGATCCGCCGTCTCCAGGCGGTGGAGGGTTTAGGCTCTGTGTCCGTGATCTGCTCGGATAAGACCGGCACCCTGACCCAGAACCGGATGACCGTCCGGCAGCTCTATGTCCAGGGGCGGACGGTCCCTGCGGAGACGCTGGACCCTCAGGACCCCGCCCAAGCCGCCCTGCTGCGCACGGCCCTGCTGTGCAGCGACGCCGTGGTCAGCCAAAGCGGGGAGGAGATCGGGGACCCCACGGAGACCGCCCTGGTGCGCCTGGGGGCGGACTATGGGCTGGAGGCGGAGACGGTCCGGGCCCACTGGCCCCGGCTGGGGGAACTGCCCTTCGACTCCGACCGGAAGTGTATGTCCACCGCCCATCGCTTCTCCGGCGGCCTGCTGCTCCTGACCAAGGGGGCGGTGGATGTGCTGCTGGGGCGCTGTCTCCTCAGTGAACAGGAAAAAGCGGACATCCAAGCTGCCAACGAGGCCTTTTCCCACCAGGGGCTGCGGGTGCTGGCCTTTGCCTGCCGTCCGCTAGACAACAGAGACCTCAGCCTAGAGAGCGAACACGATTTGGAGTTCCTGGGCCTGATGGCCATGATGGACCCGCCCAGGGAGGAGTCCAAACAGGCGGTGGCGGACTGCATCGCCGCGGGCATCCGTCCGGTGATGATTACCGGGGACCATGTGGTCACCGCCGCCGCCATTGCCCAGGAGGTGGGCATCCTCACCCCCGGCACCCAGGCGGTGGAGGGGGCGGTGATCGAGACCATGGACGACGACGCCCTGCTGGACTTCGTGCCCCAGGTGTCCGTCTATGGGCGGGTGTCCCCGGAGCATAAGATCCGCATCGTCCGGGCCTGGCAGGGGCGGGGCTGCCTGGTGGCCATGACCGGGGACGGGGTCAACGACGCCCCCGCCCTGAAGCAGGCGGACATCGGCGTGGCCATGGGCATCACCGGCACCGAGGTGGCCAAGGACGCCGCCGGCATGGTCCTCACCGACGACAACTTCGCCACCATCGTCCACGCGGTGAAGAACGGCCGCAACCTCTATGCCAACATCTGCCGCTCCATCCAGTTCCTCCTCTCCGGCAACCTGGCGGGGATCTTGACGGTGCTCTACGCCGCCCTGCTGGCCCTGCCGGTGCCCTTCGCGGCGGTGCACCTGCTGTTCATCAACCTCCTGACGGACTCCCTCCCCGCCATCGCCCTGGGGCTGGAGCCCCACAGTGACGCGGTGATGCTGGACCGCCCCCGGCCCCGGCGGGAGGGCATCCTCACCAGGGCCTTCCTCACCAAGGTGGCGGTGGAGGGGGCGGTGATGGCCGCCACCACCATCGGGGCCTTCCATTTGGGGCTGTCCGCCGGAGGCCAGCCGGTGGGGGCCACCATGGCCTTCGCCACCCTCTGCCTCTCCCGGCTGTTCCACGGCTTTAGCTGCAAGGGGGCGGGGCCGGTGCTCTTCACCCGGCGGTTTTGGAACAACCCCACCCTGCTGCTGGCCTTTGCCGTGGGGGCGGGGCTGTTGGGGGCGGCGTTGGTGGTGCCGGGGTTCCGGGGCGTGATGCAGGCGGCGGGGTTGCCGCCTACTTTGGGGCTGGCGGTCATCGGGCTGGCTGCGGGGAGCTTTGGGGTGGTTCAGGCGCTGAAGGCGCTGGGGAACGTCCTGGCAAAGCTGCCGCACTGAGCCCACAAAAAGTCCACCACCGGTGTCTCCTGGGGAGACATCGCGGTGGGCTTTTTCGCACAGAGGCTTTGGAGACAGTCCCAGGGGATCCAGGCCATGGGCCCGTATCCCTTCTCCCCTGCCGCTGTTGCGTAGGGCGAAAAGGGCTCTGTGAGATAGAGGTTGTATTCAAAGTCATCATTGCCCAGCTCCAGTTGGGACTCGATGGATTCCTTTGCCGACTGGATGGTCCCTTCGTCGATATCAAAGCGTTCAAACAGCGGGTAGTTTTTGGAAAAGTCCTTGGTGTCCAGCTTGATCTGCGTTGCGGCAACATAGAGGTCCTCCCCGATCTTGCTCAAGCACCCGCCCTCAGGCAGGGCCAGCAAGTCCATCGCCCATCCCAGGATGGGCTCGGCATAGACCAGATCATCCCCCTGGCTCCCGGCGGGCCCTTCCTGGACGGGCCCCAGCAGGGTGTAGGTATTGTCCCCGTTGCTTTTTAGCATCACCTTCTCCGGAACGCTTTCCGGGGTCGTGTCCTGGCCGCTCTCCTCCAAGCTTGCCGCGCCCACGGGAAACGCCAGGAGGCTGAGGGTCAGAAGCAGAGACAAGCACACTGCAATCCGTTTTTTCATTGTGACACCCTTCCTTTCTTTTTTGCCGCCTGACGGCGGTTTCCTATACAGTACGGTTTTAGTATACCACAAGCCATGGACTCTGACAAAAAATTTTGTATGCAAGGGGGTGAAAGCCCTGCGGGCAGGGGGGAAGCGTCGGGGACGGTAAATCTCAACCCGTTCATTCGCCCTCTTCCCACACGGATTTTAGGCCTTCCGGATGCGCCCTGATATAGGCATCCATCAGGTCGAGATAGCGTGCTCTGCGCGCAGTGTCTTCGATTGTTTCCAGGATTGCTGTGATCCGGCGGCGACCCTCCCGCCATTGTTCAAATTGACCGGCAGTTTTTTGACTTACCCCTTTTGAGTTGCTTTAACTCAAAAGGGGTAAGTTTGCAAGAAAAACCTGGGTATCTTTCTTTACAAGAAGGAGGGATACCCTATGACCGTAGGAACCGCTGTCAAGCAACGAATTTTCCAACTATGTGACCAACGCGGACTATCCATCAACAAGCTTTGTAACATCAGTGGTGTCGCGCAATCCACAGTGAATAATTTGATCAGTGGCCGCAACGACAGCATGACCATTGCAACCATCAAAAAGCTCTGCGACGGATTGGACATCACCTTAGAGGAATTTTTTCATGCGGAGGTGTTTCGGACGCTGGAGCAAGAGGTAAAATAACGGGCTTTTGCGCGGGCACTAGCGGGCGAAGCTTATGGTACAAAATACGAACTATAAGGGGGTGGCATACTGTGACACAGGAAGAACTGATTTTGTTTGGGGAACGCCTTCGCAACAGACGAGACACATTGGGTTTCACCCAGGAGTATGTCGCAGAAAAGGCTGATATCACGCCGCGCTTCTATCAGATGATCGAACGCGGAGAAAAAGGGATGCAATGTGCATCCAAACAGATCCGTGGCCGCTGCATAAGGCTTTCCTCTTGCAGCGGCCACCCATTTCAAATCAAAAAATCTGATTCCGTCCGTCTCATCTATGGTGCGGAGAATTGTACCCACGATTGGTCCTTGACAGCCCCCATTTTCTTTTATATACTAAATTTATAGTAATATCGACATCCCCCAGAAAGGAGGCCCCCATGACACGCAAGTGGATACTCCCCCTGGCCCTACTGGTCCTGCTGCTCACTGTGGCGGTACCCAAAATGGCGGCGCACAACGCCCAGGTGCAGGACCACCGCAGCGCCGCCCCTGTGGTCCTGCCCGTCTATGGGCACCTCAACTACTTCGCCGGGCGCACGGACAACCTCCTCACCCTCCAACTGATTTCCGGTCTGGACGCCCTGGACCCGGCCCGGCTCCAGGTGGACTTCCCGGAGGAGAAGCTGCTGTCCGCCACGGTGCTGGACTGCATCCCTGTCTATACCCACGACGGCTACGCCCTGTGGACCCTGAACCTGCGGGTGGAGCTGTCCCCTGCTGTCCAGCGCTGTGTTGTCAACCAGGTCACCATCAATGGTGAGACCCACAACATGGGGAACTTGGATCTGGAAGTCCTCCCCCAGAGCAACCCCTCAGCGGTGGATTATTTGTCCCTGTGCAACAACCAGGTCATGCTGTCAGGCCGGGGGCTTCAGAACTACCACCTCACCGTCCGCAACCGCACCAGATTCCCCATGACTCTTACCCAGGTCTCCGACCCCAGCTATGGGGGTACGCCCTTGGAACTACAGCTGAACGGCCAGCCGGTGGCCCCGGAGCTGCCCCTGCCCTTAGCGCCTGGCGACTGCCTGGATATCACCCTAGCCCTGAGCCGTTGGCCGGACAGCGGCCAGACCGGCTGCGTGGCCTATTGCGTCTCCCCCACCCTGCGCTATGACTACCTGGGCCATGGCTACGCCCTGCCAATGCTCCCCTGCTTCTCCGACTTGAGTATCTCAAAGGAGGCGTTCGTGGCCCTGTGCGGGACGTATCTGGCGCGGGATACGGCGCACATCGCATAGGGCCACACCAACCAAACAGACAGAAGGACAGCCCCACGGGAATCCGTGGGGCTGTCCTTCGCGAGGGGTTTTCATGAAAGGAGTTTAAGAGATTAGTCGTACTTATAGAAACCTTCGCCGGTCTTCTGGCCCAGCAGGCCAGCGCGGACCATCTTCTTCATGGTCAGAGCGGGACGATACTTGGAGTCGCCGGTCTCGGTGAAGATGGTCTCCATGATGGCCAGGCAGATGTCCAGGCCCACCAGGTCGGCCAGGGCCAAGGGGCCCATCTTGTGGTTTGCGCCGTACATCATGGCGGTGTCGATATCCTCCTTGGAGGCGATGCCGTTCTCCAGGACGATGATGGCCTCGTTGATCATGGGGAAGAGGATGCGGTTGACCACGAAGCCGGGGGCCTCGCCAACCTCGACAGGACTCTTGCCGATCTCAGCGGCGCAGTCGTACACGGCCTTGAAGCTCTCATTGCTGGTACGGGCACCCCGGATGACTTCCACCAGCTTCATGGCGGGAGCGGGGTTGAAGAAGTGCATCCCCAGGACCTTGTCGGGGCGCTTGGTGGCGGCGGCAATGGCGGTGATGGAGATAGAGGAGGTGTTGGAGGCCAGGATGGTTTCGGGCTTGCACAGCTCGTCCAGCTCCTTGAAGATCTCCTTCTTGATGTCCAGCACTTCGATGGC
Source organism: uncultured Oscillospiraceae bacterium (assembly GCA_910578575.1). GTDB lineage: Bacteria > Bacillota > Clostridia > Oscillospirales > Oscillospiraceae > Evtepia. The sequence continues at coordinate 8,046 of CAJTQP010000026.1, forward strand.
GGCTTCCACCACCAGGTCGCAGTCCTTGGCAGCAGCCAGTTCCAGGGTGTAGCTGACGCGGCCCAGGACGGCGTCCTTGTCGGCCTCGCTGATCTTGCCCTTGGAGACCTTCTTCTCCATGTTCTTCTTCAGGACGCCTTCGCCACGCTGAATGAATGCGTCAGCGATGTCGCGGACGATAACGGTCTTGCCAGCTTCTGCGAAAACCTGTGCGATGCCCATACCCATGGTGCCGGCGCCCAGCACCATGATCTTATTGATAGCCATGATAGTGTTCCTCCTAAATTATCTTTCTCTGTTTGAATCAAAAATGACATTCGGTTGGGCTGCCGCCCAAACCTGCCCAGAGGCTCTGCCTCTGGACTCCCTGCCACCTTTATTGTCACGCTACGCCTGTTCGCGACGCGGTTCTAAGCCCCTCCGACTCCGGCGAACCCATCCGGGGCCTGCGGCCCCTCCTTGGGCTTCGCCTGCGCTCCGGGTCTTAGCCCGCTGCTCACGACGGCTCCGCGCTTCGACTGAAAAAGGTGGACGAAAACTTTAATCTTTTCTCAGCGGTTCTTGAACCCGTCCAGCTTGCGCTTCTCCACGAATGCCTTCATGGCGTCCTTCTGGTCCTCGGTGCCAAAGCAGGTGGCGAAGGCCAGGGACTCGTATGTGACGGCGGTGGAGATGTCGCAGTCGATGCCCCGGCGAATGGCCATCTTGGATGTGCGGATGGCCACCTGGGCGTTGTTGGCGATGCGCTTGGCCAGCTTCAGGGTGTAGTCCATGAGCTCCTCGGCGGGGACCACATGGTTCACCAGGCGGATGCTCTTGGCCTCCTCAGCACCGATGGTGTCGGCGGTGTAGATCAGCTCCATGGCCGCGCCGGTGCCGATGATACGGGCCATACGCTGGGTGCCGCCGAAGCCGGGGATGATGCCCAGGCCCACTTCGGGCTGGCCGAACTTGGCCTTCTCAGAGGCGATGCGGATATCGCAGGCCAGAGCCATCTCGCAGCCGCCGCCCAGGGCGAAGCCGTTCACCGCAGCGATGGTGGGCTTGGGGAACATGTCCACCCGCATGAGCAGGTTGTTGCCCAGCTCGGAGAAGTTCAGGCCCTCCTCCACGTTCATGGTGGCCATCTCCCCGATGTCAGCGCCGGCGATGAAGGCACGGCCCGCGCCGGTGATCACCACCACGTAGACGTCGTCGTCGCGCTCCACCTCGTCCAGAGCCACGCTCAGGTCAGCAAAGACCGCCTTGCTCAGGGCGTTCAGGGCCTCAGGGCGGTTCATGGTGATGATACCGATGTGGTCCTGCTTGGTGACTTCTACTAAAGCCATAGTGTTACCTCCTAACAATCACTAGGAATCAAAGACTAGGTCCCGTGGCCTGGCAAAAAGCCTCCAAGACCCGCGCAGGGCGCTATTCCCCTGCGACAATAATTCAATATCAGTATACTTCATTTTTCCCCTGGGAACAAGGCGAAACTCTTCGCTGATTTTGCCAAAAAAAGAGACAGCGCACCGCCATTTCTGTGGTATTTTCAGGGGAAATTATGCAAGATTCCCCAGCAAAGCCAGGTATACCGGCGGCAGGAAGATGGCCGGGAGCATATTCCCCGCCGGGAGGGGCTGCTTGCGCATCCCCAGCATGTTGATCCCCAGGGCCAAAATCAGCACACCGCCCACGGCGGACATCTCCCCGATCACCAGCGTACTGAGCACCCCCGACAAGGCCCCCGACAGCAACACTATGCCCCCCTCATACAACAGCACCGGCAGCACAGAAAACAGCACCCCCACCCCCATGGCGGCGGTGAAGCTCACGGCGGTGACCCCGTCGATGACGCTCTTGGATAGGAGGACCGACCAGTCCCCCTCCAGCCCCGCCTGGAGACTGCCCACCAGGGCCATGGCCCCCACGCAGAACACCAGGGAGGCCCCCACAAAGCCCTGGGTGAAGCTGCTCTCCCCGTCCCCCTTGCCCTCAAAGCGGCGGCGCAGGAATTCCCCCAGACTGTCCAGACGTTTTTCAATGTTGATGAGGGTGCCGATCACCGTGCCCACCACCAGACACACCAAAACGCAGAGCATATTCTCCGTGGCCACCGCCCCGGAGATGCCAATGACCATCACGCACAGGCCCATGGCCTCCATGAGGGCGTCCAGCAGCCGCTTGGGCAGGCGGCGTTTCAGCAGCAGCCCCAGGGTACTGCACAGGAGTATGACAACACAGTTGATGAATACAGCAGGCATAACGGGTTCCTCCTTGGCGCCTCCGGCGCCGGGAAATGAGAAAACTATGAAAAAAGAGAGACCGCCCCAGGCGGCCCAAATTACCAGGACAAAGGATGGACATTTCCCCGGAAAATTATAACACCCTCGTACCACACTTGCAAGCCCGTTGTGTGGCCGTCCGGGCGGTGTTTTCCGGAAAAACAGTGGACGCAGCGGCGGGGCTGTGATAAAATATATGACATTCCTATGACACAGAAACTGGACCAGGAGGTGTCGTCTATGTGTAACTTAAGCGAAGGTGTTTTGCGCAAGGGCTTGACTAGGGGAATGGCTCAGGGCCGCGCGGAAGGGATAGCACAGGGTATGGCACAGGGCATGACCAAGGGCATAACCAAAGGCATCCTCTCCTCCCTCCAAAGCCTGATGAAAAACATGAACCTATCTGCGGAACAGGCCATGGTGATCCTGGATATCCCCGAAGGGGAGCGCCCGAACTATCTGGCGTTGTTAGAAAAGCAATCATGAAAAAACGCTGTGGGCGACGGTTCCGTCCACAGCGTTTTTCCTTTGTCTGGACCCACCGCTTCCCTGCTATGGGGCTTACAAAACCCACAGGGAATCCGCCACCCGGTCGATCTCCCCCTTCAAGCGGTGGAACTCCCCCTGGAGGCGGGCACGCCTGGGCGGGGTACACTCCGGCCGGGAGGCCAACTGGGCCAAATTCTCCATACGCTGGAGCAGCTCCTGGATCTGGGCCAGCTTGGCGTCCAGGGCCTGGAGCTTCTCCTGCCGCTGGGCCTCGTCCAGCTGGCTCAGGTCCCATTCCTGCTCATCCATGGCTGCCGCCTCCCTTCTGGGTCTGTTCCTGGGCCTTCTGGAGGTCTGTGAGCACGATCCCCGCCAGCTTGAGCACGTCGTCGCCCTTCTTCAGCCGCAGGGCCAGGTGGGGCTTTTCCCCGGCAGCGAAGAGCAGGCGCTGTTTGTACTTCTCCATGGAGCACAGCAGGGCCACCACCTGGAAGTCCGGCTTGGGCAGGGAGAAGCGCAGCAGGGATTCCTTTTGCACCATCTCCGTCACCCCGCAGGGGGCCGCCTTGGCCCGGAGCAGGGCAATGGTGATGAGGTTGGCCACCGCCTTGGGGGGATCGCCGTAGCGGTCGATGAGCTCGTCCAGGATATCCGCCCCCTCCGCCTCCTCCTGGACCCGTGCCATGCGGCGGTAGAGGTCCATGCGCTGTTCCGGGGCGGGGATATAGTTCTCCGGGATGGAGGCGGGCACGGACAATTCCGCGGTACAGGCGGCGGGACGGGGGGCCACCGGCTTCCCCTGCTCCTCCAGCACCGCCTCCTCCAGCAGGCGCAGGTAGAGGTCGTAGCCCACGCTCATGAGAAAGCCCGACTGTTCCGGCCCCAACAGGTTCCCCGCCCCCCGGATCTCCAGGTCCCGCATGGCGATCTTGAAGCCGGAGCCGAAGGCGGCGTACTCCCGAATGGCGCTGAGGCGCTTGGACTGGTCCTCGGTGAGCACCCGGTTGGCCCGGTAAGTGAGGTAGGCAAAGGCCCGGCGGGCGCTGCGTCCCACCCGTCCCCGGAGCTGGTGGAGCTGGCTGAGGCCGAAGCGCTCGGCGTCCTCCACGATGAGGGTGTTCACATTGGGCAGGTCCACCCCCGTCTCGATGATGGTGGTACACACCAGGATGTCCACCTCCCCGTCGGTCATCCGGGCCATGATGTCGCTGATCTCCTCCTGGTCCAGCTTCCCGTGGGCCACCGCCACCCGGACCTCCTCCCCCAGCAGCTCTTTGAGCTTGTTGGCGGTGCGGGCGATGCTCTCGGTGTGGTTGTGGAGGTAATACACCTGGCCTCCCCGCTCCAGCTCCCGGCGCATGGCGTCGGCCAGGATGCCCCAGTCGTGCTCCAACACATAGGTCTGCACCGGCTGGCGGTTGGCGGGGGCCTGCTCCAGGGTGGACATATCCCGCAGCCCCGACAGGGCCATGTTCAAGGTCCGGGGGATGGGGGTGGCGGAGAGGGTCAGCACGTCCACCTGCCGGGCCAGTTTTTTCAATTTCTCCTTGTGGCCCACCCCGAAGCGCTGCTCCTCGTCCACCACCAGCAATCCCAGGTCCTGGAAGCGGATGTCCTTCCCCAGGAGCTTGTGGGTGCCGATGAGCAGATCCACGGAGCCCTCGGCGGTGCGCCGGAGGATGTCCCGCGCCTGGGCGGGGGTACGGTAGCGGGAGATCATCTCGATCTCCACCGGGAAGTGGGCAAAGCGTTGCAGGGCGGTCATATAGTGCTGCTGGGCCAGGACGGTGGTGGGGACCAAGATCGCCGCCTGCTTCCCCTCCAGCACGCATTTCATCACCGCCCGGAAGGCCACCTCCGTCTTGCCATAGCCCACATCCCCGCACAGGAGCCGGTCCATGGGGGTGGACTTTTCCATGTCCGCCTTGATCTCCCGGACGCAGCGCAGCTGGTCGTCGGTCTCCGGGTAGGGGAACTGGGCCTCGAAATCCTGCTGCCAGGGGCTGTCCGAGGAGAAGGCATAGCCCTCCAGCCGCTGGCGCTGGGCGTAGAGCTGGATGAGGCCCTTGGCCATGTCACGGGCGGCCTTTTTGGCCCGCGCCTTGTCCCGCTCCCAGGCGGTGCCCCCCAGGCGGGAGAGACGCTTTTTGTCCGGGTCGTCCCCGCTGCCGATATACTTGGACACCAGGTCCAGCTGTAGGGCGGGGACATACAGCACGTCCGAGGCGGCGAATTGCAGCTTGATATAGTCCCTGGGGGTGCCGTCCACGGACATCTTCACCATCCCCAAAAAGCGACCGATGCCGTGGGCCTCATGGACCACCAGGTCCCCAGGGGCCAGGTCCGTGAAGGATTCCAGCCGCTGGCGGTTGGAGGCGGGGGTGCTGCTGCGCCGCCGCTGCCGGGGCTGGGGGGGCGGGGCCCCCTCTGCCAGCACGGCAAAGTGGCCGTCGGGGTAGTCAAAGCCTGCGGAGAGGTCCCCCACGGCGATGGTGATCCGGCCTGGCTCCGGGAGGGCGTGAAGGTGTTCGTCCACAGCGCTGTGGATCTTTTTCTCCCGCAGCATCCCCTGGAGGGCGTCGGCCTTCCGGCGGCTGGCGGTGAGGACCACCACGGCAAAGTCCTGACGCTGGTAGGCCTGGAGATCCTCCACCATGGCCTCGAAGTTCACCCCGCTTCCCGGCAGCTGCCGGGCGGTGAGGGAGAGCAGGAAGCGGGGGGGGACCGGCAGGTTCCCGGTGGTGAAGGCATCCAGGTAGAGCAGGGTCCGGGGGGCCGCCCCCGCCTGGCACAGGGCCTCGAAGCCCTTGGCGAAGGTGCAGTCCTTCCCGGAGAGCAGGCCCTGTTCCAGGAGGGTTTTCACGTCCTCCCCCAGCTGCCAATGGTAGCTCTTGGCCCGGTCCGCCAGGCGGCCGGTGTCGCTGAAGGCCAGCAGGGCGTTTTGGGGCAGGTAGTCCAGCCCCGCAGCCAGAGTCTTATAAACCTTAGGCAGAGCCAGGTCCGCCGGTTCCGCCTCCGCCCCCAGGACCTCACGGGCGGGGAGGAGGGCACAGCTCTGCTGCTGGCCGCTGCGCCGCTGGGTGGCGGGGTCGAAATAGCCCATGGAGTCGATGGCGTCCCCCCAGAACTCCAAGCGTACAGGCAGGTCCGAACCGGGGGAGTACAGGTCCAGGATGCCCCCCCGCAGGGCGAACTGGCCCACCCCCTCCACCTGGTCGCAGCGGGTGTAGCCCGCCTGGGCCAGGAAGTCGGTGAGCTCCGCCAGGTCGTGGGTCTGGTCCACCGCCAGGGTCATGGCGTGGCGGTCGAATTCCTCCGGGGGCAGGGTCCGCTGGAGCAGGCCCTCCACCGTGGCCACCAGCACCGGGCAGCGGCCCTGGCGCAGGGCAGCCAAGGTCTCCAAGCGCTGGTGCTCCCACTGGCGGGAGGCGGCGGAGGGGTGGAAGCAGAACTCCCTGGCGGTGAGCAGCCGGGGCTCCACTCCGGTGAAGGCGGCCAGGTCCCCGGCGGCGCGCTTGGCCTCCCCCTCGTCGGCGCACACCAGCACCAGGGGGCGCTGGGTGGCCAGGTGCAGCCCGGCGGCCAAATGGGCGCGGTGGACCGCCCCCAAGCCGGAGAGGGCCAGGGGGGCTCTGCCCTGGTTCAGGGCGTTCAGGAGGCGGGGGTAGTCCGCCAAACGGGTCAAAAGCTGCGGCAGCAGGGCCGTGGATCGCTGTGGCACGGGTGGTCGCTCCTTTCGCGGTGGGGTGGCTTTCTTCCTAGTGTATTCGGCGGGATAGGGAAACTATGTGTAATATCCCACCACGTTCCTGGGGGATCGGGGCATTTACCCATTAAACCCCGCCATGGCCGCGTCCACGCCCTTCTCCAGCAGCAGGGTCACGGCGTCCGCCGCCCGTCCGATGGCGGCCTCCATGGCCTTGCGGTCCTCCCCGCTGGGCTTGCTGAGCACCCAGTCGGCCATGTCGCTGTCGGGGTGGGGCTTATCCCCTACCCCCAGCTTCACCCGCGGGAACTGGTCCGTTCCCAGATGGGCGATGATGTTTTTCAGGCCGTTGTGCCCCCCGGCGGAGCCGGAACGGCGGATGCGCAGCTTCCCCTGGGGCAGGGCCACGTCGTCGGAGATCACCAGCACCCGCTCTGGGGGGATTTTGTAAAAGCGGGCCGCCTGGCCCACGGACTCCCCGGAGAGGTTCATATAAGTGGTGGGCTTCATCAGCAGCACCGACTGCCCGCCGATCAAGGCGGTGTTGGTGAGGGCCTTGTACTTCAGGCGCTGCACCGGCAGGTTCTCCCGCTCCGCCAGCTCATCCACCACCAAAAAGCCCATATTGTGCCGGGTCCACTCATATTTGGGGCCGGGATTGCCCAGGCCCACCACCAACCAGGTCACTGGGCCGGGCCGTTGTCTGAAAAACATAGCTGCCACCTCAAAAAATAGTATCGAAAGAGAGAAAGCGGAGCAATGCTCCGCTTTCTCTTTTCTCGCAGAGTTCACGCCCCGCAGGGTGTGAAAAAATTAACATCGGTTTTTGTGGTGGCTTCGCCGCCGCAAAAACACAACTCGGCCTGCAAGTGTGCCCGCAGGGCGCGCGCAGTCAAGCCGCATTCCCCCAGAAAACTGCTTGCATTTTTCTGCCTCAAACAAACAAACGGGAGACAGAATCCTCATGATAGATGAAGCTGATGGCGTCCGCCAGCACCGGGGCGGCGGAGACGTACTTGATCTTGTCGCACTTGGCTTCCATATTTTCCGGGATGGTGTCCAGGAAGAGCACCTCTTTGATGGCGCTGTCCTGGAGGCGCTGGATGGCCGGGCCGGAGAGCACCCCGTGAGAGGCGCAGGCGAACACCTCCGTGGCACCCCCTGCCTCCACCAGGGCCTGGGCGGCTCCGCAGAGGGAACCGGCAGTGTCCACCATGTCGTCCAGGAGGATCACCCGCTTGCCCTGGACGTCGCCAATGATGTTCATGACCTCGGAGGAGTTGGCCTTCTGGCGGCGCTTGTCCACGATGGCCATGTTCATGCCCAGCTTTTGGGCAAAGGCGCGGGCGCGGGCCACGGAGCCCACGTCGGGGGAGACCACCATGGTCCCCTCGGTGTCGTCGCCAAAGCGGCTCTTGAAATACTCCACAAACAGGGGGCTGCCCAAAAGGTTGTCCACAGGGATATCGAAGAAGCCCTGGATCTGGGCGGCGTGGAGGTCCATGGTCAACACCCGGTTGGCCCCGGCGGTGGTGAGCATGTTGGCCACCAGCTTGGCGGAGATGGGGTCACGGGGCTTGGCCTTGCGGTCCTGGCGGGCGTAGCCGAAATAGGGGATCACCGCGGTGATGCGCCCGGCGGAGGCCCGCTTGAAGGCGTCGATCATCACCAGCAGCTCCATGAGGTTGTCGTTCACCGGGGAGCAGGTGGACTGGATGACGAATACGTCCGAGCCCCGCACGGATTCATAGATGGACACGAAGCACTCCCCGTCGGAGAAGGCACCGCACTCCATATTTCCCAAGGGCAGGCGCAGCTCCTTGCAGATGGCCTGGGCTAAGGGCTGGTTGGAATTGCCCGCGAAAATTTTCAAGTCCTTACCATGTGAGATCATCGTAACATCCCTCTCGATCTGTATTTCTTCCGCCTCTCTCTGCGGAGGTCCTCTCTTGTGCTTCCATTATATCAAACAAATACAGCTTTTGCACGCCCATTCCAAAGATTTTTTGGAAAATTTTTTGCCCCCAAGGCAGACGCCGGAGGGCCCCGGCAAAAAACGGTTGTCAGCCAAGGGAAAGCGTGGTATAATACGATTTCATATTGAAGGTATACAATCCCTGCCCTGGCCCTGCCCCGGCGGGGGACCCACCCTGCCGCCCCCGGTCCCATAGGGCGGGGCAGGCAAAGAAGGAGAACGAACCATGAAGAACATGCGCAACAGAGCCCTGGGCCTGGTTTTGTCCCTGGTCCTGCTCACAGGGCTGCTCAGCGGCTGCGGCCAGGAGAGCGACCCCATCCAGGAAGCCTTTGGCTTCTCCGGCGACACGGTGATGCTCACCGTAGACGGCAACGACGTGCTGGCCTCCGACCTGATGTATTGGATGGCCTACCACACCGACTATATCGCCCAGTACTACCAGGTCATGGGCCAGGAGATCGACTGGAGCGCCAGCCTGGGGGGCAACCAGCCGGTGGGGGACTATGTGAAGGAGCAGTCCCGCCAGACCGCCATCCTCTACAGCACCGTGGTGGCCCACACCGCCGCCGCCGGGTACAGCTTCGACCCCGACGACGCCGACTACAAGCTCCAGTTTGAGCAGGCCAAGGAGAACATGGGGGGGCAGGAGGAGTTCCAGCGCTTCCTCAAGGAGATGTGCCTCACCGAGGACAGCTTCCACGCGGTGAACTCCGTGGCCCTGGTGTATCAGCACATGCAGGAGGGCATCTGCCGCAAGGGCGGGGAGTACGAGCCCAGCCAGGAGGAGCTGAAGCAGTATGTCAGCGACAATGACCTGCTGGCCGCCCGCCACATCCTCCTGATGACCAAGGACCCCCAGACCGATGAGGCCCTGACCCCGGAGCAGATCGCCGAGAAGAAGACCAAGGCCGAGGGCTTCGTGGCCCAGCTCCAGGCCATCGAGGACCCCAAGCAGCGCAGCGACAAGTTCAACGAGCTGATGAAGGCCAACAGCGAGGACAGCGGCCTGGCCAGCTTTCCCAACGGCTACCTCTTCGGGGCCGGGGACATGGTGGCCCCCTTTGAGGAGGGCACCCGCGCCCTGGAGATCGGCCAGGTCAGCGGCATCATAGAGAGCGACTACGGCTTCCACATCATCCTCCGGGACGACCCCATCCAGTCCGAGGAGTTGCTGAACACCTGGGCGGAGACCAAGATGCAGGAGCTGTCCAACGAGTGGGTGACCTCCGCGGTGGTGGAGGATAAGGAAGCCTTCACCAACCTGGACGTGGCGGACTTCTACGCCAAGCTCACCGCCTATCGGGAGTCCCTCCAGCCGGAGACCGAGAGCCAAGAGGATGCCAACAGCGGCGAGCCCTCCGCCCCCCAGCCAGGGGACGTCCAGCCGGCAGGCGACGACCCCCAGGACGTCAAGACCCAGGACAGCGACCCCCAGGATGGGAACCCCCAGGACAGCGACACCTCGGAGGAGAAACCCGCCGGGGAGGGCCAGTAAGTCCGTCCTACGCCGCAGCCACGGGACAAAAGCACAAGGACGCCTCTCCCGATCCGGGGAAAGGCGTCCTTTTTTCTTAAAATATTTCACGGGAATGTCATGAAATCTTCATAATTCTATTCTATACTGTGGCCAGCATACAAAAAGGGGACAGGTTCACCCCTACCCCGCCGGGAAAAAGGCACATGTTCTCCTTCCGGCGGAAATAAGATAGAAAGGACTTCCCTGACGTAACGAGGAGGCAATGGAAATGGAAAACAGAAACAACGGCTGGAGCGACGGCCCGCAGGATTACAACCACAGCTATAATTTTGGCGGTGGCTACCCCGTCCCCGACAACAGCTTCCCGCCCCCCAACGGCGGGGAGACGCCCCCCCACCAAACACCCCCCTATCAGACGCCCCCCTGGCAGCGCAAGCCCAAAAAGAGCTGGGGGGCGGTAAAGCTGGTGGCCCTGTGCCTGGTGTGCGCCCTCATCGGGGGCAGCGTGTACCCCATCTACCGGACGGTGGCGGGGAGCTCCACGGCCATCCACGTGGGCCAGCGCACTGCCACGGAGCTCACCACCAAGACGGTGGACACCGAGAAGGAGATGACCCCGGCGGAGATCTATGACAACTTCGTGGGCTCCACCGTCGGCATCACCGTGGACCTGGTGGGCACCAACATCTTTGGCCAGCAGGTCACCTCAGCCGCCGCCGGGTCCGGCTTTGTGATCACGGAGAATGGGTACATCCTCACCAACTACCATGTGGTGGAGAACGCCAACGAGATCACCGTCACCTTCGTGGACGGTAAGACCTATCCCGCCACCTACGTGGGCGGGGAGGAAGGCAACGACATCGCCGTCATCAAGATCGAGGCGGAGGGCCTCACCCCGGTGGTCCTGGGCTCCTCGGACAACATGCGGGTGGGGGAACAGGTGCTCACCATCGGCAACCCCCTGGGAGAGCTGACCTTCACCGAGACCGCCGGCATCATCTCCGCCTTGAACCGCACCATCACCATGTCCGACGGGCGGAAGATCAACATGATCCAGACCGACTGCGCCATCAACTCCGGCAACTCCGGCGGCGCCCTGTTCAACATCCACGGGGAGGTCATCGGGGTGGTTTCCGCCAAATACTCCGCCAGCGGCAGCAGCTCCTCTGCCAGCGTGGAGGGCTTAGGCTTTGCCATCCCCATCGATGACGTGTCGGACATCGTCTCGGAGCTGGTGACCAACGGCTACGTCTCCGGCAAGCCCTTCATGGGCGTCGGCCTGGGGGACGTGGATGAGCAGGCCCAGGCCTACGGCGTCCCCGCCGGGGCAGTGGTCAACCTGGTCCCAGAGGGCCTGCCCGCCGCCAAGGCCGGCATCCAGGTGGGGGACATCATCACCGCCCTGGACGGCGAGGCTGTGAGCAGCTACAGTGAACTCACCGCGGCGGTGAAGGCGCATACCGTGGGGGATACTGTGACCCTCTCCGTATTCCGCGGCGGGGAGAAGCTGGAGGTGAAGCTCACCCTGGTGGAGTCCACCCCGGAGCTCCAGGAGATTTACGACAAGGCCCGGACCGCCTATGAGGAGGAGCAGGCACAGAAGCGGCAGCAACAGTCCCGGCAAGGGGGGTATAGCTACGGCTGGCCCTTCACCTGGTAAATAATCGAATGCGCAAGAGGGCTCCCTTTTGGAGGGAGCCCTCTGTTTGTACCCTAGCATCACGCCCTTCCTCCGCCACGGCTTCGCCGCGCCACCGTCCTGGGAGAGAGGCTTGTGCCCTGCAACAAGGCTGTCTATTTCGTCATAGCACCAGATAAAAAGAGAGGGCCGCACCCCCGTGCGGCCCTCTCTTCTATACCTACCTTCCCCTCAAAACGGGTCCGGCGGCTGATTGTCCTGGTCGTCCTTCTTCCCGTCCTGCGCCGTCTGCTCCTCCTCCAGAGGCGGCAGCTCGACGCTATTCTTCAACATCTCGTCCGCGGCCCGCAGGCGCTTGGCGGTCTCCTCTTCCCACTGGGACTTCAACCGCTCCCGCTCCTCGGCCTCCACCTTGGCCCGCTTCTCCCGGTCCTCCCGTTCCTCAGCCTTGCGCAGGTCCAGGGCCTCCGGGTCGTCGAACACCAGGGCGAAGTCCTCGGCGGACATGGTCTCGAACTCCAACAAATACTCCGCCGTGCGCTCCAGCTCCTCCCGGTGGCTGTTGAGGATCTCCTGGCAGCGCTGGTAGCCCTCGTCCAGGAGCTTTTTGATCTCCTCGTCGATGAGCCCCGCCACCTCCTCGGAGTAGCTCCGGGTCTGGGACATACTCCGACCGATGAACACCTCCTGGTCGCTGTCGTAGGAGATGGCCCCCAGGCGGTCGCTCATGCCGTACTTCATCACCATGCTTCGGGCGATGGAGGTGGCCCGCTGGAGGTCGTTGGAGGCGCCGGTGGACATATCCCCCAGCACCAATTCCTCCGCCACCCGGCCACCCAGGAGGGTGGAGATACTCTCTTGCAGCTCCCCTCTGGACTGATAGGCTTTATCCTCCTCCGGCAGGGAGATGGTCATGCCGCCGGCAGCGCCGCGGGGGATGATGGTGATCTGGTGCACCGGGTCCTGGGTCTCCAGCTCATGGATCACCACGGCGTGGCCCGCCTCATGGTAGGCGGTGAGCCGCTTGGCCCGGTCGGAGACCACCTTGCTCTTCTTCTCCGGCCCGGCAATGACCTTCAACATGGCCTCATGGACCAGGTCCATGCGGATGAAGGCCCGGTGGGCGCGGGCGGTGAGCAGGGCGGACTCGTTGAGGAGATTTTCCAGATCCGCCCCGGTGAAGCCCGCGGTGGCCTTGGCGATGGTGTGCAAGTCCACATCGTCTCCCAGGGCCTTGTTCCGGGCGTGGACCCGCAAGATCTCCTCCCGGCCCTTGATGTCCGGCAGGCCCACATAGACCTGGCGGTCAAAGCGCCCAGGGCGCAGCAGGGCGGGGTCCAGGATATCCGCCCGGTTGGTGGCCGCCAGGACGATGACGCCTTCATTGGAGGAGAAGCCGTCCATCTCCACCAGCAGCTGGTTCAGGGTCTGCTCCCGCTCGTCGTGGCCGCCCCCCAGGCCGGTGCCTCTCTGGCGGCCCACGGCGTCGATCTCGTCGATGAACACGATGGCCGGAGAGGTCTTCTTGGCCTGGTCGAAGAGGTCCCGGACGCGGGAGGCGCCCACGCCCACATAGAGCTCCACAAAGTCAGAACCGGAGATGGACAGGAACTGGCAGCCTGCCTCCCCCGCCACGGCGCGGGCCAGCAGGGTCTTGCCGGTGCCTGGCGGGCCCACCAGGAGCACGCCCTTGGGGATCCGGGCCCCCAGCTTGGTGTACTGGTCCGGCTGGCGCAGGAAGTCCACCACCTCCGCCAATTCCTCCTTCTCCTCCTGGGCCCCGGCCACGTCGGAGAAGGTCACGGGGCGGCCGCTCTCCGCCAGGGTCCTGGCCCTGGCCTTGCCGAACTGGCTGGTGCCCCCCATACCGCCGCCGCCCCCTTGGGCCCGGCGCAGGAAGAGGAAGTACCACAGCACCGCCACCACCACCAGGATCACCGCCCAGGTGAGGATGCCGCTGAGCCAGGTGGGAGAGGGGCTGTCTGGGTACTCATAGTCCTTGATGATCCCCTTCCGGTACTGCTCCACCACCAGGTCGTTGAAATCATCGTAGAAGAGCTGGAAGTCGTAGAGGGAATAGGCCACCGTCTGGCTGCCGTTCACCGGCTCCCGCAGGGTCAGTGTGAGGGTGTCGTCGTCCACCTTCAGGTACAACACCTGTTCCTTCTCAAAGAAGTCCCGGATATCCCCGTAGGAGTAATCCGCCTTTTCGGTGACGTCCCGGAACAGGGTGGTGGCGCAGAACACCAGGGCCAGCAGGCAGGCCACCATGATCAGGGCCCGCAGGGGGCTCGCATTTCGCTTCAAGCAATCACATCCTTCTGCATCATTCGTAAATGCTGGGTTTCAAAATTCCAATGTAGGGGAGTTGGCGGTATTTTTGGTTGAAGTCCAGGCCGCAGCCCACCACGAACTCGTCGGGCACCGTGAAGCCCACGTAATCCGCCTCGATCTCCGTCACCCGCCGCTCCGGCTTGTCCAGGAGCACGCAGAGTTTTAGGGAGGCGGGGTGGCGCTTTTTCAGCTCCTCCACCAGCTTGGACAGGGTGCGCCCGGTGTCCAGAATGTCCTCCACCAGCAGCACATGCCGCCCCATGATCTCCTTCTCCAGGTCCAGGCGCATCTCCACCTTCCCGGTGCTCACCGCCCAGGAGCCGTAAGAGGAGGCGGCCACGAAGTCCAGCTCCAGGGGGGTCTGGATGCTGCGCACCAGGTCCGCCATAAAGATGAAGGAGCCCCGCAGGACCCCCACCACCATCGGCAGTTCCCCTGCGTAGTCCTTGGTCAGCTGTTCCCCCATGGCCCGGATCCGTGCCGCCACTTCCTCCTTCGTATAGAGGATCTCCTTCATATCTTCTTCCATCATGGCTGCTGTCTCTTCCTTTCTGTCTATTCTATCGATTCGTTTGGCTTTGCGATGGAACACAGGAAGGCCCGCTCCCCTGCCGCCGCCAAGCGGGGGGCGTGGGGGCCCAAGCCTACCGCCGCCAGGAGCCCTTGGGCATCTGCCAGCACCGGGAGGCTGTCCCGGCAAGGCCGGGGGACCTTCTCGTCGATATACCATTTTTTCAAGGGCTTCTCCCGCCGCCGGGGGAGCTTTAATTGGTCCCCTGGCCGCCGGGTGCGTAGCGTCAACGGGAATGCCAGGTCCCGAAAATACCAGCCCCCCTCTGCCCCCTCCGGACAAATGGCGGGGGTGAGTTGGAGGGTCCAGTCCCCCCAGTGGTAGACACCGGGGCCGGGAATCTCCAAGGCCGGTGGAGGCGGCGGGGCCTCCTCCTGGACCAGGGCAAAGAGCAGGCGGTCATACTGCCGCCGGACCCGAAGCCCCTGGGGCAGGTCGCACTGCCCGGCGGGCTGGTCCCCCAGGGCCAGGTCCACCACCGCCTCCAAATGGGCGGCGCTGTGTTCCCAGCGGCCCAGGTCCTCCAGCACCGCCTTCACCCCTCGGATGGCCACCGGAGGTGGGGCCTCCCGAAGGGCTTTCACCGGCAGGGAGATCCCCTCCGCCGTGGTCTCCCCCTGTTGGGCCAGGGTCCGGCCTAAGCCGTCCAAAAAGTCCCGATCGGCCCGCAGGTGGTGCAAGTTCGCCGCCAGGCGGCGGGGAAAGCCGGGGTTGATGGTCTCCAGCACCGGCATCACCTCCCGGCGCAGCAAGTTGCGGCGATAGGTCACGTCGGCGTTGGAGCTGTCCTCCACATGGGGGATGCCCCGGTGGGTCAAATAGTCTGCCAGCGCCTGCCGGGAGCACTCCAGCAGGGGGCGGCACAGCCTCCCTCGCCGGGGGGGGATACCCGTCAGGCCGTCCAGCCCGCTGCCCCGCAGCAGGTGGAGCAGCACCGTCTCGGCGTTGTCCCCGGCGTTGTGGGCGGTGGCGATCAAGCTGTCCTCTCCCAGGCTCTGGGCCGTCTCCTCCAGGAAGGCATAGCGCAGCTGCCGGGCGCTGTCCTCGATGCCCCGGCCCCCTTGGGCGGCCACGGCGGCCACATCTCCCCGGCCCAGGTGCAGGGGGACCCCCTGCCGCCGGCACCAGTCCTGGACAAAGTCCGCGTCCCGCTGGGATTCCGCCCCCCGGAGCTGGTGGTCGTAGTGGGCGGCGTGAATGCGCAGCCCCCGCAGCGGCGCCAGCTCCAACAGGAGGGTCAGCAGGGCCATGGAGTCTGTCCCCCCGGAGAGGGCACACAGAAGGGTGCCCCCCTTTGGGAACATCCCAAACCCGTCCCCAAAGGCCAGCACCTGGCGGGAGAGCTCAGTAAGGTTCTTCATAGTTGTTCTCCACAGAGGAGAAGGTGGTGAACTCCGGCAGCCATTGCAGGGGGATGGTGGTGGTCTCCCCCCGGCGGTTCTTGGCGATGATGCACTCGGCCTGGTTGTGCTTGTCGCTGTCCTTGTTGTAATAGTCCTCCCGGTAGAGGAACATCACCACGTCGGCGTCCTGCTCGATGGCTCCGGATTCCCGCAGGTCCGAGAGCATGGGCCGCTTGTCCGACCGGCTCTCGTTGGCGCGGGAGAGCTGGGACAGGCACAGCACCGGCACCCGCAGCTCCTTGGCCATGATCTTCAGGGCCCGGCTGATGTCCGCCACCACCTGTTGGCGGTTTTCGCCGGAATAGCTGCGCCCCATGCCGGAGGACTGCATCAGCTGCAAATAGTCGATGATCACCAGCCCCAAATTCTCCATCCGGCGGCACTTGGCGTTCATGTCCGCCACGGAGAGGCTGGGGTTGTCGTCGATGTAGATGGAGGTATGGGACAGGGCGGTGGCCGCCAGGGTCACCTTGTCCCAGTCGTCCTGGTTCAGCCGCCCGGTCATGAGCTTTTTGTTGTCCAAAAAGGCCTCGCTGGACAGCAGCCGGGTGGCCAGCTGCTCCCGGCTCATTTCCAGGGAGAAGAACACCACGGCCTTTTTGGAAAACTTCCCCGCGTGGAGCAGGATGTTCAACGCAAAGGAAGTCTTACCCATCCCCGGCCGGGCGGCCAGCAGGACCAACTCCGTGGGGTGGAAGCCCGTGAGGGTCCGGTCCAGGTCCCCGAAGCCGGTGGCCATGCCGGGGATCTCCGAGCCGGAGGCGGAGAGCTCCTGGAGCCGGTCGCACACATCCACCAGGATCTTGCTCAGAGGCTCTACCCCCTGGGCACTGCGGCCCTGGCGGATGGCGTAGATCCGCTGCTCTGCCAAGTCCAGGACGGCCTGGGCACTCTCGCCCCCCTCCTGGACCAGGGCGGTGAGCTCCCCGGCGGTGTCGTACACCCGGCGCAGCAGGGCCTTGTCCTTGACGATGCGCACGTACTCCATGACGTTGGCCGCCGTGGGGGTGATCTCCATCAGCTGGAGGAGGTAGCTCCGGGAGCTATTCTCATCATAGACCCCGTTGCGGCGCATCTGCTCCAGCACCGTCACCGGGTCGATGGCGGCGGAGAAGTTGAACATGCCATAGATGGTCTCATAGATCTCCCGGTTGGCTTTTAGGTAGAAGTCCTCGCCTGTGAGGGCCTCCACCACGTCGGGGATGCAGCGCGGGTCGATGAGCAGGGCGCCCAACACCGACTGCTCCGCCTCCACGCTGTGGGGGATCTGCCGCAGCAGCAGGGATTCGTCCATGGGGGTTCACCTCCTTCTTATTGTCATTGGGGGACCGTGGTCCATCCAGGCCGTAGAATCCCAGCAACAACGCAGGTGGGAACCCGCGGCGGTGTGTCAAACAACGTGTGTGGAATCCCCACGGGCCGGCGAGGGCGCCGGCCCCTACCAAGACGCGCCGCAGTCCTCACCACCCGTCGGTTCACAATCTGCGTGGTAGACCTGCCGTGTGAACGGGCCCGTCTTGCGTGCCAACCACCCTGGATGTAGGGGCCGCCCCCCTGGGCGGCCCGCCGGTCTCCGCCTACGTCCGGTCAGGATGCGCTGCCCGCTCTCAGCTCTCCTCCAAAACCTCCACATGTACCGTGCCGGAGATCTCATAGCCCAGCTTGCACTTGAGCTGGTAGGCACCGAAGGCCTTGATGGGCTCCTCCTGGACGATCTTACTCTTGGCGATGGCGATGCCGTGCTGGGCTTGCAGGGCGTCAGAGACCTCCTTGGAGGTGACAGCCCCGAAGAGGCGACCGTTGGTGCCGGCCTTGGCGGGGATCTTCACCACCACGTCCTTCAACTGTTTGGCGATGGCCTCCGCTTCGGCCTTCTCCGCCGCCATCTGGGCCTTCTTGGCCTTGTCCTGCATCTTCATGGTGTTCACGTTTTCGGCGTTGGCCTCCACGGCCAGCTTTTTGGGGAACAGGAAGTTCCGGGCATAGCCGTCGGAGACGTTCACCAACTGGCCCCGCTTGCCCTGGCCCTTCACATCCTGTTGTAAAATGACTTTCATAACAAATGTCCTCCATTCTTCTGTGTTTGTTTTTTATAGGATGGGGCGATGGGTACATCGCCCCCTACAGGCATTCGATTCGTAGGGGCCAATGTACCCATCGGCCCGCGCTTTCCCAACGCGCCCCGGTCAATCAACTGTCCTCGTCCAGATAGCGGTCGATGGCCCCGGTGAGGGCGGGGAGCACCTGCTCCATGGTCTGGCCGGGGAACTGGGCCCCGGCGGAGGCGGCGTTGCCTCCCCCCCCTAGCATCTCACAGATCACCTGGACGTTCACATCCCCACGGGAGCGGCCGGAGAGGTAGAGCTGCTCCGGCTCAGCAAAGAGCACGAAGGAGGCATCCACCCCGGCGATCTTCAATAACTCGTCTGCCGCCTGGGCGGCGATGATCCGGGGCACTCTGGCAGTGGAAGAGGCGATGGCGATGTTGCCCCGGTAGGTCTGGGCACCTTGGATGATGCTATATTTGCGCAGGGTGTCGTCCAGGTCGTTCTGGAACTGGCGGTTGACCTTGCTGATGTCCGCCCCGGACTTGCGCAGGAAGGCCGCCGTCTCAAAGGTCCGGCTGCCGGTGCGCATGGTGAAGCTCTTGGTGTCCAGGACGATGCCGGAGAGCAGGGCCTCCGCCTCGGCGTGGAGCAGGTCCCCGCTGTCCAGGGCGTACTGCACCAGCTCCGTCACCAACTCGCTGGCGGAGGAGGCGTAGGGATCGTGGAAACTCAGGGCGGGATTCTCGATATAGGAGGCCGCCCGGCGGTGGTGGTCGATGACGGCCACGCGGGCCCCGCTTTTCAGCAGCTCCGGGGCCTGGGTCTGCTCCGGGCGGTTGGTGTCCACCACCACCACCAGGGCGTCTGGCCCCGCCAGGTGCCGCAGCTCCTCGGTGGGGAGGAAGACCCCCTTGTACTCCGGCAGGGCCATGAGACTCCGGGCCATATCCTCCGCCGGGAAGGGGGCGGGGGCTTTCACCGCGTGGACGGGTACCCCCCGCTTTCTCGCCAGGGCGCACACCCCGGCCACCGCCCCCACCACGTCCAGGTCCGGGAACTTGTGGCCCATGATGAGCACCCGCTGGGTCCCTGCCATGAGCTCGGAGAGGGCGGAGGCCACCACCCGGCTCTTCACCTTGGTGCGCCGCTCCACCTCCTTGGACCGCCCCCCCACAAAGGAGAAGCTGTCGCCGTTTTTCAGCACCACCTGGTCCCCGCCCCGGCTCAGGGCCATGTCCAGGGCCAGGGAGGCGTATTGGAACAGGGTCTTGGGGTCCGGGGCGCTGAGGCCCAGGCCGATGGACAGGGTGGCGGCCACGCCGTTGGGGCTCTGGACCCGGCGGATGTCGTCCAAAATGGCGAACTTTTTCCGCTGGAGCTCTTGCAGGGTGCCGGATTCCAGGAGGAAGAGATAGTGGTCCCGGCTATAGCGGCACAGCATCCCGTGGACCGGCTCCAGCCAGTCGGCGATGTGGTTGTTGATTTCCGAGCGCAGGTTGGAGCGCTCCCCCTCCTCCAGGCCGCGGGCCAGGTCGTCGTAGTTGTCCACCTGGATGATGCCCAGCACCTGGCGGGTGCGCTGGTATTTCTCGTCAATGTCCGCGTAGCGGGTGATGTCCACCCAGTAGGTGGTGGCCAGGAACTGGCTCTCCCCCTCCACGCACACCAGGTTGCCGTAGACCAGGTAGTACCGCTCCCCCACCTGCACCGGTTCCGGGCACAGGTGTTTGCCGTCCAGGAGCCACTGGGTCTGGAAGTTGGGCACCAGGGCGGAGAGATTGGTCTCGAAGATGTGGTCCTTGCTTCCGGTGACCCGGAGGAAGTGGCTGTTGCTCCAGATGATCGCCTCGTCGTCCGGGCGCAGGATGAGGATGGGCAGGGGGGAACCGATCATGGTCTGGCGGGAAGCACAGTTGACGTCGCTGGTGATGCCGTCCAGATAGGCCAGCAGGGCGTTTCTGCGCCGGGCCTTGCTCTCCCGCAGCAGCAGGTAGAGCACCAGCAGGGCAACCACCTCCCCCAGGCACAGCCAGAGATTGTAGTAGGCGGTGAGGCCGGCAAAGACCAGACCGGCGGCCAGCATCGTGCGCAGCCCGGCATCCGTCAGCTTGGAAACCATGTTGGGAAAACTCTGTTGCATCATTGCGCCTCCATGGGCACGGGCCGCCGGGGCGGCCGAGATCGATAAGTTGAAGTGTAGTGTGATGAAATATTATATCATAGTTTTCCCCTGGTTACAAGGCGGAAAAAGGCGAGCTGACAGCCCCTGCGCTGCCTGGTTGCAGGGGGACTACCCCATCAACAAAAGCGGGAGCTGCATGCTCCCGCTTTTGTTGGATATCACCCTTTATACACGTCTCCTCGATTGTCAACCTTGATGACACTGACCGTCAGGACCTCTTGGTAGAGATCGTAAATAGCTCGATAACTGCCAATCCGGAGCCGATAGCGTCCCTTTTGTCCACGGATGGGCACAATATCCCCCTCATAGGGGAGCTTATAGAGGGCAGTCACGATCCGCTCCTGCTGGTCCCGCGGCTGCTTCTGAATAAACTTGCGCGCCGGGCGCTCAATGACAATCCTATACTTCATAGCTCGATCCCCAGCTCTTTGGCGAAGTCCTCCAGAGGCATGGGGTCACCCTTGTCCGGGTCACGTTCATAGTCCTCAATCATCCGCTGGCAAAAGGCCTCGTCCTCCAGGTCATCAATGGTCTGCCGCATGGCTTGGAGCATGGCGGCAACGTTGACCAGTTGGGCATCACTAAAGCTGTCTAAAATCGCGTCGCATCGTTCACGGTTGCTCATGGCCGGCCTCCTTTTTCGTCTTGACACGCCCCTGGGGCTTTCTTCTCTATTGTACCACGCCGCGCTCCTGGTATCAATCCATTCTTCACCGCCAATGCCGCCAAAGGTCCAGCTTCCCCTCCGGCCAGCGGCGGTACCACACGCTGGTGAACACGATCCCCAAAAAGAGGATCTGTCCGCAGAAGTACAGCCACACCAGAAGGATGATGATGGACACCAGGGATCCGTAGACCAGGGAGTAGCGGGAGGACAGGCCAATGAACCAGGAGAACAGGGCGGAGGCCGTCACCAAGGCCAGGGCGCAGACCAGGCTGCTGACCATCATGGGCGCCCTGGGGGTCCCCTTGGGGGCGGCCATGACGAACACCGCCAGGATGAACAGATAGAAGATGGAGAACAGCAGCAGATACCGCAGCCACACCCAGGGCTCCATGGTCTGGTCCAGGAAGGGCAGGTGCTGGCTCAGATTCTCCAAGGTCCGCTGCCCTGTGACCACCACGATGATGGACAGGTCAACGGTCAGCAGCAGGGCCAGGGGAAAGACCACGCTGACCACCATCCCCCGGACCATGGACTGGGACACCTCGGTGTACACGTCTAAGATCACGCGGGTGATGGTGCGAAAGGCCGCCGCCGCGGAGAACCACCCCGCCACCAGCCCCGCGATGAACAATCCTGGACTCTGGCGGTAGGAGATATAGCGCAGGTAGCCGCTGAGCACGTCCAGGGCCTGGGCCGGGAGGACGCTCTCCAAGCTCTCCATGAGGCTCACGATGTCGATGTTCACCAGGCCCAAGATGAAGGACACGCAGATGAGCATGGGGAACACCGTCAGCAGCAGGAAGTAGGCCAGACATGCCGCCGCCTGGGGGGCCCGGCAGCTAAAATACAGGGTCAGGGCCTCCCGCAGGAAGCGGACAGCCTCCGCCTCCCACAGTTTGCTCCACAGCTTCTTCAAAAAAGCCACCTCCTTGCAGTTCTTGTCCCGTCCCGCCCCGCATACCATGGGAGATACGGGAGCGTGATGCAAATGAAACGAAAAACGCAGGCTGCCACCAGGGGACTGCGGCGGGGCCTGGGGGGCCTACTGGCCCTGGCGGGCCTGGGCATGACCGTTGCCACCGCCGGCTTCGACCTGGAGGCCCTCAACGACTTGGACGCCTTCTCCGCCGCCCTCTCCGCCCAAACCACCCCGGCGGACGAGCCGGTCCCTCTCCTTCAGCGGCTGCTGCTGGGGGAATCTGCCCTGCTGTCCCACTGGGCGGCGGGGGCGCCTCCTCAGGAGATCACCACCGCCGAGGACGACGGGGAGGACGAGGTGGAGCTGGAAGCGGTGACCCCGGAGCAGATCCAGCCCAAGACCATCACCGGCTCTGGGACGGGCTATCTCAACGGCCAGGGGGTCTCCCTGTACAACCGCACGGAGAAGACCGTGGACCTGGACGCCATCGCCCAGGGGGGCAGCAGCCTCCAGCTCAGCAGCGCCGAGGCGGGGCCGCAAATCCTGATCATGCACACCCACGCCACGGAGGCATACGCCCAAAACGCGGACGACCCCTATCAGGAGAGCGGCACCGCCCGCACCACGGACCCCTCCCATAGTATCATACGGGTGGGGGACGAGATCACGCGAATTTTCACGGAAATGGGATTAAATGTCATCCACGACACCACCCTCTATGACTATCCCTCCTATAACGAGGCCTACACCCGCTCGCGGGCGGGGATTGAGGCCATCCTGGCCCAGAACCCCACCATCCAGGTGGTGCTGGACATCCACCGGGACGCCCTGGTGGGCTCTGACGGCACCATCTACAAGCCTGTCATTACAGTGGACGGGGTGTCCACCGCCCAGGTGATGATGCTGGTAGGCTCCGACGACGCCGGGGCGGAGTTCCCCGACTGGCCGGAGCACCTGGCCCTGGTGATGAACGTGCAGCAGCAGATGAACTCCCTCTGGCCCCAGTTGGCCCGGCCCATCACCTTGCGCACGGCACGGTTCAACCAGCAGCTCACCAAGGGGTCCTTCCTGGTGGAGGTGGGCAGTCATGGGAATACCTTGGAGGAGGCCCTGGCCGGGGCACGGCTGTTTGCGCGGGCGGCGGGGAAAGTGTTCTTGGAGCGATGCTCCAATTAAAGTTTTCGTCCACCTTTTTCAATCGAAGCGCGGAGCCGTCGTGAGCAGCGGGTTAAGACCCGGAGCGCAGGCGAAGCCCAAGGAGGGGCCGCAGGCCCCGGATGGGTTCGCCGGAG
>CAJTQP010000027.1 GCA_910578575.1 uncultured Oscillospiraceae bacterium
AGGACCAGAATGGGAGCACGAACGGCAGCAACAGTGGCTATCACTGCCCTTACGGCACACCAAACTGCACGGGCAACTGCAACAACTGTATCTGGAATAATAACCAGAATGGGAGCACCAATGGCAGCAACAACAGCTACCACTGCCCCTATGGCACCCCGAACTGCACCGGCAATTGCTATGGCTGCAACGGGTATTACCAAAATGGAACCAATGGTGGTTATCATCACGGGGGCAATGGCGGGAACAACTATGGGCACCATGGCTCCCACCACTGCCGGTGAGGGAAGCACACCGTAACGATTCCAGAGGATAAAAACTAGAATAAGCCAAAGGGGCGGTGCTGGCTAGGCACCGCCCCTTTGGTATCGCAATCCTATTTTCAGGACAGCAAACTGCCGCTTCCAGTCTTTTCCGACGCCTTTCCGTTGACCCCGCAGACAGTCCCCGGTTATAATATAGTCAAAATAGTTGAAAATCGGTACTGATTTTCAACTGCGGTGAGTATTACAGGGGACAGATTACAGAGGTCTCCGGGATTCTCAGAGGAGGGAGCGGTCATGAAAAATAGGTGGTACATCGCCATTGACTTGAAATCCTTTTATGCCTCCGTGGAATGCCGGGAGCGGGGACTGGACCCCATGACCACCAACCTTGTGGTGGCGGACTTGCGCCGGACGGAAAAGACCATCTGCCTGGCAGTTTCCCCAGCCTTGAAAGCCTATGGCATCCCTGGCCGGCCCCGTCTGTTTGAGGTGGTCCAACGGGTGGAGGAGATCAACAACCAGCGGCGGCGCAACGCGCCGGGGCAAAGGTTCACCGATGCCTCCTGGAATGACGCGGCGTTAAAAACCTCCCCGGAGCTGGCCTTGGACTACATCGTGGCACCGCCTCAGATGGCCCGCTATATGGCGTGCAGCGGAGAGATTTTTAACATCTATCTCAACTACGTTGCGCCGGAGGACATTCATGTCTATTCCATCGACGAGGTGTTCATCGACGCCACCAGCTATTTGAAGCTCTACCACTGTTCTGCCCGCGCCCTAGCCAAGCGGATGATTTCCCATGTCCTCCGGGAGACGGGGATCACGGCCACGGCGGGCATTGGGCCCAACCTGTACCTGGCCAAGGTGGCCATGGACATCTATGCCAAGCGTATCCCTGCCGACAAAGACGGCGTGCGCATTGCGGAGCTGGATGAGTTCAGCTACCGCCGCCTACTGTGGGACCACCAACCCCTGACGGATTTTTGGCGGGTGGGCCGCAACTATGCCAAAAAGCTGAACCAGCACGGACTTTATACCATGGGGGACGTGGCCCGCTGTTCCATTGGTGGGGAGCAGGACCGCTACAATGAGGAGCTCCTATACAAGCTCTTCGGGGTCAACGCCGAGCTGCTCATCGACCACGCCTGGGGGTGGGAGCCCTGCACCATCGCGGAGATCAAAGCATACAAGCCAAGGTCCAACAGCATCGGGATGGGGCAGGTCTTGCAGTCTCCCTACCCCTGGGAAAAGGCCAAACTGATCGTGCGGGAAATGACGGAGTCATTGGTGCTGGATCTGGTGGACAGGGAGCTGGCCACGGACCGGGTGACTCTGACCATAAGCTATGACCGGGAAAACCTCAAAAGCGCAGGAAGCCGCAGCCAATACCAGGGAGAAGTGACCAAGGACTTCTACGGCCGCGCCATCCCCAAGCACGCCCACGGCACAGCGCGGCTGGAACAGCCCACGGCCTCCACGAAGGAGATCATGGAGGCGGTCCTGGCCCTGTTTGACCGGGTCACAGACAAAACGCTTTTGGCCCGGCGAGTCTATCTCACGGCGGAGCGGGTGGTGCCCCTGGCCTCACTTTCCCAAGTTGAGACCCCGGAGCAGATGGACCTTTTTACGGACTATGGGGCCCTGGAGCGGCAGCGGGCAGAGAGAAACGCGGCCCTTGCCCAGGAGCGGCAGTTGCAGACCACCATGCTGACCCTGAAGAAACGCTTTGGAAAGAACGCGGTTCTCAAAGGGATGGATCTCCTGGAGGGAGCCACCGCCGTGGAACGAAATGGACAAGTGGGAGGGCACAGGGCATGAGCGGACGATATGACGATATCCTTTCTTTGCCACACCCCACCTCCAAGAAGCACCCCCGCATGTCCGCCCAGGACCGGGCAGCGCAGTTCTCTCCCTTTGCGGCGCTCACGGGGTACCACAGGGTGATCCAGGAGGTGGCCCGGCAGACTGAGGCCCGGCGGGAGCTGGGAGAGGAGGAACAGGCGCGTTTGGACCGCAAGCTGCAATTCCTCTTAGACCACCTGGCGGAGCGGCCGGAGGTGCAGATTTGCTATTTTCAGGCGGATACGCGGAAAGCAGGGGGCGCTTACGTCACCGTTGTGGGCGCGGTGGAGAAGCTGGACAGGTATACGCGAAGTATCCACATGGCAGATGGGAGAAAAATATCTCTGGATGATTTGTGGGAGATCGACGGGGCGTTATTTTCTGTGCTCTCATAAGGATAAAAGATAGTATGTTGATAAATAGAAAGACACGCAGCTTCCTTTTTGCTGGAAGTTGCGTGCTTTTTTGTTAAGGAGCAATGGGTTTCAAAACTTAAAAGCTTGTATTCATGGGCTTTTTGCTGAATGGCATAGGAAATAAACTTCCTGGATATTTTCCCTTTTTGTAGGTATCCTGATAGCATCTAAAAAAAGGAGACGGTTTCGATGTTTTTGGACAATCTATCTCAATATTTGCAGAGAGAATGTAAGGAACAGGCCATCAGCCAGGAGAGACTGGCGGAGGATTGCGACCTCAGCAGGGGCTTTGTAGGACGGCTCATCCACCATCGGTGTACGCTGTCTGTGACCTCTCTGGAGAAGATCTGCACAGGTTTACGGGTGACACCCAACGAGCTCTTACTGGGCATGATGGGGGCCTTGCCCCGACGAGTGACGGCGGCCCGCTGCCTTCTCCCCACCCAGAAGGGTACGGCCTATCCTGTCTGTCCCGGCTGTGGAGCGGACTTAGAGCGGGACTATCAACGCTTTTGTGACCGCTGCGGACAAAAGCTGGACTGGTCTCAATTTGCCAGCGGCGATATCTATTTCTTCTAACGAAAGGACGGCGCTGCCGGGCCAACTTCTATTTTCCTCCATAGGGGCATATCAGTGAGGGATAGAGCCGATGGGGGAGGGGGAGCCATGGACTTGCCGTGGAAGGTCTGTTTCCGGGCGGGAGTCAGCGTATTTCTGCTATATCTGTGCATCCGCTGTTGGCCGGGGGCGGCCTCTTTGGTGGGGCTGGTGCTCCATGCGGCGGTTCCTCTTTTCGTGGGCTGCGGCATTGCCTATGTGGTGAATATCCCTATGCGTTGCTGGGAGAGGCACTGGCGGTGGAGGGGCTTGGAGGTACTGCGCCGGCCGCTGTGTATGCTGGGGGCCTACCTGGCCTTGGCCGGGGCAGTGGGCTTGCTGGTGTGCCTGGTGCTCCCAGAATTGAGCGCCTGCGTCCAGGTGCTGCTGGGGGAGCTGCCAGGGCTGTTCCGCCAGGTGACGGCGGCGGCCCATCGGGACGGCCTCCTGCCTCCGGCCGTGATGGAGGCCCTGACCCAGGCAGATTGGGACGCCCTGCTGAACCAGGTCCTGCAAGTGCTCACCTCCGGCCTGGGGGGCGCGGCGGAGACCTTGGCGGAGCTGGTGTCCTCCCTACTGTCCTGGGTGGGGGCGGGGGTGATCGGGTTGGTGTTCTCCGTCTATCTCCTGGCCAATCAGGAGGCACTGCTCCAGCAGGGGGCGCACTTGGCCCGGCGTTTTTTGAAACCCACTTGGTGGGACAGACTGCACGCCCTGGCCCAGACCACCCACCGGTGTTTTCGCAGCTACATCACCGGTCAGTGTACCGAGGCGGTGATCCTGGGCCTGTTGTGCACCGGGGGTATGCTGCTTCTGCGCCTGCCCTACGCGGGAATGATTGGGGCCCTGACCGGCTTTGCTGCCCTCATCCCTGTGGCGGGCGCCTACATCGGTGGAGGATTGGGGGCGGTGATGCTTCTGACGGTCTCTCCCACCAAGGCCCTGCTGTTTCTGCTGTTCCTGTTTCTGCTCCAGCAGGTGGAGGGAAATTTGATTTACCCCAAGGTAGTGGGGGCCTCCGTGGGCCTGCCAGGCCTGTGGGTGCTGGTAGCCGTCACCATCGGCGGCGGCGTGCTGGGGGTGGCAGGGATGCTGCTGGGAGTCCCCCTGGCGGCAGTGGTTTATCAGCTGGTCAATGAAGCCCAAGGGAAGCAACCTTCCTAACATTTCCACCCTTTACAGTACCAGTAAAATCTGCTATAGTGAATGCCTACTCCATACACTGCCCAGAAGCAGAGAAAGGCGACACCATGACCATCACCCTGCGCACCATGCAACCCAAAGACTATGACCAGCTCTACGCCCTCTGGACCCGCATCAAGGGCTTTGGTATCCGCAGCATCGACGACACCCAGGAGAACGTGACGCGCTTTCTCCGCCGCAACCCAGACACCAGCGTGGTGGCCTTGGCAGGGGAGCGGATCGTGGGGGGCATCCTCTGCGGGCACGATGGGCGGCAGGGGAGCTTTTACCACGTCTGCGTGGACCCCAACTACCGCCGCCAAGGCATTGGCAAGCGCATGGTGGTCTTTGCCATGGAGGCGCTGAAACGGGAGCAGATCAACAAAATTACCCTGGTGGCCTATACCCGCAACGACGGTGGCAACGCCTTTTGGAACACCATCGGCTGGACCCGCCGGGGAGATCTGAACAGCTATGACTTCGTCCTCAACCAAGAAAACATCACAGCTTTCATAAAAGAGGGGGAAAGAAGTAAAATTTTGCTTGACAAGCCCCTGGGATAGCTGATAAAATACCCCTTGGTCTATGAAAAAGGGTGGTCCTCTGGGGCACCGCCAAAGCTGCGGATGTCAGTCCCCACGAACGCCTGTATGACAGGAGGAAAAAAGACTATGGATCTCATGAAGAGCTTTATTGAGAAAAACATGCCGGAGAAGGAAGCCCCTTCCGTTACCGTGGGTGACACTGTGCGTGTCCACCTGAAGGTCAAGGAAGGCAACCGGGAGCGTATCCAGGTGTTCGAGGGCACCGTCATTGCCAAGAAGCATGGCGGCATCAACGAGACCTTCACCGTCCGCCGCATCTCCTATGGCGTGGGCGTGGAAAAGGTGTTCCCCCTCTATAGCCCTGTGATCGAAAAGGTGGAGACCGTCCGCAGAGGTAAGGTCCGCCGGGCCAAGCTGTATTATCTGCGTGACCGCGTGGGTAAGGCTGCAAAGGTCAAAGAAAAGCTGTAATGGATCAAGAAGAGACGTGCAGGATCGCCTGTACGTCTCTTTTCCTATCCTATGTTCTGTTGACTTTGCTTCAGAAGTGGGACAGACAGCCCTGCTTGACAGCATTTTTGCCCCATGCTATAATGCTCCCAGCACAAGTGAATCAAAAAGCAGACGGTGCCTCTGACCGCATCTTTCGGCGCGGGGCCAGGGGGTAAAAGGGAAACAGGTGAGAATCCTGTACGAACTCGTCACTGTGATTGGGGAATACACGGCAAGGCGTCCAAGGACGCGGCCACTGACCGAGAGGTTGGGAAGGCTGCCGGGTGTGTGGATCCATCAGCCAGGAAACCTGCCGTTTTGCTTGGTACAGGGAGTTTGCTCCCAGGTCACGAGTTTTTGGCCGTATCGTTTTCCGGCATTGCCTTTTGGACGGTAATGTTTGTTTTGCGACGCCTTTTGCTCTGTGGTGCAAAGGGTTTTTCTTTTGCCCACTGGGCCAGGGGTCTGGTTTCTGTACCTTCCTGTGTGGAATACTTTTAGGAGGTACATACCAATGAAACGATTCCTATCCATCCTGCTGGCGGTACTGCTGATGAGCCTGCTGGCTTCCTGCGGGGACAGCAAGGAGGAGATGGAAAACAAGGCGCCTGTCTCCGCACCCGCAGAGGCGGAGAACTACGACACTGGGGACGCCTCCCTAGACAACCCCCGCAATCAAGACGAGATCGAGGCGGATGAGCTGCTGGTGGTCAGCTTTGGCACCAGCTACAACGACAGCCGCCGCTTGACCATCGGGGCCATTGAGGCGGCGATGGAGACTGCCTTTCCCGACTGGAGCGTCCGCCGGGGCTTCACCAGCCAGATCATCATTGACCACGTGAAATCACGGGACAATGTGAGCATTGACAACGTGGAGGAGGCGTTGAAGCGGGCCATGGACAACGATGTCACCCGCCTGGCCATCCAGCCCACCCATTTGTTGGACGGCTTGGAGTACAACGAACTGGTGGAGGAAGCTGGGACCTATGCCGATGCCTTTCAGGGCCTGGCTATCGGGAAGCCCCTGCTCACCAGTGACCGGGACTTCCAAACTGTGGCGGCAGCCATCATCAAGGCTACCAAGAACTACGACGACGGCGAGACGGCCATCTGCTTTATGGGCCACGGCACCACGGCTGCGTCCAACAGAGTATATACCAAGCTCCAACAGGTGTTAAAGGATCAAGGCGCTGACCATTACTATGTGGGGACGGTGGAGGCCGCACCTACCGTGGAGGATGTGCTCAACAGTGTAAAGTCAGGGGAGTATAGCCGGGTGGTGCTGATGCCCCTGATGATCGTAGCCGGGGACCATGCCAACAACGACATGGCTGGAGACGAGGAGGATTCCTGGAAGTCTGTGTTTGACGCGGCAGGCTATGAGGTGGTCTGCCTGGTCCAGGGCTTGGGGGAGCTGGAGGAGATCCAACAGCTCTTGGTGGAGCACGCCCAGGCGGCGATCCAGTCTCTGAGCGAATAAATCGAGGAAAAGAGAGGACTTGTTATGAGAAAAAGTAAACGAAACTGTGCGCTGGCCTGCCTGTTGGCGCTGCTGTGCCTGGCAGGCTGCGGCGGGGAGCCGAAGGCTGACAAACAAGTGGCAGGGGAGTCGGATATGGCCACCCCAGTGGAGCTGGACACCCAGGGCTTAACGCCTGTCTCCGGGGAGGAGCTCTTGGATGGGGAATATGACATCCAGGTGGATTCCAGTTCCTCCATGTTTTCCATCGAAGCCTGCACGTTGACAGTGCAAGATGGAGAGATGACCGCCACTATGACCATGGGTGGTACCGGCTATCTCTATGTATACATGGGCACTGGGGAGGAAGCTGCGGCGGCAGAAGAATCGGCCTATATCCCCTTTACGGAGAATGCCGACGGCAGCCATAGCTTTATCGTACCTGTGGAGGCCCTGGATCAGGAACTCTCCTGCGCGGCATTTAGCAAGAAAAAGGAGCTGTGGTATGACCGCACCCTGGTGTTCCGCGCCGATGAACTTCCGGCCCAGGCCTATCAAACCCCCAAGGAACAGGTGACCGTTCAAAGCTTGGCCCTGGAAGATGGGGCATACACTGTGGAAGTGAGCTTGAACGGCGGTTCCGGTCGGGCCAGTGTGACCTCTCCAGCGGTGGTAAAGGTGGAGCAGGGGGCCGCTACCGTCACTCTGGAGTGGGGCAGCGCCAACTACGATTATATGCTGGTGGAGGGGGAAAAATATCTTCCGGTCAACACCCAGGGCAACTCCACCTTTGAGGTTCCCCTGATTTGTTTTGATGCCCCTGTGAAGGTCATTGCGGATACCGTGGCCATGAGCACAGCCCATGAGATCGAATATACTCTGACCTTCGCTGCGGAAAGCTTACAGGCCGCGGCATGAAACAGTGTTCCAGCCTACCCATCGTTCTTATGCTTTTTCTGCTGCTCCTCACCGCCTGCGGGGAAGTGGGGGAAGGAGGGAGAAAAGCGCCCTCCCAGGCCACTGAGACAGTGGCCTGGGACAGCATGGAGCCGGACCATCACATGGACTTGGAATACGCCCAGCAATTCGATGTGGCGTTTTATCCGGGGGACTATGCCCTGATCACCATAGAGGATAGTGGCCGCTATCTCCTGGTGCCAGAGGGCAAGGCAGTACCGGAGGGGCTGACGCAGGACATTGTCGTGCTGCAACAGCCCTTAGCGCGCATTTACCTTGCGGCCTCCTCCGCCATGGATTTTTTCCGCCAGATCGACGCCCTGCATACCGTGTGTATGACCAGCACCCAGCGGTCCAACTGGCGTCTGCCGGAGGTGGTGGAGGCCCTGGACCGGGGGGAGATGCTCTATGTGGGCAAGTACAGTGAGCCGGACTATGAGCGCATCGTCACCGAGGGCTGTGACCTGGTTGTGGAGTCCACCATGATCCACCACAGCCCCAAGACCCTGGAGCAGTTGACGGCCCTGGGCCTGCCGGTGATGGTGGAGCGCTCCAGCTATGAGCCCCATCCCCTGGGGCGGATGGAGTGGGTCCGGCTCTACGGCCTGCTCACCGGCAAAAGTCAGGAGGCCGATGCCTGGTTCGACCAGGAGCTGGCCCGCCTGTCTGATATCCTGGAGCAGGAGAGCGGGGACCAGACGGTGGCATTTTTCTACATCACCGCCAACGGCGCGGCCAATGTGCGCAAACCGGGGGACTATGTGGCCAAGATGATCCAACTGGCCGGGGGGAACTATGTGTTCTCATCGCTGCCAGGGGAGGAAACTGCTCTGTCCACGGTGAACATGCAGATGGAGGCCTTCTATGCGGGGGCCTGGGACGCGGATGTTTTGATTTACAACAGCGCCATTGACGGCGAGCTGGAGACCATTGAGCAGCTTGTGGAAAAGGACGGGCTGTTGGCAGACTTCAAGGCGGTGCAGACGGGAAAGGTCTGGTGTACTGGCAAGAGCATGTTCCAGCAGACCACCGCCGTGGGGGACATCATCCTGGATATCCACAACATTGTCAGCGGAAAGGCGGAAAAGGGCGCAGAGATGAACGTCCTATACCGCCTGACCCAGTAGGAGACAAAAGGGAGAGGGAGCATGAAACAGAACCGTCGGTACGCCCTGGGCTACCTGCTCTTGCTGCTTTTGTTGGCGGCGCTGCTTCTGTTGGGGATTTTCGCCGGCAGTGTGGCCCTGGAGCCAGAGCGGGTCCTGGCGATCCTCCTGGGACGGGAGCAGGACACCCCCCAGGCGCAGATCCTCATGCGCAGCCGCCTGCCCCGTGTGTTGGCTTCGGCCATCCTGGGCGGAGCGCTGTCGGTGGCGGGGTTCCTTCTCCAGACCTTTTTTGCCAACCCCATTGCGGGCCCCTTTGTGCTGGGCATCTCCTCCGGGGCGAAGCTGGTGGTGGCCCTGGTGACCATCGCGGCGCTGAGCCGGGGCATCGTGCTGGGCTCGGTGGCGTGGATCGCGGCGGCCTTTGTGGGCTCCATGATCTCCATGGGCTTTGTGCTGCTGATTGCGGGACGGGTGAAAAGCCGGTCTATGCTCATCATCTGCGGCGTGATGATCGGCTATATCTGCTCCGCCATCACCGATTTTGCGGTGAATTTTGCCGACGACAGCAACATCGTCAACCTGCACAACTGGTCTATGGGCAGTTTTTCCGGCCTATCCTGGGCGAACCTACGCACCATGACGCCGGTGATCGCGGTGGCGATGCTGTGTACGCTGTTGCTGGCCAAGCCCATGGCGGCGTATCAGCTGGGGGAGAGCTATGCCGCCAACGTTGGGGTGCGGATCAAGCCCTTTCGAGTGGCGCTGATCCTCCTCTCCGGCCTGCTCTCCGCCTGCGTGACTGCCTTTGCCGGGCCCATCTCCTTTGTGGGCATCGCGGTGCCGCAGTTGGTGAAGGGGCTGTTTCGCACAGCCAAGCCCCTGGTGATCCTGCCTGCCTCTTTTCTGGGGGGGGCGGTGTTCTGCCTGCTGTGCGACATGATTGCCCGGACAGTCTTTGCCCCCACGGAGTTGAGCATCAGCTCTGTGACCGCGCTGCTGGGGGCGCCGGTGGTCATTGCGGTGATGCTACGCCGCCAGAGGATGTGAGGGATATGGAGCAGCCAATTTTACACAGCCAAAACCTATCGGTGGGCTATGGGGGAAAGGCGCTGCTGGAGGATATCTGCCTGGCAGTGCGCCCCGGACAGATCCTTACCCTCATTGGACCCAATGGGGTGGGGAAATCTACGCTGTTAAAAACTCTCTCCAGACTCTTGGCCCCTGTGGGGGGGACAGTTCTGTTGCAGGGGAAGGAGCTGCGCCAACTGCCGGAGCGGGAGCTGGCGTTGCAGTTGTCCATCCTCACCACCGAGCGGGTGATGCCGGAGCTGATGCGCTGCGAGGAGGTGGTGGGCACAGGACGCTACCCCCACACCGGGCGCTTGGGTCTGCTCACCCCGGCGGACCGGGCGCAGGTGGAGGCGGCCATGGAGCTGGTGGGGGTGAAGGAACTGCGGGATCAGGAGTTTCGCCGCCTCAGCGACGGCCAGCGCCAGCGGGTGATGCTGGCTCGTGCAATCTGCCAAGAACCCCAGGTGATGATCCTGGATGAGCCCACTTCCTTTTTGGATATCCGCTACAAATTGGAGCTGCTAGAATTGTTGAAAAAGCTGGTCCATAGCCGGAATTTGGCTGTGGTCATGAGTTTACATGAATTGGATTTGGCACAGAAGGGGTCTGACCTTGTCCTCTGCGTAGGCGAGGGCGGGATCCAGCGCTGGGGGACGCCGGAGGAGGTGTTTACCGCCGGGTATATCCACCAGCTATACGGCGTGACCCAGGGCAGCTTTGACCCAAGCTATGGCAGCCTGGAGCTCCCCTCGGTGGCAGGGGAGCCGGAGGTGTTCGTCATTGGTGGCGGGGGCAGCGGGATTCCCGTCTACCGCCGCTTGCAGCGCCAGGGCATTCCCTTTGGGGCGGGGGTGCTCCAGGAGAATGACGTGGACCTTCCCGTGGCCCGTGCCTTGGCGGCGCGGTTGATCACGGAGCAGGCCTTTGAGCCCATCGGTCCCAGGGCCCTGGAGGAGGCCGCCGCCGTGGTGGGCCAGTGCCGGCGGCTGATCTGTTGTGTGGAGCGCTTCGGGAGTATGAACGAGGGCAACCGCAGCCTATTGCAGTTGGCGCGGCAGAGGGGGCTTTCCGTGGAAATCGAGGGCGCGGGCAGGGCGTAGAGGCCCCGCTGCCGTCCAAAACAGGTTCGTTTTTTCGGACCTGTTTTTTTGTTTATGAAACGGTTTTCCGGTTAATATCCCAAAATTCGGGATAATTCGCCAGAGGAGAAATATTGTTCCTTTTTTTAGCCTTACATTTTCTTTATGCTAGGATCAAGAAAGGAGGTGTAAGTATGGCCGCTTTAGCACTCCTGAACCATGAGATCCTGCGGCGGGAGATGAAGGCACGAAAGCTGACAGAGGAAGCCTTGGCGGAACAGCTAGGGATTACGGATCGTCATTTACGTAATCTGCTCACCAAGGATACCAACTCCTCCTGTTCTCTGGTCTACAGGATCAGCAAGGTCTTTGGGATTCCCATGGAAGTGCTTGTGGAGCCTAAGACAACGGAGCGGTCATAAGCCCGCGGGACGGTAAAGTCCCCCAAAGAAAAGGCTTTTGACCTGCACCCACAAAACCCGCAGACGGACAGACTCCGCCTGCGGGTTTGTGTATACAGCGGTAAATTTTAGGAAAGGGAGACAGGCACAGGGGAATAGAGTAGAACGTAGGAGGTGTTGCCAATGATTACAGCGTGGCTCATGCTGCTGCTCAATACGGTCTGCTTTCCCCTGCGGCTGGGCAATACCGGCTCCTTCCCCCGGCCCTTGAAGGCGGAGGAGGAGCGGGAATACTTAGCGCGCTTTGCCCAGGGGGACATGGAGGCCAGGAACAAGCTCATCGAGCACAATTTACGCCTGGTGTCCCACATACTGAAGAAATACTATGTCCAGGCCAGCGACCAGGATGACCTGCTCTCCATCGGGACCATCGGGCTCATCAAGGGAATCTCTACCTTCAAGCCGGACAAGAACGTCCGTCTGGCCACCTATGCCAGCCGCTGTGTGGAGAACGAGATCTTGATGTACTTCCGCAGCCAGCGGAAATACCAGGGGGACGTCTCTCTCTCCGACTCCATTGAGTCCGACCGGGAGGGCAACGCCCTGTCCCTGATGGACGTGATCAGCGTAGACGACGATATGCTGGAAAACCTGGACACCAGGGACTCCTGTGCCAAGGTCCGCAAATGCGTCCAGAGCTGCCTGACTCCGCGGGAGGCCAAGGTGGTGACCCTGCGCTATGGTCTGGACGGCGAGGGCCCCCGGACCCAGCGGGAGATTGCTGCCGCCTGCGGGATCAGCCGTTCTTACGTTTCCCGCCTGGAAAAGAAGGCTTTGGGCAAGCTGCGGGAGGGGATGGAACGGTAATCTGTACCCACCGCCAGGGAGGGGCAGACAGGATGTCATGGGAGCTGTCCGCCCCCTCCCTGGCTGCGGATCAAGGCCAGCTTTTCCTGGCGGCTCAACTGCTTGATGGCCCACTCCCTGGACATGGCGGCCTGTTTTGTGGGAAAGCGTTCCCAGTAGACCAGGGCCACCGGACGCCGGGCGCGGGTGTATTTGGCGCCCCGTCCGGCGTTGTGGGCGGTGAGACGCTTTGCCAAGTCATTGGTCCAGCCGGTGTACAGGCTGCCGTCGGCGCAGCGAAGGATATAGGTAAAACTTTCCATGCCGTCCCCTTGCGTTCTCTGAAACTTTCCTGTAAAATATCCCTTACCGTGAAAATTCCGGCGGATACAGTGGGATAGAACTCCTGTATCATACGGCAGTTTTCCTGGATTTTCAAGAAAAAGGATCGGGAAGAATGAAAAATTACCTAGAAAAGGAGCTGCTGGTCTCCGCAGCCTATGTGGACCGGGATTGCGAGATGGGGCCCTTCCACGCCTCCCTCCTCTTTCAGGATGGGATGACAGAGCTGTTCTACCAATACGGCTGTGATGCCGTGCGTATGAGCCAGACCCACGGCATGGTCTGGGCAGTGGTGCGCAGCAAGCTGTGTTATGACCGCATCCCCCGGTGGATGGAGCAGGTGCGGCTCCGGGTATTCCCGGTGAAGCTGACCTCGCTGGCCATTCACCTGGACAGCCAGGTGGAGACCTTGGATGGGACTCCCTTGGTCCGCGGCCGCCAAGAGCTTTGCCCCATCGACGTGGCCAACCATGCCATGGGCCGCATCCACGCCACCCCCTTCCCCCAGGACATTGCGCTGCTGCCCCCGGTGGTGACCGAGCCCTTCCGGCGGCGCAAGGTGGTGCTGGAGGAGATGGACTTGGTGTACCGGCACCAGGTCCGCACCATGGACACAGATATGAACAGCCACATCAACAATACGGCCTATGTCCGCTTGATTGCCGATGCCTTCCCCTCTGCATTCTGGGACAAGCACCGGCTCCGGACCTTTGACATCCAATACGCCAACGAGGGCCGGGAGGGGGAAACCCTGGAAATTTTGCACCGCCAGGAGGGCCAGGAGCATATCGTTTTCCTTCAGGCAGGGGCGAGGACTTTGGCGAAATCCTTCCTCCAGGTGGAGGAGAAGTGAGCCACCCATGAGGCAGGCAGGCAGACCCTGTCGGGAAGAGGGAAAAGAAGGGGAAGAAAAACTTCCCGGAAACCTTGCAATTACAAGGAAAATCCGCTACACTACAGGGAGGAAACTTCTGCCTTGGGGTGCCTTTTGCAGCTTCTGGGCAAATGTACCGGGGGAGACCCCATTGGAGGAATGAGAGATGAGAAGACGATGGAAACAGGCTGTGGCAGTGTTCCTTGGAACGCTCCTGGCCATGAGCTGTATGGTGTCCGCTTCGGCGGCCTTTGCAGACTTTACAGACGTACAGGATCACTGGGCCAAGAACACCTTACAGCAGGCCTATGAAAAGGGGCTCATGTCCGGCAGCGGACCGGCTACCATGGCACCCAACGACAGCATCACCACCGCCCAGGCGGTAACCATCCTCTGCCGGGTGCTCCATGTCACCGGGCAGGCGGATATCAGTGATTTGGATATCCCCCAAAACGCCTGGTATCGGGAATACGCCGCCAAGGCGATCTATGCGGGGCTGCTGGACAAGGACGCAGCAGCTTCCCTCAACCAGCCCATCACCCGTGGGGATGCCTGCCGTCTCTTTGGACGGGCCTTCCAGCTGGTGGAGGCGGCGCCGGACCTGTCCGTGTTGAACGCCTTTTCTGACACCGCCCTGCTCACCGGCGAGACCCAGCGGGCGGCGGCCTCCCTGGTGGCCAGAGGGGTGATCTCCGGCGTGGACGGAGGGCTCCAGCTACAACGGAGCCTGACCCGTGGGGAGTTCGCCACCATTCTGTTCCGCCTGGCGGATGAGTATACCGCGGCCTATGGCTATGGCGGCCAGGGGAACCAGGGGGCAGTTCTCTCTGGGGACGCCGCGTTGAACGGCTTGCAGGTGAAGAACCTGTGGCTGGACCAGAGCGCCTCCAACGTGAGCTTGCTGAATATGACGGCAGACCTGGTGGTGGTTCGCTCGGAGGAGCTGGCCTCCTTCCAGCTGGATGGCACCAGCCAGATCGAGACGTTGGTCCTGGCGGCCAAGGGCGATGTGCTGTTGAAGCATCCCTCTTATTGCGAAGTAAACACCTTAGTGGTGGGTGAGGGCAGCGGCAAGGTGGACCTGCGCACGGACACCCCCCAGGTGGAGGTCACCGGCAGTGGCCGCACCGTGGAGCTCAGCGGCAACCTGGAGCGCCTGACAGTTTCCGGCAGCGGGAACACCATCACCCTGGCCAAGGGCTGCACGGTGAAGGATATCGTGTTTACCGGTGGGAACAACGACCTCAAGCTCAACGGCACTGCGGATACTCTCCTGCTGTCTGGCCGGGACAACAAGGTCACCGGCAGCGGCCGGGTGGCGGACGTGACCTTACATACCCAGCACTATCAGCTCACGGTCTCCAAGGGCAACGTGACCAAGTGGACGAACTTTGACATCAGTGGGGTGGAACTGAAACTGAACGCCCCCAGTGCCCTGCCTGCCGGGGAGACCCTGCGGGCTACCGCCAGACTGACCGTGCCGGAGGAGGACCAGGGCAAGCTGTGTACCATCGCCTGGTATCTGAATGGGGAGTGTATGCAGGAGCAGCAACTGATCCTGGGTCAGGAGGACCCCGTCTCCGCCATCACCCCCAACTATACCCACGATTTGAAGCAGGATGCAGAGCTGAAAGCGGTGCTGACCTTTGAGAACACCGACGGGGACCGCTACACCAAGGAGGACAGCGCTGACCTCTACTTGGATACCTTTGCCGACCTGGGCCTGGCGGACGCTGTGGTTACCGTTTCCCTGCCGGAGCAGTTGGCGGCAGGGGAGGCCCTGATAGCAACTGCTGCGGTGGAGACCCCGGAAGCCGGGCAGCAGTGTACCGGCCACTGGTATGTGGACGGCAAAGAGGTGGCCACAGACAGCTTCGTCTTGGGCGGAGGCCCGGCCAGCTTGTCCTATCGGTACGACTACTATTACGGGATGCCTGAGAATAGCACCGTGACCTATGCCCTGACCTACACCACCCAGGATGGCCGGGAGCAGAAGGTAGACGGCAGCGCCAGCCTGGCTCTGGAGAACTTTGAGGACAACGGCATCGCCCGCGCCACAGTCTCCCTCAACACCCCTGGCACCCTGCCCGCAGGCCAGGCCTTAGAGGTCACGGCCAACCTCAACTATCCTGAGGCGGGAAAGCATTGTATCGGGGAGTGGTATGTGGATGGCAACAAGGTCTCCACCCAGAACATCCTTCTGGGCCAGGATATCCCCAAGCTTAGCCACACGTATACCTATACGGAAAACATGAACACCGCCTCCACCATCCGCTTCGTGCTCAGCTATACTACCCTGGATGGCCGGGCCCAGCAGATCGAGGCCTCCAGCAATCTCACCCTGGAGAATTATGACTACCTCTATTACCACGGCCTGACGGCGGAGGACGTGCTGCGCACTGTGACCAGCCGTTACGCCGGGAACTACACCTTCGCCTGGGCCGCCAACAACGACTACCCGGCGGAGATCAAAAAGGCCTGGGTGAATTTGAAGGGCTATTCCAGCCAGACGGAGTACCTGGTTTGGGTCAACTTGACCTATCAGCGGGTCAACATCTTCACCGGCTCCCAGGGGAACTGGGACATCGCCCGCTGCTGTCTGTGCGGCTCTGGTAAGGCCAGCACAGCCACGCCCCGTGGCGTGTACACCACCTCGTATAAGCAGCCCTATTGGAACTATGGCTCTTATTACTGCGGTCCCATCGTCCGCTTCAACGGCAGCTCCGGCCTGGCCTTCCACTCCCGCCTGGAGTACTGGCCCATGAACTCGGATCGCTATTACGACGCCAGCATCGGCTATCCCGTCAGCCACGGCTGCCTGCGGATGTACAACGACGATATCTGGTACATGTACAACAACATCCCCAGCGGAACCACAGTGGTGGTCTACTGAGTCCCGCTATACAAGTACACAGAAACCTTCACGCCCCCGAACGGGCTTCCTGTTCGGGGGCGTGTTATGTCTGCTCAGGAAACTGTGCCTTTGGGAAGCTCCAGAGCGCGGACGATAAAAGTCTCATAGACCCGGCGCAGATAGTTCCAGGTGGCCAGGTTCAGGGAGCCGCATTCCTCGCAACTGCTGCACCGTTGCAGCCAGCGCAGGTTGGCGGCGGTGGTCTGGTCCAGCCAGCCGGAGGGCGCCGCTACCTGCACGCCCCCCAGACGCTCAGACAGAGCGGAGAACATCCCCTGAATGGGGAACAGCAGCAGAGAAAACTCCCCAGGGGAGACGGACCAGCCGGCGATGCGGGAGTAGAGGCACACTGGCTGAGGGGGCTGAGAGGGGCGCATGACGGAGATATAGACTTTCGTCAAAGCCTCCCAGGTGTCCCCGTCAACGCTGCCTGTGACGGGAAGACCTTGGCTCTTCTGAAAGAGCATCACGGCCTCCATGGTGTCCTCGCCAAAGACGCCGTCGGGCTCCAGCCTGGGCAGGTCCGGGAGCTGGGCGGCTAGGGTATTGAGCATACGCTGCAAGCTGATCACGGGGGCGGTGGGGTTGATGCAGTTGTTCATGGGGATACACTCCTCTCTGTGTCCATCTGGCCGTAGGTGATGGGCAGGAGCCCGCTCTCCTGGATGGCGATCAGGGCATTTTCCAGATCCTCGATGGTAAAGGCTACGCCTCCCGTAGCTTCTGGAAAGTAGAAGTTGGGGTCATTGAGTACGGTCTCGCTGATTCCCCGGTAGCGGTTCACCAGGGCCAGCCAGGTGGCTTCGTCCACCACGCCGGTCTCCGGCAGGCCCACATCCCGTTGCAGGGCCAGGACCGCTTGCAGGGTCTCGTTTCCAAAGATCCCGTCGATGGTGACAAAGGGAATGACCACATAGAATTGGGACAGCATGGACAGCAGGTATTGCAGCAGGGAGACCTGGCTGCCTGTCTGGCCGTAGGTGGTGGGGGCGGTGTAAGTGAGGTCCACGAAGTAATAGGTCTGACCCAAGCTGACCAGCTCGGAGAGCCGCAGGACACTGTTGTGAAGCTGGACCATCATGTACCAGGTGGAGCGGCCGATGACGCCGTCTACTGTGAGATTGAAGATGCCCTGGAAGATGCGCACGGTCTCCTTCATGGCGGCGGTAAACACCCCGTTCACCGGCTGGATTTTTGGAATGGCGGGGTAGTTGTCGCCGATTCGATTGAGCATGACCTGGGCGATGCGGATGTATGGCCCGGTATCCCCCTGGCGCATGGGCTGGCCGGGGTAGGAGTATTGAATCTCCTGAAGGGGGGCGTTGGATACCAGCTCGATGTTCTGCCCATAGTAATAGCGCAGAATTTCTACAGAGTTGAAGCCGTCCTGGGCCAGGGTTTGGCTGCCCCACTGGGAGAGCCCTTCACAGAAGGAGGTGGTGCCGTTGCAGAACTGGGCCGCCAAAGGTTCCACGAACCCCTGGCGGCGGATGTAGGTGTTGAACAGCTCATCCACCAGGTCGCTGATGTTTTCAAAAATGGTGCGGCCCTTGATGAACCGCTGGTCGTATGCCGTGGTGCCAGTGATGTTGAAGTTGTAGCCCTGGCTGGGATAGAACTCTGTATACACCCGGTTTAGCGCGAAAGAGACCTGAGCCAGGATGTTGGCCCGCAGGGCGGCGTTTTCCCAGGTGGGATAGATTTCGCTGGAGGCGACATTTTTTATGTAATCCCGAAACGAGACGGTGACGTTTTCCGCGTTGCTGTCCGGCGTACCCAGATGGACGGTGATATAGGTGGGAATATATGGTGTGACGCTAAGGGGCATAGCGGGGCTCCTTTCCTACAGATCTTGAGGGGGGATATTTACCTCCAGAGAGGGCCGGCTGCCGGCGTCGGGCAGGGGGACCAGAGGCAGATTTTGTATGCTGGAAATACCGGGAAAGACCTGGATGTTCTGGATCACCAGAAGCTGATAGCCTGGTAGCTCCGCCCATATATCAAAAAGAGCGTAGGGGGTGGGGCCGTTGGGGCTTTGGCTGTTGACTAGGTCCGGTGTGGGTACGGTGACGGGCAGAGTGTTCCCGCTGCGGTCACTGATCTGGACGTTGATCAGTTGGGGGAGGGCATTCCCACTGTGTCTGAGGATAGAGATGGTGACGTTTTCCAGGGGAAGCTGGCCCCGGCTGGTGAAGGTGCGGGTGATGATGGTACCGGTGCTGGGCATGAAAAAAACCTCCTTTCCATTCAGCCTATGCGCCGGAAGGGCCGGCGTTGCCAGGAAAGGAGGTTTTTTCTGTCTAGGGGCAGCTTGCCCCCGTTACCGGGAGGGATTATTTACCCAGTATATCCGCCAACTTATAGATGCGCAGGGAGAGGATGAGGGCCTGTTCGCTGGTGGCGTTGGCGTAGCCCTGGGCGGCCTGCTCCGGGGTCATGTTCTTGGGGGCGAACAGGGTGGGACTGATGCCGTTGATGATGCCCATTTTCGTCATGTAGTAGACGGAGGGTTTGGCGTAATCCGAAATATCAGCGTCATCCGCGAACTTCTTTACCCCGGTGGTGTCGAGATAGTATTCCCCGTCGGTGGCGTGGGTTCAGTCCGGGAAACGGTACTTTTTGATGGTGCGGCAGAGCATGGTGGCCAGCTGCTCCCGGTGATTCCCTGGAAGGTCAAGAAAAGGGGACGAAAAAGACGCGGGGTCACGCAAGAAAATCCTTGCAATCCGGCACATTCTGTGGTAAAATACCAGTCGATTCCGTACAGGGACGGACGCAGGGCCTTGTGTCTGCGCGGCAGATTGGCCCTTCGGATGAGCGCCCTGGAGGCACCAACTAAAACAATTCAGGAGGAACAAACAAATGGCAGTCGTATCTATGAAGCAGCTTCTCGAAGCAGGTGTCCACTTCGGGCACCAGACCCGCCGCTGGAACCCCAAGATGGCCACCTATATTTACACCGAGCGCAACGGCATCTATATCGTTGACCTGCAGAAGACCGTGAAGAAGCTGGAGGAGGCTTACAACTTCGTGCGTCAGCTCTCTGAGAACGGCCAGAGCCTGCTGTTCGTGGGCACCAAGAAGCAGGCCCAGGACGCCATCCGCGAGGAGGCTCAGCGTTGCGGCATGTACTTCGTCAACGCCCGTTGGCTGGGCGGTATGCTCACCAACTTCAAGACCATGCGGGGCCGCGTGGACCGTCTCAACCAGCTGAAGAAGATGCAGGAGGACGGCACCTTTGACATGCTGCCCAAGAAGGAAGTCATCAAGCACATGGGCGAGATCGCCAAGCTGGAAAAATATCTCGGCGGCGTGGTGGACATGAAGCGTCTCCCCGGTGCCCTGTTCGTGGTGGACCCCCGCAAAGAGCGCAACGCCATTGCCGAGGCCCGCAAGCTGCACATCCCCATCGTGGCCATTGTCGATACCAACTGCGATCCCGATGAGATCGATTACGTGATTCCCGGCAACGATGACGCCATCCGCGCCATCCGCCTGATCTCCTCTGTGATGGCCAACGCCATCCAGGAGGGCAAGCAGGGCGCCGATGCTGTGGAGGAAGCTGCCGCTCCCGCCGCTGCTGAGAAGGCTGAGGAAGCTTGATTTTTTCCCAGACAAGCCTGTGAAGAGCGGGCAAGCTGGTTACGATAACGATAAATTGGAGGAATATACTAT
This sequence comes from uncultured Oscillospiraceae bacterium, assembly GCA_910578575.1. Lineage (GTDB taxonomy): Bacteria > Bacillota > Clostridia > Oscillospirales > Oscillospiraceae > Evtepia. The sequence continues at coordinate 20,068 of CAJTQP010000027.1, forward strand.
GGCATTTACTGCTGCTGATGTAAAAACCCTGCGCGAAATGACTGGCGTTGGCATGCTGGACTGCAAAAAGGCCCTGGCAGAGACCGACGGCGATATGGATAAGGCAGTGGCCTTCCTGCGGGAAAAGGGCCTGGCTGCCGCCCAGAAGAAGGCTGGCCGTGTAGCCGCTGAGGGTATGGCTTACGCCGAGGTCTTTGCCGACGGTGCCGCCCTGGTGGAGGTCAACGCCGAGACCGACTTCGTGGCCCAGAACGAGAAGTTCGTGGAGTTCGTGAAAGATATCTGCTATGTGGTGGGCAAGTGGGGCCCTGTGGACATGGAGACCCTGATGACCCTGCCCTACCGCAAGACCGGCCTTACCGTGCAGCAGGCCCTCCAGGAGATGGTCCTCACCATCGGTGAGAACATCCAGATCCGCCGCTTCGAGCGCTATGACTCCGGCATGAGCATTGCCTACAACCACATGAACGGCCGCATCGGCGTTCTGCTGAACCTGGACGTCTCCGCCGGTCTGGAGGAGAACGACACCGTGGTGGAGCTGGGCAAGGACATTGCCATGCAGATCGCCGCCATGAACCCCAACTTCCTGGACAAGTCCGACGTGAGCCAGGAGACCCTGGACCAGGAGAAGGAGATCCAGCTGGCCCAGATGGCCAACGACCCCAAGATGGCCGCCAAGCCCGACAAGGTCAAGGAAGGCATCGTCATGGGCAAGCTGGGCAAGTACTATGAGGAGAACTGCCTCATGCAGCAGGCCTTTGTGAAGGAGAACAAGGTGTCCGTGGAGAAGCACGTGGCCGAGGTGGCCAAGAACGTGGGCGGCACCATTGCTGTGAAGGGCTTCTATCGCTTTGAAAGAGGCGAGGGCCTGGAGAAGAAGCAGGAGAACTTTGCGGAAGAGATCGCAAAGCAGCTGGAAAAGAAGTAAACACTGCGAGAAAACGCGGGGGTTTCGGAGCCGATCCGGAGCCCCCGCTACTTTTGTTCAAAATTTTCTTCTATACTGGGGGAAAAAATTGTGATATAGTAAATAAATCAGAAATTTTATCGCAATGACAGGAAAGAAGGCGAAAAACCGTGTATTTTTTGATCGACTATGAAAATGTGAGGAATGCGGGGATGCAGGGGACAGAATATCTCCTGCCAGACGACCATGTCATTGTCTTTTATAGTAAGGCGGCCCCCAATATGGAGGCGCGGCATCTGACGGATATCAAAAAATCTGGCTGCGGCTTCTCCACCTGCAAGCTGCTCAAGGTGCGCAAGAACGGCCTGGATTTTTATATCGCCACCAAGGTAGGGGAGATCGTGGGCGCAGGCTACCGGGGCAACATTGCCATCATCAGCCGGGACGAGGGCTTTCAGGCTGTACGGGATTACTGGACCACACGGGCGGTCCCCACCCGGCGGGTGTTGGTCAATGAGAGTATCTCCCGAAGCATCATCAGTGCCAACGAGCCCACCCAGAGGACACAGTTGGTCCAGCAGGAGTTGAAATTGCTGGATATCGGCAACTTCTTCTCCGCCTATGAGGAGAGCCTAAAGCTGAAGAAAATGCTGGAGGAGGCCTTTGCTGGCACAGAATTTTCCTCTCGGACCGGGGAGATCGAGGATATCCTGAAAAATGGAAAGACCCCTAAGGTGATTTACTTAGATACCCTCCACCGTTTTGGCCGAAAAGACGGTCTGGTGGTGTATAAAATGTTGAAAAATTGCGCGGAATTTTAACAAAAGATTGCGCGGTTTCCGCCCTCATTTTTACGCTGCTTTGGGGAAAGAATACCCAGTGGAGCATTGACTTTTTCTAGGAAGTATGCTATTCTTAATATACAAAACAAGATGAAGCAATCTTCAAATCAGTCAGAGGGAGGGGAAGAAGCTATGACAGAATCCGCGGCATATCCCGCGCCCCGGCAGCAGCAGTTAGGGGAAGAAATCCTCAATGCCATTTCCCACGGAGTTGGCGCACTCTTGGCCGTCGTGGCCACGATTTTTCTTGTTTTCCGGGCGAAAGCATACGGGACGGTACTGAACATAGCCAGCGTTACGATTTTTGGCGTATCTATGTTCCTGCTCTATCTGGTCTCCTGCCTCTATCACGCGCTACCGGTCTCGAAGGGAAAGGCAGTGTTTCAGGTGTTGGACCACTGCTCTATTTTCATTCTCATCCTGGGCACCTATGTCCCTGTGTGCCTGGTGACAGTGGGCGGGACCTTTGGCTGGACGATTCTGGCGGTAAACACCGCCTGTGCGGTGTTGGGCATCTTGCTCAATGCCATCAGCCTGCGGCGGTTCAAAAAGCTGTCCCTGGTGTTGTATGTGGTCATGGGATGGATGGGCGTTTTGGCCTTCCCCCACCTGATTCAGAACTTGAGCCCCTGGGGCTTTGTGGCCCTGCTGCTGGGGGGACTTTCCTACACTGTGGGAATCGTCTTCTACCGGCAGAAGGAAAAACCCTACCGACATGGCGTCTGGCACTTCTTTGTGCTGGGAGGCACGATCTTTCAATTTTTCACTGTATATACCAACTGCTGTTGTTAAAAGGAGTCCGCTATGAGAGAGTATGTGATTACCACCGATTCTTGCTGTGACCTGCCCCAAGAGCTGGTGCAGGCGTTGGAGCTTACTGTGGTGCCCTTGAACGTCCAGTTCGGTCAGGAGCAATTTCAGAACAAGCCGGGAGACGGCCCAGATATCCACGAATTTTACCAGCGCCTGGCCCAGGGGGAGAAGTCTCAAACCTCTGCCCCCAATGTGGAGGCTTTTAAGGAGGCCTTCCGCCCCCATTTGCAGGCGGGAAAGGACGTGCTCTATCTGGCGTTTTCCTCTGCCCTCAGCGCCACCTACCAGACCGGGGCCCTAGCTTTGGAGGAGCTCCAGGAGGAATTCCCCGATGCCACCTTACTGGCGGTAGACACCCTCTGTGCCTCTCTAGGCCAGGGGTTGCTGGTGGATTTGGTGGTACAGGAGAAACGGAAGGGGAAAACCATCCAGGAGGCCTATCAGTTTGCCCAGGATACCAAGCTGAAAATTTGTCACTGGTTCACTGTGGACGATTTGGGCCAGCTCCGCCGGGGCGGGCGCCTGTCCGCAGGTAAGGCGGTAGCCGGGGCCCTGCTGAATATTAAGCCGGTGCTCCATGTGGATGACCAGGGCCGCCTGGTGCCGGTGGATACGGTGCGGGGACGGAAGAAGTCCCTGGCCGCCCTGGTGGAGCGGATGAAAGCCACCGTAGTAGACCCGGAGGGTCAGCATGTGTACATCAGCCACGGGGACTGTCTGGAGGAGGCGGAGACCCTGGCCTCTATGGTTCGGGAGGCCTGCCATGTGCCCACCGTCACCATCGGCTATGTGGGGCCCGTGATTGGTTCCCACAGCGGCAAGGGTACCTTGGCCCTGTTCTCGGTGGGGACCAAGCGGTAACAGCAGGAGAAGGCTAGACGACAGGCAATATCCTTTTGTGATGCGATATGCAAGGAGATGATCCGGATGGCATTGCCCATAGAGGAAACACGCTATACCTTTGCGGACTGTCTTTCCTGGAAGGAGAGCGAACGCATTGAGCTCATCAATGGGACAGCAATCATGATGTCTCCGCCGTCTAGAATTCATCAAGAGATTAGTGGTGAACTCTTCCGGCAGCTTGCAAACTTTTTGGAAGGGAAGAAGTGTAAGGTCTATCATGCGCCCTTTGCCGTTCGGCTGTTTGAGCAGAGTGGTGATTGTCCAGAAGATGTAGACACAATGGTGGAGCCTGATATTTCCGTTGTTTGTGACCAGGATAAGCTGGACAGCAGGGGGTGTAAAGGCGCACCAGATTTGGTGATTGAAATTTTATCGCCCTCTACACGAAGGCATGACCGTTTGGTGAAACTTGGCCTGTATCAAAAAGCAGGGGTTTTAGAGTACTGGATCGTGGACCCAGAAAATAAATCCGTGCAAGTGTTTCTACTGAACAAGGGACTGTTGCTTCCAGAAGAAGATTATGGCCAAGAAGATATCGCAAAAGTAAATGTATTGGATGGGTGCTTTGTGGAACTGAGCAAAGTGTTTCCAGAATAAAAAGAGGTCGGGGAATATCCTCGACCTCTTTTCTTGCGTGTTAAGTTTTTCCTTAGGGAACACGGGCAAAGATGGATGCGATGGGGACCTCTAAATCCCTGAATTTTATGACAGTGTCTCGTTCCCCTTCTGCCCAATCTGGGAATTGGGCATAGGTCCTGTCATACCGAAGGGAACTGTTTTCCAGGAGAAAGACGTCAATAAACTTATCGGTGGGACTGACGATCCAATACTCGGAAACGCCTGCGCGTTCGTAGGCGTCTTTCTTTTTGCCCTTATCGTTGGTGGCCGTAGAAGGGGAGAGGACCTCCACCACCAAATCAGGGGCACCGTGGATGCCATTAGCATGCACCTTGCTGGGGTCGCATACAACCATCATGTCTGGGATAAAGCGGTTGTTTTCGTCTAGGTAAAGGTCTAGGCCATCGGAAAATGCTTCACAGGTCTTACTCCCTTCCAGAAGAGATGCAAATAAGTGGTGAATATTTCCGACCACACGGTTGTGGTTTGTGGATGGACTGGGGGACATAGCCACAAGAATACCATTGATCAATTCTTCTTGTCTACGGGTTTCAGTCATAGGAATCCCACCTTATTCAAGAGTCAAGTCAAAGCTCAAAGTGCTAAGATGCTGATTTTTCCATCCTCCACCACCGCTTTCAACGCGGTAACCGGGTGAAGATAGCTGTCGATAATCTTGGTGGCGATGGGGTCCTCCAGTTGCTTCTGAATGGTCCGCCGGAGGTTTCTTGCACCCTGGGCAGCGGAATAGGACTCCTTCACCAACTGCTCCAGGACACTGTCCTCCCACTGGAAGGTCAAGCCCTTATCCTGGAGGACGCCTTGCAGCTCTACCAGCATGATCTGGGCAATGGCACGGAAGTTCTCCTCAGAGAGTTGGTTGAAAGTGACCACCTCATCCACCCGGTTGATGAACTCCGGGCGAAGGAATTGACGCAGGGCCTTCATGGCCTTTTCCTTGCTCTGCTCGTTGGTGGTTTTCCCAAAGCCCAGGGGCCCGGAACTGCTGTCGCTACCGGCGTTGGAGGTCATAACGATGACGGTGTTTTCAAAGTTCACCACCCGTCCTTGGGCGTCGGTGATGTGCCCGTCGTCCAGGATTTGCAGGAGGATGTTCAACACATCCGGGTGTGCTTTTTCGATCTCGTCAAAGAGGATCACCGCATAGGGCTTGCGGCGGATTTTTTCCGTCAACTGCCCCGCCTCATCATAGCCCACATAGCCTGGAGGGGAGCCGATGATCCGGGAGACGCTGTGCTTTTCCATGAACTCGGACATGTCCAGGCGGATGAGGGATTCCGGAGCGTGGAACAGGTCCTCTGCCAGCCGTTTTACCAGCTCCGTTTTCCCCACGCCGGTGGAGCCCACAAAGATGAAGGACACAGGCTTGCGCTTGGAGGACACCCCCACCCGGTTGCGCCGGATGGCGGACGCCACAGCGGTGATGGCCTCGTCCTGGCCGATGATGGCATCCTTCAGCCGCTCCTCCAGCTTGGCCAGGCGCTCATACTCCTGCTCTTGGATGGTGCTGGCGGGAATCTTGGTCCACAGTTCCACCACCCGTGCCAGGCTCTCCAAGGTGAGGGCAGGGGCCTCCTGCTCCTCTAGGACTTTCTTCTCCTGGAGAAGTTGGAGCTCCTTGCTGCGCAGTTCTGCCAGGCGTTCATAAGCCTGTTCGCTGGCGTCGGCCATCATAACCTCCCGCTCCACGGCGATGTCGTCCAGTTCCTTCTGGACCTCCTGGGAGCGGGCCAGGGACTTGTTTTTCAGATTTACGTCGGAGCAGGCCTCGTCGATCAGGTCGATGGCCTTGTCTGGCAGGAAGCGGTCGGTGATATAGCGTTCCGACATCAGCACCGCCAGACGGGCGATGTCGGGGGTGATGCGCACGTGATGGAACTCCTCATAATAGGGGGCCACGCCCTTGATGATATCCACGGAGTCCTCAATGGAGGGCTCGTTGACCATCACAGGCTGGAAGCGACGCTCCAAAGCGGAGTCCTTTTCAATATACTTTCGGTATTCCACCAAAGTGGTGGCGCCGATCACTTGAATTTCCCCACGGGAGAGAGCGGGCTTGAGGATGTTGGCGGCATTCATGGAGCCCTCGGCATCCCCGGCCCCCACCAGGTTGTGGACCTCGTCAATGACCAGGATGATGTTGCCCAGCTTCTTGACCTCTTCGATGAGGCCCTTCATCCGGCTCTCAAACTGGCCCCGGAACTGGGTCCCGGCCACCAGGGAGGTCAGGTCCAGCAAATAGACCTCCTTGTCCTTGAGCTTATAGGGGACGTCGCCCTGATGGATTTTTGCAGCCAGGCCCTCCGCGATGGCAGTTTTGCCCACGCCGGGCTCACCGATGAGGCAGGGGTTGTTCTTCTGCCGGCGGTTCAAAATCTGGATCACCCGCTCCAGTTCCTGCTCCCGGCCAATCATGGGGTCTAGCTTCCCCTCGGCAGCCTTGCGGGAGAGGGAGATGCAGTGGTTTTCCAAAAACTTGCGCTTGGCGCGGGCCTTGCGCTCGCTCTTTTCCCCGCGGGAGGAACGGGAGGCATCGCCATTCTGGGTCGGTTGCTCCGCCGGGGTGTTGTCCCCCTTTTCCCCCTCACTGTTGGTGCCCATATTGCCGATGAGTTTGTTGAGGAAGGGGAACGTGGCGGTGCGGCCCTCTTCCTCCTCGTCGTCTTCGTCGCTGCTGTTGGGGTCCATGGCGTTGGAGAGGTTGTTCACAAGACCCTCCAGGCTTTCCGCGCCGTCAAAGGCGGACATCATTTCAGTGGTGAGGCCCTCCAAGTCCTCATCACTCAGCCCCATCTTTTCAATCATATCGGTGACAGGGCGGATGTTCAGCTCCCTGGCACATTTGAGGCAAAGCCCCTCGTTTCGGCTGCTCTGGCCGTTGTTATCCAGCCGGGTGATAAAAATCACGGCCACATTTTTTTTGCATCGGCTGCACAGAGTTGGCTGCATAGGCGATCACTCCTTGAGGAATCAGAAATTCTGATGAATGGTAAATATTGACTTGCTGGGGGGAGAAAAGCATTGTGAAACATCATATCACGGCTTTGTGAATTGGATGTGAATGAATGGGTCAAAAGAGGGAGAAGAAGGACGGGACTGTGAACAGGGAGAGCAGATAGCTTTCCCGCACCACATCAGCGGGAATCCATCCCAAGAGATCACACAGGGCCCAGCGGGCCACCAATAGGATCAGGATGCCCTTGAGCAGGCCGGCCAATCCACCCAGCAGGTGGTTGAGCTGCCGCAGCACCGGCAGCTTCGCCAGCAGGTTCAGGGCGTGGGAGAGGATGTTCCACAGCAAAAGGATACACACAAAGCCCAACAGGAAGCAGATGGACCGGGACAGCAGAGCGGACAAAGAGGCGGCGATCTCCTGGGCAGTGGCCGCCCGAAAATTTTCCACTTGTCCAGAAATCTGCTCCTGAATGGACTGGGGATACTTTTCTAGGAGAGAGGCGGTATCCTGGCTGCTGTCGGTCTGGCCCGGATCGTTTTCTTGTGCGGCCAGCAGCTTTTCCACCAGGACAGGCTCCAGCTTTTCCTGGAGAAGGTAGGAATAGTGGGTGGACAGATACCACCCGCCGGACAGGGCCACCAGTACGGCAATCAGGGAACAGAGGGTGAGGACAAAGCCCCGCCGCGCCCCTGTTATCACGCAGTACAACAGGATGACCAGGACGGCCAAGTCCAGAAGCAGGGAGAGGGTCATGGTCATTTGTCCTCCTCGTTGTCCATCCGGGAGCCAGAGGGATAGTAGAGACTCACTGACGTACTGCCAATCAGGGCCACGCCGCCGTCCTTGTAAATGGCTAAGTTACGAATCCCCATCTGGTTGGCCAGGGTGCGGTAGTTTTCCAGTTTACGGGTGGTGGTGTAGATATCCCCGGTGGTGAGCAGGGCAATGTCCTGCCCACGGGCGGCCAGAGCCAAGGCCTGGCCCTGGATATAGAGTTTGCCGATCTCGTCCCCGTCACTGTCCACAGTGACCAAGGTCCCAGAGCTGCCGGAGGCGGAGCGGGAGAGGAAGAGGGTGGCAAAGCCGTTGCCCTGGAGGGTGCCCATCTTCAAGTATTGGGAGGCATAGTCATAGGAATCCTCCATGACCCCGCTGGAATCCAGGATCATGAGGCTTTGGTCCCCCAAAATCCAGCACTTCCCGTCGCTGAGAATGGACAGCACCACGTTGGAGCCCAGGGAGACCTCTCTGGTGGCGTAGTCACGGGAGGAGAAGGTATAGTAGAGCAGGGTGTTTTCAAAGCCACCGTTTAACTGGCCGGGGGAGATGAGATAGACTCCCCGACAGTCCGGGGTCACTACGGCGTCGGAGATGTAACGGCTGGAGAGCCGGATAGACTGCACGGCATCCATAGAGGTGTCATAGACTGTGACCACCCCTTTGTAGCCGCTGATCTTGCTGGTGACAGCCACCCAGCCGGAGCTGTTGATGGTGGCACAGAGGATGGCCTCCTCTGTGGGCAGCTCCAGGGAGTGGACCAGGACGTCGTCCTTCACTACCGCCAACTGCTGTCCTCCTACGTCATAGACCACGGCATAGTTGCCGGCGGAGTTCACAGCGGGGGCGTTCATGGAGACGGCCTCTTTCAGCTTGGCGGCGCCAGAGGGAGAGTAGACCTGAATCTGGGAGGAGGTGCTGATGAGCAAATTGTTGCCCAGTCCCAGAAAGAGGCTGTTGGATTGGGCGTTGTGGGGGAAATCCTCCGCCTGGGTGCGGGTCAACTGCCGCAGGGAAAAGGCGATCCGGTCCCCAAAGACTGCAACCAAAAGCAGCACCACCACAATAGCGGCCACCGCAAGCAGAAGGATCACGCGCTGCTTGCGGGTGAGGGTACGTTGTAAGGTGAGCAATTTGCGCATGATAACCTCCATATAGCTGAGAAGCGAAGCGTCAGGGCAGGTCGGGGATGGGATACCAGAGTTTTGTCATGTACAGGCCCTGGGGGGGCGCGGTGGGTCCTGCGGCGGTGCGGTTTTTTCCCGCCAGGAGGGCGGGGATATCCTCCGGGGAGAGCTTCCCCTCAGAGGCGTAGACGCAGGTGCCCACCATGGCCCGGACCATATTATAGAGAAAACCGTCGGCGCACACCCGGCAGGAGATCATAGGCCCCTCTTGGGTGATGTCAAAGTAGTGGACGGTGCGCACGGTGGTTTTCGTCTCGGTGCCCACAGAGCGGACGCATGCGAAGTCATGGGTGCCAACAAAGTGGCTGGCTGCCGCCTGCATCACCTCGGCCCTGAGCTTTTTGGGATAGAACCACACCCGGTTGACCAGAAAGGCGTTGCGGATGCGGGAGTTGTAGATGCGATAGGTATATTCCTTTTGAATGCAGCTGCCGATGGCGTTGAAGTCCTCTGGAACCTGGGTGGCCTTGGTGACCACGATGTCCCCCGGCAGGCGGGAATTCACCGCCAGAGGGAGCCGGTCACAGGGGATGGAGGAGCTGGTCCGGAAATTGGCCACATAGACCTCCGCATGGACCCCGGCGTCGGTGCGCCCGGCGCCGGTACACTTCACCGGATGGCCCAACACCGCCGTCAGGGCCTTTTCCAAGGTCTCCGCCACGGTGACGTCTCGCTTTTGGACCTGCCAGCCGTGGTAGTTCGTGCCGTCGTACATGAGGGTGAGAGCAATGTTCCGCATAGTGCCTCCTTACAGGCCGAAATAGCGCAGCACGCAGACCGCGGCGAGAATCAGGACGCTGAAGAGCAAAAAGGCGATGTCCCGGCCATGGAAGGAGAGCTGGCGCAGGGAGGTGCGCCCTTCGTCCCCGTGGTAGCAGCGGCATTCCATAGCGGTGGCCAATTCCTCCGCCCGGCGGAAGGAGGAGATGAACAGGGGCACCAGAATGGGGATCAAGGCCTTGGCCTTTTGGATCAGGTTCCCGGAGTCGAAGTCCGCCCCCCGCGCCTTTTGGGCGGAGATGATCTTATCCGTCTCCTGGATGAGGGTGGGGATGAAGCGCAGGGCAATGCTCATCATCATGGACAGCTCATGGACGGGGAAGCCTACTTTTTTCAAGGGCCGCAGCAGCCGTTCCAGGCCATCGGTGAGCAGGATGGGTGAGGTGGTGTAGGTCAAGAGCAGGGTGCAGGCGATGAGGAGCAGGATGCGCAACATCATGAAGATGGCTTTCCAAATGCCCTCCTGGGTGATTTTGAAGATGCCAAACTGCCATAGCACCGTGCCGGAGGTGTAAAACAGGTTCAAAATGGCGGTAAAGACCACGATGAACAGCACCGGCTTCAAGCCCTTGAGGAAGGCCTTGGCCTGGATACGGGAGACGGCAATCAGGAGCAGCACCAGCACCACCAGCAGCCCGTAGGAGACCACAAATTTACACAGAAAAATGGAAATGATAAAAAACAGGGTAAATAGCAGCTTGGTCCGGGGGTCCAGCCGGTGGAGGATGGAGTTCCCTGGGAAGTATTGCCCCAGGGTGATATCTTTCAATGCCATTTATATGCCCTCCTTGTTCCGATAAGCCTCCAGGAAGGCAGTTTTGGCCTGTTCTACTGTGTAGACGTGGGGGGGCAGCGGTTTGCCCAGAGCACGGACCCTGGAGAACACCCGGTTCATGGCAGGGACCGACAGGCCCAGTTCCTCCAACTGTGGCCCGTGGGAAAAGACCTCCTGTGGGGTGCCCACATAGGGGAGCTTTCCAAAGCTGACCACGGCCAGCCGGTGGGCGTAGTGGGCCACATCCTCCATGGAGTGGCTCACCAGGATGATGGTGGCGTTTTGGGCCTTGCGGTAGGC
>CAJTQP010000028.1 GCA_910578575.1 uncultured Oscillospiraceae bacterium
AGGTTCCGGCCATATCGCTACCAGTAAAGATGCCCGCCCGGTAAAGCTGATAGATGGCGGTGTCAGAGCGGTACACGTCGGGAATCGCCCCGTCCGCCACCTTGTTCACCGCCGGCAGGGCATCGCTGGGCAGGGCCTTCCCCAGGATGGAGGCGAACTCCTGCCGGGTGAGGGGGGCATTCAGGTCCTTGGGCAGGGAGGACAGGATGCCCTGGCTGAGGGCGTAGTCGGTATAGGCCTTGTACCAGGGGTCTGTGGCGGCGAAGCTGCCGTTTCCTGTGAGGTACTGCTTCCGCAGCCGGGCGGCCATGGTGATGGTCTGGGCGGCGGTGACGTTGCCGTCGGGGCCGAATTTGTTCACATCCGTGCCGTTCATCAGCCCGTATTCATAGACGGAGGCCACGCTGCCCCGATACCAGGCGTTGGAGGCCACGTCTTTGAAGCTGCCGTTGTAGCTGCCCGTCTTGGCAAAGCCCACGCCAGAGGTGCTCCAGCGGGCAGTGAGGGTGTGCCCGGTATTGGTAAGGTGGCTTACCCCTGTGGTGACGAAGTTCCCGCTGTCGGAGTACCAGCCCAGGAAGGCGGAACCGGACTTGGTGGGGGTAGGCAAGTCATAGGTGGCGGAAGTTTTCACCAGTTGAGAGCCGGGGGAGACCTTGCCCCCGTTGGCGTTGTATGTAATGGTCAGGGAGTTGGCCTGGACTGTAAAGGGTTGGTAATCGGCGTTGGTGAAGGTCCAGGGGTTGGTGGTGGAGCTGGCCGCCTGGAGCTTGAGGCGGTAGCTCCCGGCGGGGAGGGCTTCAATGGTGTAAGGGGAGACTACATAGAAGTAGGCCTTGTAGTTCTCCTCCCAAGTGCCGTCGGACTTCTTCCGGTCCACGTAGAGATTGTGGTGGGTGGCCCGGTTGCCGATGGTCCAAGTGAGGGTGAGGCGGTCCCCGTCGCCGTAGGTGCTGGCAATGGCGTTGGGTTTCGGGGCCGAGGGGGCGGTGAACTGGGGGAGGATGGTGTCCGTCCCGGCGGTGTTGGCCCGGAAATAGAGCAAGCCGCCGATGGTGCCGTTGTAGGCGGAAAGGCGGGTCTTGGAGGCATAGCCGGGGTCAAAGATGACGGCATCGCTGCTGTTGTCCACAGTGCCGTCTACGGCCACAAAGTGCCCGCTGTTGTTCACGCGGGCCACTAGATACAGGCCCTTGCCCCGGAGCTCGTCGATTTTGGCGCAGACCTCCTCCAGGGGAGTGTCCACAGGGAAATACTCCCGGCCCACATAGTAGAAGCGGGGGGAGACGTTGGCGGTGATGGGGCCGTAGGACAGCAGAGCGTCGTTGGAGGAGGTGGCGCTGTGGCTGATGAAGCCCTTGCTGTCCAGCCAGTCCCGATAGGTGCCGGGGTTTAAGGCGGCGGGGTCATAGGCCCCGGAGTGGCACATGAGAATGGCGATGGAGGTGACCAGACAGCCGGAACGGGTCATGGTGTGCAGGTCCCCCAAGGGGGTCTCCCCCCAGGCAGGGTTCCCCTGCCGCCAGGTGGTGTAATCGGTGGAATAACTGACACCGTTGTATGTGGAGGTCCCGGCAGCGCCTGCCATAGGGACCGCCAGCAGGGAGAGGAGGATGGTCAAAACCAGGGCCAGGGAGAGGATACGTCGCTGTGCCTTCATGCTGACAGCCCTTCTTTCTATAGGATATTATAGTTGACACAGTTGAAAAGAAGTAAATACTTTTTTTCAACATGAACAGTATCGCATAGTTTCGTGGAAAAGTCTAGGGAAACGGGGAAATTTCTCTAAAAGTGACAAAAAGCGGACTGGGAGGATGGCGCCCAGTCCGCTTGGTCTGTGAAAGAAGGCAAAGTCTGTCAACGGAGGTTGAAGAAGGCCTCCCGGCCCAGATAGAGGGCCGCTTCGTCCAGCTCCTCCTCGATGCGCAGGAGCTGGTTGTATTTGGCCACCCGGTCCGTCCGGCTGGGGGCGCCGGTTTTGATCTGTCCGGCGTTCAGGGCCACAGAGAGGTCGGCAATGGTGGTGTCCTCCGTCTCCCCGGAACGGTGGGAGATCACAGCGGTGTAGCCCGCCCGGTTGGCCATCTGGATGGCGTCCAGGGTCTCGGTGAGGGTGCCGATCTGGTTGACCTTGATGAGGATGGAGTTGGCTACCCCCTTCTGGATGCCCTCCCGGAGGCGTTGGGTGTTGGTGACGAAGAGGTCGTCCCCCACCAGCTGGACCCGGTTGCCCAGGGTCTTGGTGAGCAGGGCCCAACCCTCCCAGTCGTTCTCCCCCATGCCGTCCTCCAGGGAGAGGATGGGGTAGCTGTCGGCAAAGCGCTTCCACATGTTCACCAACTGCTGCCGGGTCATGGTCTTTTTGGCCTTAGGCAGGTCATAGCAACCGGTCTCCTCGTTGTACCACTCGGAGCTGGCGGCGTCGATGGCGATCATGAAGTCGTCGTAGGGCTTGTAGCCGGCGGCCTCAATGGCGGCCACGATGGCCTTCAAGGCGTCCTCGTCCCGCTTGAGGTTGGGGGCGTAACCGCCCTCGTCGCCCACCCCGGCGGCGGGGGTGCCGTTCTCCGCCAGGACGCCTTTCAGGGCGTGGAACACCTCGGCGCACATCCGCAGGGCGGTGCGGAAGCTCCCGGCCCCCACGGGCATAATCATGAACTCCTGAATGTCCACGTTGTTGGTGGCGTGGGCCCCGCCGTTGAGAATGTTCATCATGGGCACCGGCAGGGTCTTGGCGTTGACGCCCCCCAGGTAGTTGTACAGGGGGATGGACAGGCTCTCGCTGGCGGCCTTGGCGCAGGCCAAGGAGGCTCCCAGGATGGCGTTGGCCCCCAGGCGGCTCTTGCTGGGGGTGCCGTCCAGTTGGATGAGGAGCATGTCGATGTAGGTCTGATCCAGAACGTTCAGCCCGATAAGGGCCTCCGCGATCTCGGTGTTCACGTTGGTCACGGCCTGTTCCACGCCCTTGCCCCGGTAGCGCTCCCCGCCATCCCGGAGTTCACAGGCCTCATATACGCCGGTGGAAGCCCCAGAGGGCACCGCCGCCCGGCCCACAGTGCCGTCGTCCAAATAGACCTCTACCTCCACAGTGGGGTTGCCCCGTGAGTCCAGGATCTCCCGGCCCAGAACATCTACGATCTCGATCATCTGCTTCATAATTTATCTGCTCCTTTGAAATCCGCCGCCCGTCAGGGGATGCGGCTTATTGATTGATCAAAATTAGCGTGCTGCCGTCCATCTCCTCTGGCTGGTTGAGGCCCATCAGGTCCAGCATGGTGGGGGCGATGTCGGCCAGGCGCCCGTCCCGCAGGTGGACGTCCGCACCCACAATGCAGAAGGGGACGGGACTGGTGGTGTGGGCGGTGAAAGGTTCCCCGTTTTCGTCCAGCATCCGCTCGGCATTGCCGTGGTCGGCGGTGATCAGGGCCACGCCGCCCATCTGGGTGGTGGCGTTCACCACCTGGCCTACGCAGGTATCCACCGTCTCCACCGCCCGGACCGCCGCGTCATAGACCCCCGTGTGGCCCACCATGTCGCAGTTGGCAAAGTTCAAGATCACCACGTCATACTGGCCGCTGCGAATGCGCCGGACGGCCTCCTTGGTGATTTCCCCGGCGCTCATCTCCGGCTTTTGGTCATAGGTGCTCACCTTGGGGGAGGGGATGAGCACCCGGTCCTCCCCAGGGAAGGGCTCCTCCCGGCCGCCGTTGAAGAAGAAGGTCACATGGGCGTATTTCTCCGTCTCGGCAATGCGCAGCTGGCGCATCCCCAGGGAGCTGAGGTACTCCCCAAAGCAGTTGTCCAGGGACTGATGGGGGAAAGCTACGGACACGTTGGGGATGGTGGCGTCATATTCCGTGGCACAGACGAAGTGCAGGGGGAAGAAGTGCCGGCCCTTGAGCTTATCAAAGTTGGGGTCGGTGAGGGCGCGGGTGAGCTCCCTGGCCCGGTCGGGGCGGAAGTTGAAGAAAATGACAGAATCATTTTCCTTGATGCAGCCCTCTGGGCAGCACACCACCGGCTCCATGAACTCGTCGGTAACGCCCTTTGCATAGGAGGCCTCCACCGCGGCAACAGGGTCCGCCTGGAAGGGGGCCTCCCCCTTCACCAGGGCGTCGTAGGCCCGCTGGAGGCGGTCCCACCGGCTGTCCCGGTCCATGGCGTAGTAGCGGCCCATCACATGGGCCAGCTTACCCACCCCCAAATCCTTTAGCTTTTCCTGGAGCTGGCGGACAAATCCCGCCCCGGAACTGGGGGAGACGTCCCGGCCGTCCAGGAAGGCGTGAATATAGAGCTGTTCCAGACCGCGCCGTCTGGCCAGCTCTATCAGGGCGAAAAGATGGTCGATATGGCTGTGGACCCCCCCGTCGGAGAGCAGGCCCATCAAGTGCAGGGCACCCTGCTGGGCGGCGCAGGCGTCCATTGCCGCCAAAAACGCCGGGTTTTCGTCAAAGGAGCCGTCCGCAATGGCGCAGTTGATCCGGGGCAGGTCCTGCATGACCACCCGCCCGGCGCCGATATTGGTGTGCCCCACCTCGCTGTTGCCCATCTGCCCCTGGGGCAGGCCCACGTCCAGACCGGAGGCGTCCAGCTGGCAGAAGGCGTACTGGGAGAAGAGGTATTCCAACTGCGGGGTGCGGGCGGCATGGACGGCGTTGCCGGGGATCTCCTCCCCCAGGGCAAAGCCATCCAGGATAATCAATGTCGTCGGTGCTTTCATGGGACTACTCCTCCCAACTGTTGCTGGCTTAGCATTCTTCCGGCTCGTCCTGGCTGGCGGCCTGGATGATGGCCAGGAGCTTTTCCGGGTCCAGGGATGCGGTGCCGATGAGGCCGCCGTCTACGTCCTCCTGTTCCAGGAGGGCGGCGGCATTTTTCTCATTCATGGAGCCGCCGTACTGGATGGTGGTGGAACGGGCCACCCGTGCGTCATAGAGCTTGTGCAGGATGTCCCGGATGGCGGCGCAGACCTCACCGGCCTGCTCCGGGGTGGCGCTGACGCCGGTGCCGATGGCCCAGATGGGCTCATAGGCGATGACCACCCGGCGCATCTCCTCCGCGCTGACCCCCGCCAGGGCCACCTTGATCTGGTAGGCGATGAGCTCCGGGGCCACCCCTAGCTGCCGCTGGTCCAGGTCCTCCCCCACACAGAGGATGGGGCGCAGACCGGCGTCCAGGGCGGCGCGGACTTTTTTGTTCACCACCAGGTCGCTTTCGCAGAAGAGGCTGCGGCGCTCACTGTGGCCGATGATGACGTATTTCACGTCCAAATCCGCCAGCATGGCGGCGGAGACCTCCCCGGTGTAGGGGCCGTGGTCCTCCCAGTGGAGGTTCTGGGCCCCCAGGGAGATGCGGCTCTCCCGCAGGAGCTTTCCCGCGATGGCGATGTCCACATAGGGCACACACAGCACGATGCCGCAGCGGCGGTTCCGGGGGAGCGCCTCCCGGAGGCGCTCCACAAAGTCTCTGGTTTCTGCGGCGGTTTTATTCATTTTCCAGTTGGCCGCGATGATGGTTTTGCGGTATTTTCTGTTCATGGAGTCTCCCCACGGTCAGCCAGGCAGGCGATGGCAGGCAGCTCCAGCCCTTCCAGGAACTCCAGGGCAGCGCCGCCGCCGGTGGAGACATGGGAGATGTTCTGGCCATAGCCGGTCTTTTCAATGGCGGAGACGGAGTCGCCGCCCCCCACGATGGTGACGGCCTCCTTCTGCTGGGCCAGGGCCTTGGCCACGGCGTTGGTGCCTGCGGCGAAATTGGGGAACTCAAAGACACCCATGGGGCCGTTCCAGAACACGGTGGCCGCCCCCTGGATGGCCTGGGTGAAGAGTTTTACGGTTTCGGGGCCGATATCCATGCCCATCAGCCCCACGGGGATGGACATGGAGGGCACCACCTGGCCCTCGGCCTCGGCGGAGAACTCTGCGGTGGCCACGTTGTCCACCGGGAGCAGCAGCTTTACCCCCAGCTCCTGGGCTTTGGCGATCATCTCCCTGGCGTAGACGATGTGGTCCTCGTCCAGCAGGGAGGCGCCGATGCGCCCGCCCTGGGCCACTTGGAAGGTGTAGGACATGCCGCCGCCGATGATGATGGTGTCTGCTTTATGTAAGAGGCTGTTGATGACGCCGATCTTGTCGGCCACCTTTGCCCCGCCGAGAATGGCCACCAGGGGCCGCTTGGGGTCGTCCAGAGCTTTGCCCAAAAAGGCCAGCTCCTTTTCCACCAGCAGTCCGGCCACAGAGGGGAGGTACTCCGCCACCCCAGCCGTGGAGGCGTGGGCCCGGTGGGCGGCGCCGAAGGCGTCAAAGACGAAGAGATCTGCCAGGGAGGCCAGCTCCTTGGCAAAGTCCGGGTCGTTCTTCTCCTCCTCGATGCGGAAGCGCAGGTTCTCCACCAGCAGCAGTTCACCGGGCTGGAGGGCGGCGCACTTGGCCTTGGTGTCCGGCCCCAACACGTCCTGGGTCAGGGGGACCGGGCGGCCCAGAAGCCGCTCCAGATGGTCACGGGCGGAGAAGAGGGACATTTCCTGCTGCCACTCCCCGTGGGGGCGGCCCATGTGGGAGAGGAGGATCACCGCCGCCCCCTGCTCCAGCAGGTAGCGGATGGTGGGCAGGGTGGAGACGATCCGGGTGTCGTCGTGGATCACGCCGGTTTTCTTATCATGGGGAACGTTGAAATCACAACGCAGGAGGATCTTCTTTCCGGTGACGTCGATGTCCCGGACGGTCTTCTTGTCATAATTCATGAGATAGCCCCTTTATTCATCTTTGTTTGGCCCCCCGTCCCAGTGGCCGGGGTCTGCCATTTCACCTTCGTTGCGCAGTTGGGGGAAGCCCAGCTGGCGCAGTGCCTCGTAGGTCAGGATCGCCACGGAGTTGGCCAGGTTCAGGCTGCGGGCGTCTGGACGCATGGGGATGCGCAGGCAGCGCTCGGCGTGGGCCTCCCGGAACCACTGGGGCAGTCCGGCGGTCTCCTTGCCGAAGAAGAGCCAGCAGTCGTCCTGGAAGTGGACGCTACTATAGTCCCTGGGGGCCTTGGTGGTGGCCAGCCAGAACGCGCGGACCTGATTTTTTGCAAACAACTCCTCTATGCTATCATAGACGGAAAGGTCTACCATGTGCCAATAATCCAGCCCTGCCCGCTTCACGGCCCGGTCACTGATGTCGAAGCCCAGGGGGCGGATGAGGTGCAGGCGGCTGCGGGTGGCGGCACAGGTGCGGGCAATGTTGCCGGTGTTCATGGGGATCTCCGGCTCCACAAGCACGATGTTGAGCATGGGCCTTTTCTCGCCTCGATCCTGAGTGGGACGGTACTTGTTCCGTCCAGTCTGATGTGCAGTCTACTACTTATATTGCCGATTTTACCCCCTGTCCAGCGAAATTTCAATAAAAAAAGCCATGCAAAGGGAAAAATGAGAAAAATTTAAGCGCTTTTCATAGAAATCCAAGGGAATCCAAGGGGAATTTGGTAGACAAACCCCACAGACCGGCGAGAGCGATCCCGCGCCCGCCGGCCCGTGGGGCCGTAGGATTTTATATCATAGCGCCCGCAGCAGTGCCGGTCCCCGCTTGGCCAGGACAGCGGTACACCCTGCGGCCAGCAGCGCCAGCAGGACCAACGGCAGGGCTACCGCCGCCCAGGGGGCCAGCTTGCCCCCCAGCCAGTACAGGCACCCCGCCCCGGCCAGCGCCGCCATGGGGACGAACATGGCCAGCGTGGTGGCCATGGACTGCTTGATGACCACGGCCTCATTCACCGCGTCCAGTTTGGGGAAGGTCAGCCCCATGAGCATCCCGAAGCTGGCCTGGCCCAGGGCAAAGAGCAGGGAGGCCAGCAGCAGGGCCACGCACTGCCCCAGGGACAGTTTTAGGGCGATGGAGAAGCAGGCCCAGGCAAAGACGGTGCAGGGGAGGGTCAGCAGGAGCTGGAAGCCGGTCTTGATCCACAGCAGCGTCTGGTTCCCCAGGGGGGCCTCCCGGAGGATCCAGAGGTAGGGCCCCTCTAAGCTCACCGAGGGGGCGGCGATGGGGGCGGTGCACAGGCAGAAGCACAGCACCAGCGCCGCCATGGGCATCAGGGGGAAGCCCTCCCCCATCAGATCCGCAAATTCCAGCAGCCGCGCCTGCATCACCAGGGAGGCCACCCCGGCGGCCAGGAGCATCACCAGCCCCAGGCCTGCGTTCCAGAAGTACATGGGGGTGCCGAAGAAGCGCTGGGCCTCCTTTTTCAACAGGGCCTTGGTATGGCCGGAGGAGGACTGGGCAGACAGCTTGTAGTCGCTCCGGGCGGCGCGGGCGGTGAAGGCGGTGACCGCTTTCCGATAGACCAGCCCCAGGCCGAACACCACCAGGAGGAAGGGGATCACACAGCAGGCCACAAAGGCCAGCAGCAGCCCCCAGTCCCCCATGATGCCCTCTCCCAGCCACATGAGAGGGGCGGCCCAACTGAGGGACGCCTTCACCCCGGCGGCATTGGCGGCCAGGTTCTCAATCATCCCGTTGAGGTGGAAGGAGAAGTAAAACACCACCAGCAGGAACAGCCCCATGACGATGTTCTGCCCCAGAGCCCCGTGGGAGACCTTGACAGAGAGGAAGGCCACCAGGGCCCCCAGAAGGACCGACAGGGCCGTATCCAGCAGCGGCAGGGCCAGGGCGGCGATGAGCAGCCGCAGCCAAAACAGCAGGTTGTGCCCCACGCCGCTCTCGGTCATCAGCATACACACCACCCCGGCGGGCAGCAGAACGAAGAGGGAGAACAGCAGGTTTTCCAGATAGATGGCCGTCACCCGGCAGGCCACCAGCAGGGTGGAGGGCAGGGGCATACTCAGCAGCAGGTCGTTGTCCCGCCCGCCGAACACTACGCCCTTCACCGCAAAGGTGGTGAACAGCAGGCCACCCACCAGGGCGCCGATGCCCATGAAGATAAACACCAAAATCTCCATGTGGGCGGGGGCCAGGGCATCCATCAACATAAAACTATAGAATCCGGAGAGGTACAGGCCCAGGAAGGCCAGCAACACGATGACCCCCAGGCCAGTGGCCGCTTTCTTTTTGCTGCGGCGCTGGGAGTTGGCGGAGGTCAGCAGCATAGACTGGACACTGACCTTTAACAGTGGAAAGAACTTTTTCATTGTGCTTCCCCCAGTTCCAAAAACACGGTTTCCAGGGAGGAGTCTCCCACCAGCTCTGCCGTGGGGCCGGATTTCACCAGCCGCCCGTCCTTGATGATGGCGATCTTATGGCAGAGCTTTTCCGCCACCTCCAGCACATGGGTGGAGAAGAACACGGCGGAGCCGTTCTGGCACAGCTCGGTGAGATAGCCCTTGACCAGGTGGGAGGCGGCGGGGTCCAGGCCCACGAAGGGCTCGTCGAGGATCAGCAGCTTGGGGTGGCGGATGAAGGCGGAGATGAGGGCCAGCTTTTGCCGCATCCCGTGGGAATAGCTGCCGATGGCGGAGCCCAGGTTCCCGGTGAGCCCAAAGGCGCCGGCAAACTTACCGATGTCGTCGGTGCGCTGTTTGGCGGGGAGGTCGTAGAGGTCCGCGATGAAGTTTAAGTAGTCGATGCCCTTCATGAACTCATACAGGTCCGGGTTGTCTGGCAGGAAGGCGGTGACCTGCTTGGCCCCCACCGGGTCCCCCTTGATGTCATGGCCGTCGATGGTGATGCTGCCCTGGGTGAAGTCCATCACCCCTGCCACAGCCCGGAGGGTGGTGGTCTTGCCCGCCCCGTTGTGGCCGATGAAGCCGTAGATCTCACCGGGGCTGACGTGGAGGGTCAGGTCGTCCACGGCCTTTTTTCCTCCGGGGTAGGTTTTGGAATAGTGTTCGATGCGAAGCATAGCGCTCTCCTTTCTGTGGATGGATTCGTATGAAAAAGAGGGAAAACCTCGTTTTGATATCAAAATAATATCACATAGAATCGGCCGTGTCAAGAGTTTTGGGATGAACTGACAGACTTGTGTTATGAATGGAGGGGTGGGCCCAGTGCCCCGATAGGGGGCCCTTGTGTTTTCTAAAAACATCCAGTATAATGAGGGGGAAATTTCACGCGCCGTGTTGCGCGTTCACAAAGAGAGGAAGCTGTTATGAAACTAGGAATCGTGGGGCTCCCCAACGTGGGCAAGAGCACCCTCTTCAACGCCATCACCAATGCTGGGGCAGAGTCCGCCAACTATCCCTTCTGCACCATCGACCCCAACGTGGGCATGGTCACCGTGCCGGACAGCCGCTTGGACAAGCTGGCGGAAATTTACCAGCCGAAAAAGACCACCCCGGCGGTGATCGAGTTCGTGGACATCGCCGGTCTGGTGAAGGGGGCCTCCAAGGGGGAGGGCTTGGGCAACAAGTTCCTGGCCAACATCCGGGAGACCGACGCCATCGTCCACGTGGTCCGCTGCTTCGACGACGAGAACATCGTCCACGTGGAGGGAAGCTGCGACCCCGCCCGCGACATCGAGATCATCGACCTGGAGCTCATCATGGCGGATATGGAGATGGTGGAGCGGCGCATCGAGAAGGACACCAAGGCCGCCAAGGGGGACAAGAAGTTCCTCCACTCCGCCGAAGTGTTCAAGGGCCTGCTGGCCTGGCTGGGGGACGGGAAGTCCGCCCGGAGCTACCCCTGCGGGGAGGAGGAGCAGGAGATCCTGGCCACGGCGGACCTGCTCACCCGGAAGCCTGTGATCTTCGCCGCCAACCTGGACGAGGCGGGCTTCAAAAACCATGAAGCCAACGCCTATTACCAGGCAGTGGTCCAGGCGGCCCAGGTGGAGCAGGCCCAAGTGGTGCCCATCTGCGCCAACGTGGAGGCGGAGATCGCCGCTATGGATCCAGAGGACCGGGCCATGTTCCTGGAGGACCTGGGGGTGGAGCAGTCCGGCCTGGACCGGCTCATCACCGCCAGCTATACCCTCCTGGGGTTGATCTCCTACCTGACCTGCGGCCCCGACGAGTGCCGGGCCTGGACCATCCCCCAGGGCACCAAGGCCCCCAAGGCCGCGGGGAAGATCCACACGGATTTCGAGCGGGGCTTCATCCGGGCGGAGGTGGTGTCCTTCACGGATCTGGACGCCTGCGGCGGCTCCATGACCGCCGCCAAGGAGAAGGGCCTGGTGCGCTCTGAGGGCAAGGAATATGTGATGCAGGACGGCGACGTGGTCCTGTTCCGTTTCAATGTCTGAGGGGAGTGTCCTCATCACCGGGGCCTCCCGCGGCATCGGTGCGGAGACTGCCCGGCTGTTTGCCCGGCGGGGCTGGCAGGTGGGGATCAACTACCACCGCGCCCAGGCCCGTGCCCAGGCACTCTTGGAGGAAATTCAAAAGGAGGGGGGGCAGGGGGCCCTATATCCCGCCGACGTGTCCGGCCGGGAGGCGGTGGAGGCCATGGTCCAAAGCTTCACCGCAGACTTCGGCACCCCGGACGTGTTGGTGTGCAACGCCGGGATCGCCCGGCAGGAGCTATTCACCCAGATCACGGAAGAGAGCTGGCGCAGCCTCATGGGGGTGAACCTGGACGGGGTGTTCCACTGCTGCCAGGCAGTCCTACCGGGGATGCTCCATCGCAAGGCGGGGAAGATTATCACCCTGTCCTCTATGTGGGGGCAGGTAGGGGCCTCCTGTGAGGTGGCCTACTCTGCCGCTAAGGCGGGGGTCATCGGTCTGACGAAGGCCCTGGCCAAGGAGCTGGGACCCTCCGGCATCACAGTGAACTGCGTGGCTCCTGGGGTCATCGACACGGAAATGAACGCTGCCTTGGACCCGGAGACCAAAGCCGCCCTGGGGGAGGAGACGCCCCTGGAGCGCCTAGGTACCCCAAGGGACGTGGCAGAGACGATCTGGTTCCTGGCGGGCCCCGGCGGGGACTACTTCACCGGCCAGGTCCTGGCGCCCAACGGGGGCTTTGTGATCTGAGGCTACCAAAACAATCATACAAAAAACAAAGGGATGAAGTGCAGACTTCGTCCCTCTGTTTTTTTGCAAAAATCCCTTGACAGCTATATCGGCTGCCGTTATAATAAATATATCGAAAACCGATATAACGGCGGACGCAACAGAAAGGAGGGGATGATGTGCCAAAGGGTGCGCTGACGGAGGCAGTGTATTACATCCTGCTCTCCCTGATGGAGCCTATGCACGGTTACGGCATCATGCAAAACGTGGAGCAGCTCTCCAAGGGGCGGGTGAAGCTGGCTCCGGGGACCCTTTACGGGGCCATCAACACGCTGCTGGAACGGGGCTGGATTTCGGCCCTGCCAGGGGAGAAGGACAGCCGGAAGAAGGAATACCGGATCACAGATCTGGGAAAGCAGATGCTGCAAGGGGAGCTGTTGCGCCTGCGGGAGCTCTTAGAGAACGGCCTGCGGATTATGGAGGGGGAACCATGAGAAGAGTGATACACAAGTGCTTTAGCGTCTGGAATTTTGACAAGGAGGAACGCTGGCTCAACCAGATGGCGGCCAAGGGATTGCACCTGGTGTCCGTGGGCTTTTGCCGCTATGAGTTTGAAGACTGCCTGCCGGGGGAGTATACCATCCGTTTGCAGCTCCTGGACCACGGCCCCCGCCACCCGGAGAGCCAGAAGTACATTGAGTTTATGGAGAACACCGGGATCCGGCAGGTGGGGGCCATCCTGCGCTGGGTATATTTTTCCAAGGCATCCAGGGAGGGCCCCTTTGAGCTGTTTTCCGACAACGCCTCCCGACTGAGATACCTCTCCCAGATCATCCGCTTCATCGCTGTCCTGGGGGTGATGAATCTGTTTGTGGGGGCGAACAACGTCTTTTTGGCGGTGGCCCACGATAGCCCGGTGAATTATTTGGGGGCCATCAACATTGTCCTGGCTTTATGGTGCGCCATCGGCAGTTTACGGCTGTTGAAAAAGCACAAGCGGATGAAAAAAGAATTGCAGTTGTTTGAATGAGGAAAAATTTCCTGGGTTGTTCACATTTTCTACTGGAAAATTGGAGCGGTTTGTGCGAAAATAAGGGGGAAGAAAAGAGGGGCATGCGGGGAGACCGCGGCCCCTCTGGCAACGTTGAAATTTGCACAATTTTTATAGAGGAGGTACGGTATGCCCAATTACAACGCACATACCTATTTTGGTCAGCAGGTCCTCCAAGCCCTTCCCCTGGAGCTGCGGCAGAGCTGCACCAAGGACCTGCCCCTGTTCCGCCTGGGACTTTACGGTCCGGACCCACTGATCTTTTCCTATTTGACCAAAGCCAACGCCGACCGCCTGCACCACCACTGGCGGGAGGAATCCCTCCCCCGCTTAGAGGGGGCCCTGTGCCGGGGCAGCGACAGCGAAGCCAGCTTCGCCGCCGGCTATCTGCTCCACCAGCTTTTGGATGACGCCACCCACCCCCAGATTTACGAATACATGGAGGCGGACGGTTCCTCTCACTTCCGGCTGGAAATCCAACTGGACCGGATGATCCTTCAGGAGCAGGGCTGCCCACGCCTGCCGGGGATGACCGTCCAGGGTAAGGTCCGGGCGGCAGCCACAGCGGAGGACCTTCTCATTCGCACCACCCAGACCCAATACCTTCGGGGCCTGTGGCGGATGGCCTCTCTGTCCCAGCTCTTTGGCGGACACCTGCGCGGGCGCATTGCCCAGCAGACCACCCAGACAGAGCGCCGCCAGGCGGAGGCGCTCCGGGATATGTTGGAACAAGCGGTGGAACCCGCCGCCCAGGAATTGACGGCGATTTTAACGCCCATTGTGCATTGAAAAAACCGGCTTCCCCACCCTCGCCGAGGGCTAGGAAGCCGGTTTTTGCTGTTATTCTGTATTTTTGCGGTCAGGTTTTTGGGAAACCTTCGGGGATCTCATGCTTCACGCAGCGGCGGCCCTCCTTGCTCCAGATATTCCCCAGGCATTTGGTGCAGCCGATGCAGGGGGATTCCTCACCCTTTTCCAGGTGCTGATAGAAATCCGGCTGGCAGATGAAGGGGCGGGAGGCGGAGATGAAGTCGATGCCGGCGCCCAGGATGGCGTCCATCTCCTCCAGCTTCCGCACGCCGCCCACCAGGATGAGGGGAAGGGAGACGGCCTTGCGGATCTCCTTGGCCCGGTCCAGGTAGAAGGTGGGTACCTTTTTCTTCCCCAGCCCTAACCAGTTGTAGCCAGAGAGCTCGATGCCGTCGGCTCCCAGGGCCTCAAACTGGCGGCAGAAGTAAAGGATATCTTGGGCGTAAGCGGCGTCAGCCTCCCCAGCGCAGTTGGTGTTGACCTTTACCAGGATGGGGTAG
The DNA here is from genome assembly GCA_910578575.1 of uncultured Oscillospiraceae bacterium. Lineage (GTDB taxonomy): Bacteria > Bacillota > Clostridia > Oscillospirales > Oscillospiraceae > Evtepia. Next base: position 14,249 of record CAJTQP010000028.1, read on the forward strand.
TCCTGGCCCACGGCCTCCCGGATGGCGGTGAGACATTCCCCAGGGAAGCGGAAGCGGTTCTCGGCGCTGCCGCCATAGCTGTCCGTACGCTGGTTGGAGTTGGGGTCCAGGAACTGGCTGAGGAGGTAGCCGTGGGCGCAGTGGAGCTGCACGCCGTCGAAACCCAGGGCCTTGGCAGCTTTGGCGGCGTCCACGAAGTCGGCGCGGATTTTATCCAAATCTGCCTGAGCAAGCTCGGTGGTGGTCATCTCGTTGGGAGCAGTCATGCCGCCGGTGGGGGCCAGGAGCTTGCCGCCCTCCACCCGCTTTTCCGGCAGGAACACGTTCATCCCCGCGTGCATGAGTTGAAGAATCAGCCGGCCGCCGGCGGCGTGGACCGCGTCCAGGACCTTTTTCTGGCTGTTCCGCTGTTCCTGAGTGGCGAAGCCCACCTGGATGCCCGTGGAACGGGCTTCAGGGGAGATGTAGCTATAGGCGGTGATGATGGCCCCCACGCCGCTCTGGGCGATCTCCTGATACAGGGCCACTTGCTCCGGGGCACAGGTGCCGTCCCGCTGGCCGAAGGGGTCCTGGGTGGCGGAGCGGATGAGGCGGTTGGGCAGGGTGAGGCTGCCCAGCTTGCCGGGGGTGAAGAGTGCAGATGCCATAAAATTTGGTCTCCTTTTGTTTGATTAGGTTGATTATAGCGGAGACGGGGGCAAATTACAAGAGCGTTGGATGGGATTAAAGTTTTCGTCCACCTTTTTCAGACGAAGCGCGGAGCCGTCGTGAGCAGCGGGCTAAGACCCGGAGCGCAGGCGAAGCCCAAGAAGGGGCCGCAGGCCCCGGATGGGTTCGCCGGAGTCGGAGGGGCTTAGAACCGCGTCGCGAACAGGCGCAGCGTGACAACAAAGGTGGCGAGATCCAGGAGCAGAGCTCCTGGCGGAGTGCAGAGGCAGCGCCTCTGCCGGGTGCGGGCAGCGCCCGCAAAGGCCGATGTTTCGCAGAAACGAGGCCCCCTGTTTGCCACACATCTGCCTAGCGGGACGATCAAGAGGAAACTTCGATTTTTTCTCGATACAACTCCCCGTGAAACACGTCGATCATGATCCTTGCGCCCAGGCGGAACCCGTCAATAAACATTTCTGAAAGCTCATACGACATAGTTTCATTCTGTTCCTCCAGAAGTTTCTCAAACTGCTGGGCCATCGGAGGGCCTAGTTCAGCAAGGGCGTCAGAGAAGTCATGACAATGCCGGGAATACTCATGGCTGATTGTTTGGTATTCTTTGCTTTTGGGGGCGTATTGCTCGGCGGGATAAAGTTTGCCGTCATACAAGGCTTGTAGTATACTTTTCATGTTCCTTAGTATCCTTTGAGGTTAAATATCTAATTTTATTCTGAGCGTAGTCAAAACGCCAGTCTTGACCAGATGATGGAACTGTGGTATTTTAATTTTGTAAATTTTCTTGATTTGCCCGGTTGCTGCCGGGCATTTCTTCTATTGCCTGGGGTGCCCGCAACTGTATGCGCACTTTCTCCTTTCTTGCTGAGCTTGATGCGGCCTTTAGTTCATGTCATGTTTAAATGATAACATGGTCTTTAGTTCGTATCAATGCTTTTTTAGAAATTTTTCGGGGGTATTGATATGGCCAATTTCGCAGAACGTATCATACAGATTAAAAATGAAAAGAATATGAAACAAAAAGACATTGCGACTGGTATAGGAGTACACATTCGGACTTATCAGTATTACGAAAAGGGCCAAAAGGAACCAACGCTTTCTGTCCTTGTTGCCTTAGCTGATTACTTTAATGTATCTCTGGATTACTTGGTGGGCCGCAGCGATGACCCAGCCCGGTATTGACAGCCCCAAACCTACTGAAACGGGACTTTTTATTTCAAGAAGACTTCTTTCAGGTCCTCGCCCAATGGCTCCTTTTGAAAGGAGCTCCCGGCGAAGCCGGGTGAGGATTGACTCCGGGCACAAAACGTGGTTCTCTTACCATGTCGTGAGGGGGCACCCGCCGGGGGAACATCGCATGGTTCTCCTCCTGTGTCCTAGAGGGCACTCACACTTCTGGGAATCACCCGTCACGGGCTGCGCCGTGACACCCTCTTTGGAAAAGAGGGCTTTTGGTGGGGGCCTTCCACGTCATCTTTTTTAGTTTAATAAGATAGGTTAAAAGGACAAGCTTTCTCCAGCTTGTCCTTGACAGTCCATTCTCCCACACCTATAATACTCATCATTACGACAAACACGCCCCGTTGCAAAACGGGGCGCGGAAAGGGAGTTTTTTCATGGGACATCGCAAGCGTCTGAGCCTGGCTACGGTCACGGGTTCCTATGTGCTCTGGGGGCTGCTGCCCATTTTCTGGGGCTTTTTGGCTTCGGTGAACTCGGTGTATGTTCTGGCCCAACGCATTCTCTGGTCCATGGTGTTCATGGGCCTGTACATGTTGGTAAAGCGCCAGTGGGGGGAGATCCGGGCGGCCTTCCGCAGCAGGAAGGTGGTGGGACTGAGCTTTGTCTGCGGGGTACTCATCACCTTCAACTGGGGGATGTACATCTATTCCGTCAACAGTGGCCACGTGCTGGAGGGCAGCATGGGCTACTTCATCGAGCCGGTGCTGGTGGGGCTCATCGGCATTATCGCCTTTCGGGAACGGCCCTCCCTGGCGGAGAACCTCACGTTGTTCTGTGCCGCGGCGGGGGTGATCTACCTGATCGTCCGCACCGGGGAGGTGCCCATGCTGGCCCTGCTCATCGGCCTGCCCTTTGCCATCTACGGGGCAGTGAAGAAGAATTTGGACCTGAGCGCCCAGGCGTCGCTGTTCCTGGAGACCCTGTTCATGATCCCCTTTGCCCTGGGCTTCTCCCTCTGGTGGCAAAACCGCCTGGGGGGGCTGGAGCCGGTGCTGGATGGGGCCTCCTTCTGGTTGCTGCCCGCCTGTGGCGTGGCCACTTCGGTGCCCCTGCTGTTGTTCAACATGGGGGTGAAGGAGACCCCCTACTATTTCACCGGCATCCTCATGTATATCAACCCCACCCTGCAATTCCTCATGGGCCTGTTCTATTTCCGAGAGGCGCTGGACCGGGACCGGCTGATCGCCTTTATTATGATCTGGGTGGGCATCCTCTTCACCATCGGGGAGAAGGTGGTCCTGATGCTCCGAGAACGGAAGAAGGTCAAGGCGCTGATCCAGGCGTCGAAAGACGCAGCGTTACAGGACCGCGTGCCGTAATGGAAGCTTCCGTTACGGTACAGTCCAGCGCCAGGACCTGCACCCCCGCCTGAACGGCTTCCCGGAGTGCCTCGCCAAAGGCCGGATGGGTGCGGTCGTTGGGGGAGAAGAAGTCTACCCCCTCCATCTGGACAATAAAGCAGACAGCGGCCTCATACCCCGCTGACAAGCAGGCGGTGAGGCCCCGGAGATGTTTGACCCCGCGTTCGGTGGGCGCATCGGGGAAGTAGACGGCGCCGTTTTCTTCCAAGGTCACGCCCTTGACCTCCACGAAGCCCTTCCGCTCCCCGGCGGTCCAGAAGAAGTCGAAGCGGGAGTCGCCAAAGCGCTGCTCTGCTTTCAGGGTGGTGAGCCCCGGCACGAACTGTCCCGCCTGGGCCCATTGGGCAAAGACGGCGTTGGGGGCCTGGGCGTCCATGTTGATGAGGCGGCTGCCCTTCTCCACGGCGATGAGGTCGTATGCGGTCTTGCGCTGGGGGTTGCCGCTTTTGGTGAGCCAGACCTGGGCCCCAGGTACCAACAATTCCCGGCAGCGGCCGGTGTTTTTTACGTGAACCGTCACCTCCTGCCCCGCCAGGTCCACCTGGGCCACGAAGCGGTTGGGGCGGGAGAGGAAACGGGCGGGGACGGTATTGGGATAGGTCAAGGGAAGCACCTCCTTTGCCTCCATGATACCCGTCCCGAAACCATTCGTCAAGATTGAGAGGGACGCCATGAAGGACTATTTGTTGGCCCTGGACCAGGGCACCACCAGCTCACGGGCCATCCTGTTTGCCAAGACTGGGGAGATCGTGGCCTCGGCTCAGATCCCCTTTGCCCAGCACTATCCAAAGCCCGGCTGGGTGGAGCACGACCCCCAGGCGCTGCTGGACAGCCAGTGTCAGGCCGCCGCCCAGTGCGTGGAGAAAAGCGGCGTGGAGCTGGGGGAGATCGCCGCCGTGGGCCTGGCCAACCAGCGGGAGACGGCCTTATTGTGGGAGCGCAAGACGGGAAAGCCGGTGGGCCGGGCCATCGTCTGGCAGTGCCGCCGGACGGCGGAGTTCTGCACCCAACTCCAGGAACAGGGCTATGGGGAGGCCATCCGGGCCAAGACGGGCCTGCTGCCCGACGCCTATTTCTCCGGCACCAAGTACCGCTGGCTGTTGGACCATATCCCCGGTGCCCGGCAGCGGGCCCAGGCAGGGGAGCTGCTGTGCGGGACGGTGGACAGTTGGCTGCTGTGGAACCTCACTGGCGGGCAGGTCCACGCCTCGGACGTCTCCAACTGCTGCCGGACCATGCTCTTTGATATCCACAGGGGCTGCTGGGACGAGGACTTGTGCCACCTCTTAGACGTGCCCATGGACTGCCTCCCGAAGCCGGTGGAGAACAGCGGGAATTTGGGGGTGATCGCCCCTGGGGTCCCCCATCTGGAGGCCCTGGCGGGCCTGCCGGTATGCGGCATGGCAGGGGACCAGCAGGCGGCCCTCTTTGGCCAGGGCTGCTTTGCGCCGGGGCAGTTGAAGAGCACCTACGGTACCGGCTGTTTTACCCTCCTGAACACAGGGTCCAAGGCGGCGGACGCCAAGTCCGGCCTGCTGAGCTGCATCGGCTGGACCTTGCAGGGCAAGACCGCCTACGTGTTGGAGGGGAGCGTCTTCAACGCCGGGTCCTCCATCCAGTGGCTGCGGGACGAGCTGGGCTTGATCCAGACCTCCCATGAATGCGACATCTTAGCGGAGCAGGTGACGGACAACGGCGGGGTGTACTTGGTGTCGGCCTTTACGGGCCTGGGTGCGCCCCACTGGGATATGTACGCCCGTGGGACGGTCCTGGGCCTCACCCGTGGCAGCACCAAGGCCCACCTGTGCCGGGCAGTGCTGGAGGGGATCGCCTACCAGAATGCGGACCTCATCACTGCCATGGAGGCAGACGGAGGGCAGAAGGTGAGCGTCCTCCGGGTGGACGGCGGCGCCAGCGTCAGCGACTTCATGATGCAGTTCCAGGCGGATTTGCTCCGGGTCCCTGTGGAGCGGCCAAAGGTGGTGGAGACCACCGCCTGGGGGGCTGCCTGCCTGGCGGGCCTGGGTGTGGGACTGTGGAAGGACCTGGCGCAGTTGGAGCACCTGCGCTGCCTAGATCAGACCTATCGACCCCAAACCGACCGCAGCGGGGACTATGCCCGCTGGCACAAAGCGGTGGAGCGGGCGAAGGATTGGGAAGAACATTAAAAACGACGGGGACAAGCAGACCAACGCGCTGCTTGTCCCCGTCGTGTTACCCTTCGGAATAGGGCTGGAAGGAGATGCGGTACCCGGCGGGGTCCGGCTCCACGGTGTAGGCACCGGGGGCGGGGGCCGGGGGTGTTTCCTGGTAGCTGTCCAGGCGGGGGGCCGCCTTGGCCTTTTGCAGCTGGGTGGAGACCTCCTCCAGGGCCTCATCCACCACCGCTTGCAGTTGGGTGGGGGCGGCGGCACCGTCAGGGGTGGTGGCCTTGAGGAGCAGGGCCTGGTTTTCCAGCATCAGCTTCTGGGTTTGCAGGGCCGCCTGACGGGCGGCATCGGGACGTAGTGTGACCGACATGATGATTCCTCCCTTTCGATGGTTCTGTTGCTTCTATCGGGTAGGAGGTACCGAGGGAAAAGGGGGACTGCACATACGGGCCCGCAGGCTGCGTAAACGGTCGGTTACCCCGGCGGCGCACAGAGCAGAACGCGGATACAGAACCGCCCCGCTGCCTGCTGGATCTGGACGGTTCCCTGATACTGCGCCGCAATGCGCCGGACATTCTGTAAGCCGGTACCCTCTCGGAGCGGCCCACCGGAAGCCATTGCGTTGGTAGCCTCAATGAACAGGAGCGTCCCGCGGGCCCTGCTGTCCAGGGAGAGCCAACGTTCCCCTGGGGCCAACGGCTGGTAAGCGTGGATGGCGTTGTCCAGGAGGTTGGCGAAGAGGGCGCACAAAGCCAATTCATCCAGACGGAAGGTCGGGGGGATGGAGATGTTGCAGTCTGCTTGGATGCCGCAGGCCTCCGCCTGGGCCAATTTCTCCCGGAGCAAGGCGTCTAAGGCGGCGAATCCGGTGGCTGGGACGGCCTTGGGGGTGGGGCTGGAACGGTGCAGCCTGGCGGCATAGCGTTGGGCCGCCGGGTAGTCCTGTTCCTGGAGCAGGGAGGAGAGGACCAGAAGGTGGTTGTCGACGTCGTGCTGAAAGGAGGCGTAGCAGGCGGCCTGGGCCTGGGCTTCCTCCAGACAGAGCTGTTGGCCTTGGAGCTGGCGGTGCAGGAGGGTGAGCCGGCCGAAGAGCCGAAGCAGAAGGAACAGCACCGCCACCCCGCCGGCGGTGGCCAAAGCCAGGAAAAGCAGCCCCTCCAAACCCAGTGCCCCCAGGCGGGGCTCAAACTGGCGGCTGTCCAGCCCCAGGGCCCCGCGAAGGCTGAAGAGCATCCAGACGCAGGGGAGCAGGAGGACAGCGGGGGAGCCGGGCTGCCCTGGGAGGAAACACCGCTGGCTCACCCGTAGTGCGGAGAAGAGCGCGGCATTCCCCAACAGGCAGAGAGTGCATTGGAACAAAGTTCCCCAGATAGGGGAGGGGAGGACCCCGGCGGCCCAGGACATGGCCAGGGCGGAGAAGCTCTCCAGGAAGCTCACAAGGGTGAACAGTACCGCCAACGGAGGCAGGAGGAGGGACCAGGACAGGCGGCAGGCCAGCTTGGCGAAGAGTAGGGCGAACCCCACGGCGAGAAAAAATCCGCCGGGGATTTGATATCTCAGCACCAAAAGTGTTATACTACTGTTGACCGCCAGCCAGAGGGGGAAGTGGGGGCTTTTCTCTACGCCGGTCGCTTGAAGCAAAAAGCGAAAGGCCAGCCAGTAGGTCAAGCCGTTGGAGCAGAGCCAGAAGAGGGCCATAGGAAGCGTCATACCCCGTCACCTCCCCGGCAGCTTTCCAGGAGTTTTTCCCCAAAGGCCCGCTGCCTGCGCCGGGCTACCAGGACCTTGCTACCGCCCACCACATGGGCCACGCCAGGGGACTTTCCGGTGACGGCGTGCAGGTTCACCAGATAGCTTTTGTGGCAGCGGAAAAAGTTGGCGGGGAGGGTGGCCTGTAGGGCATCCAGGGTGCCGGGGTAGGGATAGGTACTGCCCAAGGTATGGACCGTGACCTGGTGCCCTAGGGCCTCGCAGTAGAGGATATCCTTGCACAGGAGTTTGACCCCACCACTGCCTTGAGAGAGCCAGAGGGCAGGCTGGCTGGTTTGGAGAAGCCGCTGGAGGGCCTTGTCCAGGGCGGGGTAGAGGCTGACCGCTTCCACTGGTTTGAGAAGGTAATGGACGGCATCCAGGTCAAAGGCCCGGAATACATACTGGGGATACGCGGTGAGGAACAGCACGGGGCAGTCCAGCCCCGCAGCCCGCAGCTGTGCGACGACTTCCATGCCGTCCTGGCCGGGGAGTTTGATGTCCATGAGGAGCAAGTCCACCGTGGTCCGAGCGGCCCAGAGGGCCTCCCCGTGGGGATAGCGCTGGACTTGGGCCTCCAAGCTCCGCTGGTACAGGTAGTCTGTGAGGTGGGTTTCCAGTCTGGCCGCGGTATGGGGTTCATCCTCACAGATCGCAATATGCAGCATAGGCTCACCACCCATTAGGAAAGATCGTCCCCATTATAGCATAGAACACGCCCTCCTGACCACAGGGCAAATTTCAGAGAGAAAAGGAGAGAGCAGCATGACCGCAGCCCAGCGTTTCTTGCGTTACATCCGCTACGACACCCAGTCCGACGAGACCTCGCAGACCGTACCCTCCACCGAAAAGCAGCGCAGCTTAGGGGCCCTCATCGCCCAGGAGCTGCGGGAGCTGGAACTGGAAGGGGTGGAGCTGGACGAAAAGGGCTATGTATACGCCTTCCTCCCTGCCACCCCTGGCCAGGAGGCCGCCCCCACCATCGCCCTCCTGGCCCATCTGGACACCGCCCCAGGCGTCTCCGGGGAACATGTCCAGCCCCGGCAGGTCCCCTGCACCGGGGAGGATATCGTTTTGAACGAAGCGCTGGGGGTGGTGATGGAGACGGCGGTGTTCCCCGACCTTTTGGAAAACGTAGGCAAGACCCTCATCGTCACCGACGGCACCACCCTCCTGGGGGCGGACGACAAGGCGGGGGTGGCGGAGATTATCGCCGCCGTGGCCTACCTGCGGGCCCATCCAGAGTTGCCCCATGGCCGGGTGGCCCTGTGCTTCACCCCCGACGAGGAGATCGGCCGGGGCGCGGACCATGTGGACTTGGAGAAGTTGGGCGCAGCGTTCGGGTACACCGTAGACGGCGGCCCCCTGGGGACCCTGGAGTATGAGAACTTCAACGCCGCCGGAGCGGAGGTCATCGTCCGGGGGGTGAACATCCATCCGGGGGAGGCCAAGGGGAAGATGAAAAACGCCAGCCTCATCGCGGCGGAGTTTATCGCCATGGTCCCGCCCGCCGAGGCCCCCGCCTATACCCAGGGCTATGAGGGTTTTTACCACCTGTGCAGCCTAGAGGGGGATGAGAGCTGGGCCCGCCTGTCCTGGCTGATCCGGGACCACCAGCGGGAGAAGTTCCAGGAGCGGAAGGATTGCTTGGAACGCATCGCCGCTTACCTGAATGCCCGCTATGGTGCGGGGACGGTGACGCTGAAGGTACAGGACAGCTATTACAATATGAAGGAAAAGCTCCTGCCCCATCCGGAGATCCTGGAACGGGCCAGGCATGCCTTCCGGGCCGTGGGGGTGGAGCCCAGAGACGTGCCCATCCGGGGTGGCACCGACGGGGCAAAGCTCAGCTTCCTGGGGCTGCCCTGTCCCAACCTCTCCACCGGGGGCTACCACTACCACGGGATTTTTGAGTATATTCCCAGAGAGGACCTGGAAACCATGGCAGAGGTTTTGGTGAAATTGCTGATTGAGAAGAAAAAATGAAAAAATTGCAAATAACCGTTGACAACTGCGTGATTTTACGATAGAATAAATCTCGCTCCTGAGGTGAGCAAGACCACGGCGGCGTAGCTCAGTTGGCTAGAGCACTCGGTTCATACCCGGGGTGTCACCGGTTCAAATCCAGTCGCCGCTACCATCGCCGTGGGGCCTTGGCCCCGCGGCACCCTCGGCCCGTTGGTCAAGTGGTTAAGACACCGCCCTTTCACGGCGGTAACATGGGTTCGAGTCCCGTACGGGTCACCACATGGAGGCATAGCTCAGCTGGTAGAGCGCTCGCCTCACACGCGAGAGGTCACAGATTCGAGTTCTGTTGTCTCCACCACACCTGTGAGATGCAGGACAGAAAAACCGCACGTTATGTGCGGTTTTTCTGCGTTTCCGGGGCTGTTCGGACCGATTTTTTTTGATACGGCCGAAGATAAAAATCCTATTGAATTTTCTAAATTTTGGAGGTACAATTTCACTAAAATAAGCGAAGTTCCCAGTGCGGAGGACAGATTTTTGTCCATAGGCCCGCAGGCAATGAAAATTTGATACAGGGAGGCAACCGGCGTGAAACAACAGGCAAAACGAAAGTGGATATCGATCCTTCTGACTTTGTGTATGCTCCTAACGCTGCTGCCAGTGCAGGTATTTGCGGCAGATATTATTGCAAGCAAGTATATTGGGGAAGGACTCCAATGGACTTTGGACAGCAACGGGGTTTTGACCTTTGAAAAAAACCCCAATAGTAGTTCGGCGGACTACACAATGCCCGGTTATCTAACTTTTACATGGACAGATAAAGAAACAAATTATTGGCAGCAAATCAAGTCAGTCGTCATAAAAAGCCCAGTAGCGAATATTGGTGAAGCAGCGTTCCAATATTGTTACTATTTGAAAAGCATTGATATTGCAGAAAGCGTAACAGAAATTGGAAGAGGTGTTTTTGATAGTTGTACTGCATTGAGTACCATTACAGTTGATCCTGCAAACACCCACTTTGCTGCTGAGAATAATGTTCTGTTTGAATTGGATGCCAATGGGAACAAAACGATTCTCCGAAAGATGGCGCTCAGTGTTCCAGCCGGCTTTATCTATACGCTTCCGGATTCGGTCACAACCATTTCAGAAGAGGCGTTTAAGGGCAGCAGCCGTTTGGGTGGTATAGACATGAGCCATGCAAGCCAATTAAAAACGATTGGTGGATATGCCTTTCATGGCTGTTTTGCAAGCGGTAGTGTTGACATTATCATACCGGACACAGTGACTTCCATTGGATCGCAGGCGTTCAATAATTGTAAGGGCCTGCGTAGTGTGAATGTTCCCGGCGGCATCAAAACAACGGGTAGTATCGTAAGTGGTTGTGCTTCTTTTGCTGAACTGACTGTCGATTCTGGGGTTCAAACACTCAGCGGAAATACTGTCACAAACTGTAATGATTTTCAGATTCTTCACCTGCCCAAAACTGTGGTGACAATAGGAAACAACGCTGTCCCCAATGGAGATTCCCTTACCATTTATTATGAGGGCACTGCCGCTGAATGGCGGGCGATCAATCTGGGGCAGAAAAATCTTGCCGATGCCACGATTTATCTGAATGGTGGCACAGGCGATGCAGACAAAGCCTATCATGTGCGCTATGATGCCAACGGCGGCACAGGCAGCATGGATACTCAGATTCGTGACGCAGAGGATGCCAACCAGTTTGTTCTCCCAGAAAACGGCTTCACCGCACCGGACGGGATGGTGTTCAACGGCTGGGACGTGGGAGGAACCACCTATCAGCCTGGGGAAACCTGCCCGCTGACGGGCAGCACTACCGTGAAGCCCGTCTGGATCAGTGACGCCGACGCCACCTATACAATCGGCTTTTCCGCCAACGGCGGAAGCGGCGAGATGGAGTCTGTCACGATCAAGCGGACAGAGGCGGGCGCTTACACCCTCCCCGAATGCAGCTTTACTGCCCCGGCTGGCAAGGTGTTTGCCGGTTGGCAAGTGGGCACGGACACTGCCGCGAAGCAGCCCGGCACCACCTGCGCCATCAGTGCGGATACCACCATCTCCGCCACATGGAAGATCGATGAGACGGCTTCCTATACCGTGACCTTTGATGCAGGCGGCGGCTCCGGCAGTATGGAAGCGGTCACGTTGAACGGGACACAGGCCGCCGCTTACCAGCTTCCTGCCTGCGGGTTTACACCGCCGGAAGGTCAGTTGTTTAAGGGATGGCAGATAAATAGCACGATCCTGGAGGCCGGCGCAACCTACCCCATTACGTCGGACATCACCGTCACGGCGCTGTGGAAAGAAAAGCCGGTGACCCGTTCCTACACACTGAGCTTTGACGCCGGTGGTGGCTCTGGCAGCATGGAATCCGTCACCGTAACCGGTACGCCAACAGCGTCCTATACACTTCCCGCCAATGGGTTCACCGCACCGGCTGGCAAAGCGTTCTCCGGCTGGCAGGTGGGCGAGGACACCGCCTTGAAGCAGCCCGGTGCGGCCTGCACCATTGATGCGGATACCACCATCACCGCAGTTTGGAAGGCACCGGACGTCCACGTTACGGTGAGCTTCAACACCAACGGCGGTTCTGCGGCCAACCCCACCACCAAAGATGTGGTGAAGGGACAGCCTTACGGTTCACTGCCTACGACCACAAAAGCCAATTTCATCTTTGAGGGGTGGTATACCGCAGCGGTTGGCGGCGAACGGGTCACTGCCGATGATACCGTGGAAGTGGATGGGCCGCAGACACTGTATGCACATTGGGTGCGGGATTACCTGTCAGAACTGACCTATCAGTTCTCCAATTCTGCCAGCGCCTTTGGCTATAAAAAGGGCTATCGTATTCCCTATAACCGCTTCCGTATGGTCTATGGGGATAACGCACTGGCAAAGATGAAGTACGAATGGGAAGGAGAGTGGGGCGGCAGCTGTGGCGGTATGGCGACAAGTGCCAGCTTGTTCTATATGCCGAACGCGGTAAAGACCATTGAGTTTCGGGAAGGACCTTCGGTTCCCAATGGCCCCAACGCAATTTCCGGCCTGACCCCCAACTTCTGGAGTAACGAATGGGACCTCTCTGTCCGTGCCTTTATTGAGGCTATGCAGCTTTACCAGTGCAGCGCAGTTGTTCCGCGCTATGAGCTGGAAACGAAGAATCGACTGGAACATCTTTGGGATGCCGTTGAGGGATTCCAGAAGGATGGCGGTCAGCCCATTTACATCAGTGTCTGGCGCTTTGGCGGAGGGCACGCCCTGGTGGGCTACCGGGTGGAGACCATCAGTGACACGGAGGGCCGCATTTACGTCTATGACTGTAATTCACCCCGTTCCCACGACCGCTATATTACCGTCACCCGCGATGCGCCTGGTGCGGACTATAGCCACTGGAGCTATGCCCATTACGATGTGTCCATTAACTTCAGCCCGGTCAAGCAAACCGCGCCTCCGTGGTTGACACCGCGGGCCGGTTCCGTACCGACACGCGCCGCCGGTGATACGATTGACCGCACGCAAGGTGAGTGGGCAACGGTAGACCCCCAGATGTCTCTCTTGATGCTCAATTCGGACGATGCTGAAATCTGTGACGCCCAGGGTGAAACGGTGGTTACCATCTCGGCAGGGGTCATCCATACCAACCGGGATGATATCTATCCTGTTCTGCCCCTAGGTGACGTTGCAGTGGATGCCAGCAATCCCGACGATTTCATGCCTCCCGATTCTGATGTCAACTCGATTTGGCTCCCGGCGGGGCTATACACCGTGACCAACCAGGATGAGAGCATTGCTTCTCTCCGTGCTGCGATGGTGAATGTCGACTATGCGGCCTCCGTTACGACAAGCGGCGATATCGCGTCCCTTTATGTGAAGGACGAGGAAAACGTGAGCTATGTGCGGCTGGCGGAGCCCGACGTGAGCTATGAGATCCAATTGGATGATGCCACCGACCCGTCACAATACACAGAAATCCGCTTGACTGGTGCAAACGGGGCGGAAGCGGTTTCCTTTGCCCAGTTGAATGATACATTATATGTTAACGGTGCCAACGCACAGGATACAGGGATCGAGTTTACCAAGCGCATCAATGGCAATGTCTACAACGATATTGATCTGGATAAAGAGACCTATGAACAGCATGAGCAGAAAGAGTTCGCGGAGGTTCCATGGGATGCATTGTCAGAGGAGGATATGCCTGCGGCCATGCCCGCAACCATCGGCAACGCCATCAAAGGCATAGAGGTATCCTTTGACGCCAACGGCGGCAGCGGCAGCATGGCTGCCATCCAGGCATCTACAGGAACGCCGCTTGTGTTCCCTGCCTGCGGGTTTACACCTCCGGCCGGCAAGCAGTTTGACAAATGGGCCGTTGGCAGTGCCGGCGGATATGAGACGGTTGCGGCAGGGGATGCCCACATCCTCACCGGAGATGTCACACTTTACGCCCTATGGAAGAATGCTGGCACCAGCAGCGGCAGCAGCGGTAGTGGCAGCGGATCGTTAAGCGGCTCCGTAACAACAACGGACAGCTCCCACGGCAAGGTTTCCCTCAGCGCCAACAATGCGCCCAAGGGTTCCACTGTGACGATTCAACTGACGCCTGACAAGGGTTACCAAGTAGGTACCATCACAGTTCGGGACAAAACAGGGGCAATACTGGAAGTAACGCGGGTCAGTGACACCCAGTATACCTTCGTTATGCCGGAGGGCAAGGTGACGGTTACCGCTGAGTTCGTCGAAAGCACAACGGCGCCCATTGTTTTCACCGATGTAAAGAGCAGCGACTACTTTGCGGACGCTGTTCAGTGGGCGGTGGAACAAGGCATCACAAACGGCACCGGTGCCACCCAGTTTAGCCCGAACGCCTCCTGCACCCGTGGACAGATGGTGACATTCCTGTGGCGTGCGGCAGGTTCTCCGGCGGCGGCTGGGGAGAGCCCATTCACCGACATCCTGCCCAGTGATTACTTCTATGACGCGGTATGCTGGGCGGCCAATGAAGGCATCGCACAGGGTACCTCCGCGACCACCTTCGGCCCCGATGCGACGGTGACGCGCGGGCAGGCGGTGACGTTCCTGTATCGGTATGCAGGTGCCCCCGACATGTCCAACAACAATGTCTTTGACGATGTGGCCGCTAACACCTATTATACAAACGCAGTGAGCTGGGCAGCCAGCCAAGGCATTGCCAATGGCATCTCCAGCACCGCCTTTGGTCCCGCAAATGACTGCACACGGGCCCATACGGTAACCTTCCTGTATCGGTACTCGAACTGAACAAAAGGTTAGAAGAAACAAGATTCTGAGGTCGAACCGATCCGGGAAACACAGACGATAGACGAACCCCCTGATGTAGGAAACGGAATGTACTACATCAGGGGGTATCTGTATATGGTCAGAAAATATCAGGAGGAAGATGGAACGAAGAGGGGAGACCCTACAGAAGGGACATAAGTGCCGCCTTGTTTTCTACAGGCGTTGTGGTAGGCCGCCCCAAGTCCTTCCGGTGACCCAGCGCGGCCTTGACTTCAAGAAACGCCGGGCCATCCTCCGCGCAAAAGGCTTCCAGGCTTCTATCCAACAGCGTAAAATCGGACATACTGGCGGCCTTGACATACCCACAGCCTCGCGCCACCGCGCACCAATCCACCCCACCGGCAACGGTAGGCATCCCGCCCACCGACTCATGGGCCTGGTTGTTGATCACCACATGGATCAGGTTTTTGGGGGCCTGGGCGGCGATAACCGTCATAGCGCCCAGGTGCATCAAAGCCGCCCCATCC
>CAJTQP010000029.1 GCA_910578575.1 uncultured Oscillospiraceae bacterium
GCATTTGACAAAAAAACAGGGAGAAAAAACTGTCAAGGCAACAAAATCAAAAAAAGCGTAAAAAACGATTGACACGGCGGAGAGAACGTGCTATCTTGTTGGAAAAGAAGGAAAGCCGCCCCCCACTGGGGGCGAAGTGAGGCTAGGTTTATGAAACGCTTCTTCGCAGGATACAACAGCATCGTCATTACCAGCATGATCCTGGGTCTGCCCGTACTGGGCGTAGTCGTACCTGAGATCATGCCAAACGTCGTGTCCAAAAGCGAAGAGGCCGCATTCCATGTAGCCACCCCCTAAAACTCAGGGGGCGGAAACGGAACGGAACAAGGACAAAAGCTCTTGTGGTTTGACGTTTGGCGCGTGAAAACCACAGGGCTTTTTTGTTGCTTCCACAGTTCCCACACCATCCGTGCAGAGAGCCACAGAGCTTTTCCAAAAAGAAGAGGAGGAAACAGAATGGAAATGACCGGCGCGAAGATCCTGATGGAGTGCCTGCTGGAGCAGGGGGTCGACCTGGTGTTCGGCTACCCCGGCGGCACCATCCTCAACGTCTATGACGAGCTGTACCGGTACAGAGACCGCATCACCCACATTCTCACCGCCCATGAACAGGGGGCGTCCCACGCCGCCGATGGCTATGCCCGCTCCACCGGCAAGGTGGGCGTGTGCCTGGCCACCTCTGGCCCCGGCGCCACCAACCTGACCACGGGCATCGCCACCGCCTATATGGACTCGTCCCCGGTGGTCTTTATCACCTGCAACGTCAACCAGAACCTCATCGGCAAGGACGCCTTCCAGGAGGTGGACATCACCGGCATCACCATGCCCATCACCAAGTGCACCTATCTGGTCCGGGATGCCGCCTCCCTGGCGGACATCGTCCGGGAGGCCTTCGCCATCGCCCGCAGCGGCCGCCCCGGCCCGGTGCTGGTGGATATCGTCAAGAACGTCACCGCGGAGAAGGCGGAGTATGAGTACCTGCCCAGGGAGAAGCACGCCAGCTCCGGCCGTCTGGCCGCCCTGATCCGCCGGGCCCGGACCTCCAGCCTGAAAATGCCCGAACCTGACCAGGACGATGTGAACAAGCTGGTGGAGATGATCGACCAGGCCAAAAAGCCCATGTTGATCTGCGGCGGCGGCGTGGTTCGCAGCCGGGCCCACCAGGAGTTCCGGGAATTTGCCCGGCGCATCGACGCCCCTGTGGCTATCACCCTCATGGGGGCCGGCGGCATCGAGGGCCGGGACCCCTTGGCCACCGGGATGATCGGGATGCACGGCTCCAAGGCCTCCAACATGGCCTGCGACGGCTGCGATCTGCTCATTGCCGTGGGCTGCCGCTTCTCCGACCGGGTGGCCCTGAAGCCTGCCACCTTTGCCAAACAGGCCCAGATCGTCCACATCGACATCGACCGGGCGGAGATCAACAAGAACATCCAGACCGACCACCACATCATCGGCAGCGCCCGCCAGGTGCTGGAACTGCTGAATCGGAAGGTCCCCAAATACGACCACAGCGACTGGAAAAATTATGTGTTCTCCTTCCCCACGGAGACCCGCTACGACGAGACCCCCGGTATCCTCTCCCCCAAGCAGATCTTGGATACCATCGCCCGCACCTGCCCCCAGGACACCATTGTGGCCACCGACGTGGGCCAGCACCAGATGTGGGCCATCCAGCACTTCCACTTTGACTACCCCGGCCAGCTCCTCACCTCCGGCGGCTTCGGCGCCATGGGCTTTGGCCTGGGGGCCGCCATCGGAGCCAAGCTGGGCAACCCTGATAAGACGGTCATCCACATCACCGGCGACGGCTCCTTCCGCATGAACTGCAACGAGTTGTCCACCGAGGAGTTCTACAAGGCACCGGTGATCACCGTGGTGATGAACAACCACCGCCTGGGCATGGTCCGCCAGTGGCAGGAACTCACCTACGACAAGCGCTTCTATCAGACCACCACCGAGCGGGGCCCCGACTTCGTGAAACTGGCCCAGGCCAACGGCCTGGACGGGGCCACCGTGCGCACCGTGGAGGAGCTGGAGACCGCCATCCAGGCCGCCCTGGAACAGCAGGAGCAGGGCCTGGGCTACGTCATCGACTGCCAGATCCAGGAAGGCGAGCTGGTGCGGCCTATGGTCAACGGCGGCACCCACATCACCGAGTTCCTGGTGAACTAACGAGAGGAGGCAAGCGTAATGGAAGAAGTGAAACTGCGTACCTTATCGGTGCTGGTGGAGAATGAGTCGGGCGTGTTGTCCCAGATCTCCCGCCTGTTTTCCAGAAAGGGCTTCAACGTGGAGTCCTTGGCGGTGGGGACCACCGACGACCCCAGCATCTCCCGTATGACCATCGAGGTCATCGCCAACGACAACCACACGGCGCTGATCTGCAACCAGCTGGCCAAAATGGTCCCTGTGCATTCCGTCAAGCTGCTGGTCCCCAGCCACTCCATCCGCCGGGAGCTGGTGCTCTATAAGGTCCGGGCCAAGTCCAGCGAGGACCGCAACGAGATCATCCAAATCGCCAACATTTTCCGGGGCGCCATCATCGACGTGTCCAAGGAGACCCTGACCCTCTCCGTCATCGGGGATGAGAAGAAGACCGATGCCGTCCAGGAGCTGCTGGAGGGCTTTGGCATCATCGAGCTGGTCCGCACGGGCATGATCGCTCTGGAACGTGGAAAATACACCATCGACGAAGAAACCAAGGAAAAAGGAGAATTCAACTATGGCAAAGATGTACTATGAGAAGGACTGTGACCTGAACAAACTGGACGGGAAGAAGATCGCCATCGTGGGCTACGGCTCCCAGGGCCATGCCCACGCCCTGAACCTGCGGGACTCCGGCTGCGACGTGATCATCGGCCTGCGCCAGGGTGGCAAGTCCTGGCCTGTGGCGGAGAAGGACGGCTTTACCGTCATGCCTGTGGCGGAGGCCACCAAGGCTGCGGATATCATCATGATCCTCATCAACGACGAGGCCCAGGCGGAGATGTACGCCAAGGACATCGCCCCCAACCTCACCGCCGGGAAGGCCATCGCCTTTGCCCACGGTTTCAACATCCGCTATCAGCAGATCACCCCCCCTGCCGACGTGGACGTATTCATGGCGGCCCCCAAGGGCCCCGGCCACACCGTGCGCAGCCAGTATGTGGCGGGGAAGGGCGTACCCTGCCTGGTGGCTGTGGAGCAGGACGCCACCGGCAAGGCTTATGACATCGCCCTGGCTTACATCGCCGGCATCGGCGGCGCCCGCGCCGGTATCATGGAGACCACCTTCCACGACGAGACCGAGACCGACCTCTTCGGGGAGCAGGCTGTCCTGTGCGGCGGTGTTGTCGAGCTGATGAAGCTGGGCTTCGAGACTTTGGTGGAGGCCGGGTATGAGCCGGAGAACGCCTATTTCGAGTGCATCCATGAGATGAAGCTCATCATCGACCTGATCAACAAGGGCGGTGTTGCCATGATGAACTATTCCATTTCCGATACCGCGGAGTATGGCGAGTATGTCTCCGGCACCCGTGTCCTGCCATACGAGGAGACCAAGGCCAATATGAAGGCGGTGCTCAACGACATCCAGGACGGCACCTTTGCCGGGAAGTGGATCGCAGAGAACAAGAACGGCCGCACCTTCTTCAACTCCAAGCGGGCCATGCTGGCCAAGCACCAGATGGAGACCGTAGGCGCGGACCTGCGCAAGAACATGCTCTGGGGCGACGATTCTGACCCCGACACCGCATCCAACTAAACCCACCCGGCCCCGCCGCACCCTCCGGGGGGCGGCGGGGCTTTTGGAGAAGATGAAATACAGGAGGTATCGCGTATGCGTTCTGATGTAGTAACGAAAGGCATTCCCGCCGCCCCCAACCGCTCCCTGCTCTACGCCCTGGGCTATACGGCGGAGGAGTTGGAGCGGCCCCTCATCGGTGTGGTCTGTTCCTATAATGAGATCGTCCCCGGCCACATGAATCTGGACAAGCTGGCGGAGGCGGTGAAGGCCGGGGTCCGGGCCGCCGGAGGCACCCCCATCGAGTTCCCCGCCATCGCCGTGTGTGACGGCATCGCCATGGGCCACGTGGGCATGAAATACTCCCTGGTCACCCGTGACCTCATTGCCGACTCCACCGAGGCCATGGCCATGGCCCACCAGTTCGACGGCCTGGTGATGATCCCCAACTGTGACAAGAACGTCCCCGGCCTGCTGATGGCGGCGGCACGGGTGAACGTGCCCACCATCTTTGTCTCCGGCGGACCCATGCTGGCGGGCCACTTGAACGACGGCCGCCGCACCTGCCTCAGCCACATGTTTGAGGCCGTGGGGGCCTACCACGCCGGGACTCTGGACGAGGCAGGGGTCCGGGAGTATGAGGAGAACGCCTGCCCCAGCTGCGGCTCCTGCTCTGGCATGTACACCGCCAACTCCATGAACTGCCTCACCGAGGCCATCGGCATGGCCCTCCCTGGCAACGGCACCATTCCCGCCCCCTACTCCGCCCGGCTGCGCCTGGCGAAACACGCGGGGATGCAGATCATGGAGCTGGTGACGCGGGACATCAAGCCCCGCGACATCATGACCCCCGCCGCCTTCCACAATGCCGAGACAGTGGACATGGCTCTGGGTTGCTCCACCAACACCATGCTGCACCTCCCCGCCATCGCCCATGAGGCCGGGGTGGAGCTGGATCTGGATGCCACCAACGCCATCAGCGCCAAGACCCCCAACCTCTGCCACCTGGCCCCTGCCGGGGACACCTTCATGGAGGATTTGGAGCGGGCCGGTGGTGTGCTGGCGGTGATGAAGGAGCTCACCAAAAAGGACCTGCTGGACACCAGCCTCATGACCTGCACCGGCAAGACCCTTGCCGAGAACCTGGAGGGGGTTGTCAACCGGGACGAGAATATCATCCGGCCTCTGGAAAACCCCTACTCCCAGAGCGGCGGCATTGCTGTGCTCAAGGGCAACCTGGCCCCCGACGGCTGCGTGGTGAAACAGTCCGCCGTGGCCCCGGAGATGATGGTCCACCGTGGGCCCGCGCGGGTGTTCAACTCCGAGGACGAGGCCATTGCCCAGATCTACGCCAAGGCCATCCATCCCGGCGATGTGGTCATCATCCGCTATGAGGGGCCCAAGGGCGGGCCGGGGATGCGAGAGATGCTGAACCCCACCTCCGCCATCTGCGGCATGGGCCTGGGGGAATCCGTGGCCCTGATTACTGACGGACGCTTCTCCGGGGCCACCCGTGGGGCGGCCATTGGGCACGTGAGCCCGGAAGCTGCCGCCGGGGGGAATATCGCCCTGGTGGAAGAGGGGGACATGATCGCCATTGACATCCCCAACTGCAAGATCACCTTGGAGGTCAGCGACGAGGAGTTGGCGAAGCGGAGAGCCGCCTGGGTGTGCCCGGAGCCGAAGATCAAGACGGGGTATCTGGCCCGGTATGCTAAGCTGGTGTCCTCTGCGGACAAGGGCGCGATCCTGAGCATTTGACGACAGTTCGGTTGGGCTTCGCCCAAACCCACCAGAGGCTCTGCCTCTGGACTCCGCCACCTTTTGGAAAAGGTGGACGAAAACTCATCTGGCCGTATTAAAAAGTTGAAAGGATGATTTCTCATGCTGGATATCAAAGTCACACGAACCACCAGCCCTAAGGCAAAGCCCACGGGGAAGTTGGGCTTTGGCCGGATTTTTACCGACCACATGTTCCTGATGAACTACACCAGAGGCAAGGGCTGGCATGACCCCCGCATTGAGCCCTACCACGACCTGACCCTCTCTCCCGCCGCCATGGTGTTTCATTACGGCCAGGAGATGTTCGAGGGCTTGAAGGCCTACAAGGGTGACGACGGCACCAATTACCTCTTCCGTCCCGACATGAATGCCAAGCGCACCAACGACACCAACGACCGTCTGTGCATCCCCCAGGTTCCTGTGGAGGACTATGTCCAGGCGGTGAAGGCCATCGTGTCTGTGGACGCGGACTGGATCCCCACGGAGCCCGGCACCTCCCTGTATATCCGTCCCTTTATCGTCGCCACGGAGCCCTTCCTGGGGGTGGATGTATCGGAGACCTTCCTGTTTATGATCATCCTCTCTCCCTCCGGGGCCTATTACGAGAGCGGCCTGGAGCCGGTGGGGATCTGGATCGAGGACGACTATGTCCGGGCTGTCCGGGGCGGCATGGGCTTTGCCAAGACCGGCGGAAACTACGCCGCTTCCCTGGCTGCCCAGGTGAAGGCCCACGACGACGGGTATTCCCAGGTGCTGTGGCTGGACGGCGTGGAGCGCAAGTACATTGAGGAAGTGGGGGCCATGAACATCTTCTTCAAGATCGACGGCAAGATCGTCACCCCCATGCTCAACGGCTCCATCCTCCCCGGCATCACCCGCAACTCCGTGCTGGAGCTGTGCCGCTCCTGGGGCATGGAGGTAGAGGAACGCAGGGTCTCCGTGGAGGAGCTCATCCAGGCCCAGAAGGACGGGAAACTGGAGGAGTGCTTCGGCACCGGGACTGCTGCGGTGATCTCTCCTGTGGGCAAGCTGCGCTATAAGGACGAGGTCATGACCATCGGCGGCGGTGAGATCGGGCCGGTGAGTCAGAAGCTCTATGATACTGTCACCGGCATCCAGTTGGGTCGTTTGGAGGACCCCTTTGGGTGGCGGGTGGTGGTGGAGTGATTCCCATACCACTGACAAAAGCCCTTACCGAGGTGAAATCGGTAAGGGCTTTTGCGCATCGTTTTTTGTGGCTTGACAAAGCTCGGTGAAAAAGCGTATAATAAAAAGCAGAAGGGCTGCCGGTGTTACGGCTTAGCCCCTTAAGAGTGATTATTGGTTTGAATAGAAACCGTCACCGGCCAGGGTGGCGGTTTCTGCCTTTTATCCGTATACTCACGGTAACTCCAAAGATATGGAACGTGATAGATATAGGCAAAACGCATCACCTCCTCTCGGAGGATGTAGCTAAGCCGCCCACCGTAGTGGCAATACCCTTCTGACCAGTCCTTGCGAACCAGCAAGGCCAGTATATCTTATGTCACGAAAATTGTCAATTCCTGAAAAACAAAGAAGGAGTGTTACAAATATGGATCAACTGGTATCCCGTCTGCTGTTATATGGCGAGCTGGAGGAGGAGAGCATCCTGCGGCGGCTTGCGGAGCTTTTCCAGGACTGGAAAGGGGGCAACCGCCCCCGCCAGGAGCTGATCCGGGGGCTATACCGCCAGGTGAAGCGGCTGCTGGACCTGGCCACCGACTACGGCTTTGACGAAAACCTGTGGCAGAACTATTTGACCTTCCTGCTGATGACCAATGAGAACTCTTTCAGTCTCATCACCGAGCGGGCCGGGAAGCAGGCGGGTTCTGTCCACCACTTCGCCAAGGAGGATTTTGCCGTATTCCGGGCCCTGTTCCACTACGATTTCGCCCCCCTGGAGCGGGACCTGGGCATCGACTGCTTCTCCACCCTCTGCCACTATCAGGCCATTGCCAAGCATGAGCGGCGGTATAATAAAAATGTCAGCGAAAAGGTCCGCCAGCTCAGCCGTGCCCTGGCGGCGGCGCCCGATGAGAACGCCTTTTTCGATCTGGTCACAGACCATTACCGCCGCTATGGCGTGGGGCTGTTGGGGCTGAATAAGGCCTTCCGCATCCGCAGCGGCCCCCGCGGGGTGGAACTGCTGCCCATTTACAACACGGACAAGGTGATGCTCCGGGACCTGGTAGGGTATGAGAACCAGAAGCAGCAGCTTCGGGCCAACACCGAGGCCTTTTTGGCCGGACGCAGCGCCAACAACGCCCTGCTCTACGGCGACGCCGGGACGGGGAAATCCTCCAGCATCAAGGCCCTCATCAACGAGTATTACGACCAGGGGCTGCGGATGATCGAGCTATATAAACACCAGTTCCAGGACCTGTCGGCAGTGATCGCCATGGTGAAAAACCGCAACTACCGCTTCATCATCTTCATCGACGACCTCTCCTTTGAGGAAAACGAGGTGGAGTATAAGTTCCTAAAGGCCGTCATTGAGGGCGGGGTGGAGACCAAGCCGGACAACGTCCTCCTCTACGCCACCTCCAACCGCCGTAACCTCATCCGGGAGACCTGGAAGGACCGGGGGGATATGGAGCTGCAAAACGAGGTCCACCGCTCCGATACCCTGGAGGAGAAGCTCTCCCTCTCCGCTCGCTTCGGGGTGCGCATCAACTACTCTGTGCCCAATCACAGCCAGTTCCAGGAGATCGTCTGCACCCTGGCCCAGCGGCAGGGGGTGAAGATCCCCCAGGAGACCCTGCTGGCGGAGGCCAACAAGTGGGAACTGCGCCACGGGGGCGTGTCCGGGCGGACGGCCCAGCAGTTTATCAACCATGTGGCGGGGAGCCTGGAGACCGACGAAACCCCCTGAGGGGAGAAAAATTGGGATATCTGCACAGGAAGTGGAATTGGCGGGCTGTATATGGTATACTATGTAAAAAAGTACTGACTATGGCAGAGGAATTGTTGATGAGTATGGGTCAGAATGAACGAAAATCTTCCTGCTAAGAGGGAGCGGCATTGAGGGGAGGACAGTATGCTTTATTCGATGGCAGAAATCAAAGAGACATTGGAAAAAGAGCTGCGGGCGACCCCGGTGCGGCAGGCGGTGCTGTTTGGCTCTTATGCCAAGGGCTGCCCCAGAGAGGAAAGTGATTTGGACCTGGTGGTGGATATGGCCGGGGCTCATGGGAACTTTGCCTTTTGGGGGGTGTATGAAGCGCTGCAAACTGCGTTTTCCGTCCCGGTGGAGCTGTTTGAAAAAAGTGAGATCATTGCGGGACAGGAAGTTGACCAGGAGATTCGCAGGACGGGGGTGGTGGTCTATGACAGAGAGACCGTAATATTTTGGTGAAGATGCGGAATTTGATCATTCATGACTATACGGGTATCGATATGCGCATTGTAGCGGACACTGTGGAGCAGGACATTCCGCATTTGAAGCGGAGATTGGATGAGATATTGGAGAAGGAAGCGAAGGGGTAGGAAGCGGTTTGTTAGCGATAGGAAAAACATAGTTCTGGGCACAAAAAAGCCTCCCTCATCGAGGGAGGCGGCGCGGTGGAGCTGCGACGCAGGGAGCCGGAGACAGGAAAACGCTTCCATAAAAAAGATTGACAATCCCGCCAAATTTTGATAGACTAACACCAGGAAATACTTATCCTATTTGGGATATTGATTTTCGTTTATCTTAGGAAAGTCAAGATAAACATACGGCGGCTATGGGGAGTTGCCGCTCCCCATAACCTGCGCAGGCGAGATGAGCGCCTACACAAAGGGATTCTATCCCTAGCCTGATGGATATTATAACACACCGCTCCGTGTTTTCGCAAGACACATCTTTGGACCGCCACCTCCTTTCTAACTGTATCATAAAATCCGTGGTTCATTGGTTTTGCAGTTCCGTTTGTGTGTATATGTTGAAAAGGCACTGTGTAGGACATAAGTTTATTATGCCTGCATGGTGTTTTCTTGCTTTCTCCGAAGTCGAGATAGGGGTAGGGCTGTGGCGCCATACGCAGCTCTGCCCCTCGGCGGAGGAGCATACACACAATGGAATAGAGAAGAGAGGTGCACGATGGGTAAAAGGGACAATGATACCGAGCAAATGTCGGAATTCCGGGAGAGGATGGAATTAAATAAAATTCACAGGAAAATATTCTGTTGCTTTCCCCACTGCTTTCCTGCGTATAACAGGAGACAGTTGAAATGGCTGAAGGAAGCGGGAGAGGACTTGCAAGAAAACGGTACGGTGAATCCATTTTCTGAGGAGGAGTACCAGGAACTTTTTCTGGATGTTTCCTTTTGGCTTTGCTCGTCCCTGTATGCGCACTACTGGGAGTTTGAGGACCGCAGCCTATCCTGGGAGGGGTTTCTCGACCTGATCCAGGGGCGGGCGCATGTTGCCCACGTTGCGGAACTCACATTCCGTATCTTTACGTTCGTTTGCTGGGCTGAGTTGGATGTCTTTGAGTGCCAGGGAAACTTTGACCGGCACGTCAAGGCGGGCAAGTTTGACTATGCCACCCGGAAGGACCTTGTCCCGGAAGGGAAAGAGCTCCCGGTCTTCTTTCCCCAGGAGCGTTTCGACGGTGGGATGCAGCAGTTGATGCGCAGGTTGGAATCCAGCCTGTATGTCAAAGCGAAGACGGCGTGCCGCTCCCTGCAATGGGGGGAGTTTCGCAAAGCCTTGGAAGCTGACCCGGTTTTGACAGAGGTGCTGGCGCAGCGGATCCGATGGGCTTTTTCCACAAATATGAGGCTGCTCCGGGAGGTTTGGGAGTGCTCGTTGGTTCCCATTCCCTCCCTGTATATGATGCGGACCAATCAATATAAGTAGAAAAAAACAAAGCGGCTGTCTCGAAACGAGGCAGCCGCTTTTGGCACTCTATGCAACAAGGTGAAAAAACAGCCCCGGATTTGGCAAACTCTCTGTTAAAAATCATGAAATACAGGAAATGCGGAAAAAATAAACCTGGATTTGTCCCCGACCCCTTGACATTCCAGGGGCAAAGTGCTAGAGTAGCGTTAGCACTCAGGGAAGATGAGTGCTAAACTTCGGGGCAAAGGAGGGCGAGCCCCCATGGAACTGTCGGAGCGGAAGAAGCTGATCCTGCGGGCAGTGGTGGAGAGCTATATACAAACTGCCGAGCCTGTGGGCTCCAAGGCCATTGTGGAGAGCGCGGGATTGAAGGTCTCTTCTGCCACCATCCGCAACGAGATGGCGGAGCTGGAGAATTTGGGCTATCTGGAACAGCCCCACACCTCCGCCGGACGCATCCCCTCCCCCAAGGGCTACCGGCTCTATGTCAACGAACTCATGGAGCAGCACCGGCTGAGCATTCAGGAGACGGAGCGCATCAACGAAGCCCTCCACCTGAAAATGCGCCAGATGGACCAGGTGATGAGCGAGGCGGGGAAGATCGTCTCCCAACTGACCAAGTACCCCACCTTCGCCCTGACCAAGGGCACGAAGAAGGCCGCCATCATCCGCTATGACCTGCTGATGGTGGAGGAGAGGGCCTTCATCGCCGTGCTCATGACCGACGCCCAGGTGGTGAAAAATAAGCTCTTCCGGCCCAGCGACCCCATTTCCGACACCCAGTTGCAGCTGCTGAGTACCCTGCTCAACACCTCCTTCACCGGGCTGACCCTGGACCAGCTCAGCCCCGCCCTCATGAAGGTGGCCAGCCACGCCGGGGAAGAGGCCTACGGCCTCATCGAGCTGGTGGTGTCCTTCGCCATGGAGGTGCTGGAGGAGCTGGAAAACAACGTGGTCCACACCGCGGGCATCCCCAACCTGCTGGCCCACCCGGAGTACCGGAGCCTGGAAAAGGCGGAACCCCTGATGAACTACCTGGCAGAGATGGGGGACAGTACCAGCCTGCCGGTGATCCAAGGGGAGGACGTGCGCATCCTCATCGGCCCGGAGAACGTGGCCGACGAGCTGAAGGACTCCAGCGTGGTCATGGCCAGCTATGACATCGGCGGCGGGATGCAAGGCGTCATCGGGGTGGTAGGCCCCACAAGAATGGATTATGCAGACCTGGCAGCCCGGCTGTCTTACTTTGCCGAAGGGCTGTCCAGGATGTTTGGCAAGGGCGAGATCCCGCCCCCTGGGGGGACGGGTGACGACAACGAAGGAGGTTGACCAAGGCAATGAGTCAGCAAGAAATGGAGAACCTGGAGGAGCAGGCGGACGTGGAGACCCCCGACAGCCCCAGCCAGGAGACCGGCGAGGAAGCCGAGGCCCCCGCAACCGAGGAAAAAAGCCCCGAAGAACTGCTCCAAGCACAGCTTCGGGAGCAGGAGGACAAATACCTGCGCCTGCTGGCGGAGTATGACAACTACCGCAAGCGCAGCCAAAAGGAAAAGGATGCCGCCTGGAATAACGCCAAGGCGGACACCGTGAAGGAGATCCTCCCCGTCTATGACAATCTGGACCGGGCCCTGAAACAGGAGTGCGCCGACGAGGCCTACGCCAAGGGAGTCCAGATGACCATGACCCAGTTGAAGACCGTGTTGGAAAAACTGGGCCTGGAGGAGATCCCCGCTCAAGGGGAGACCTTCGACCCCGCCGTCCACAACGCGGTGATGCACTGCGAGGACGAGACTTTGGGGGAAAACACCGTGGCCGAGGTCTTTCAGGCCGGCTTCAAGCTGGGGGACAAGATCATCCGCCACGCCATGGTTAAGGTAGCAAACTGAGAAGCTTTCTCAAGTTTCAGAGATACAACAACGTAAAGTACAGCGAATACACAAGGTTTACTGTTTGAAATAAGGAGGAAAACAGTTATGTCTAAGATTATCGGCATCGACCTGGGTACTACCAATTCCTGCGTATCCGTCATGGAGGGCGGCGAGGCCGTCGTCATCGCCAACGCAGAGGGCAACCGCACCACCCCGTCCATCGTGGCCTTCTCCAAGGACGGCGAGCGGATGGTGGGCCAGGTGGCCAAGCGCCAGGCCATCACCAACCCCGACCGCACCGTCATCTCCATCAAGCGGGAGATGGGCTCCAACTATAAAGTAAACATCGACAACAAGAGCTACACCCCCCAGGAGATCTCCGCCATGATCCTGCAAAAGCTGAAGGCGGACGCGGAGAGCTACCTGGGCGGCACCGTCACCGAGGCGGTGATCACCGTCCCCGCCTACTTCACCGACGCCCAGCGCCAGGCCACCAAGGACGCCGGTAAGATCGCCGGCCTGGAGGTCAAGCGCATCATCAACGAGCCCACCGCCGCGGCCCTGGCCTACGGCGTGGACAAGGAGAACGACCAGAAAATCATGGTCTACGACCTGGGCGGCGGTACCTTCGACGTGTCCATCCTGGAAATCGGTGATGGGGTCATCGAGGTCCTGGCCACCGCCGGCAACAACCGCCTGGGCGGCGACGACTTTGACAAGTGCATCATGGACTGGATGGCCGCAGAGTTCAAAAAGACCGAGGGCGTGGACCTCACCAGCGATAAGGTTGCCATGCAGCGCCTGAAGGAGGCCGCCGAGAAGGCCAAGATCGAGCTCTCCGGCGTCACCTCCTCCGCCATCAACCTGCCCTATATCACCGCCGACGCCACCGGCCCCAAGCACCTGGACCTGACCCTCACCCGCGCCAAGTTCAACGAGCTCACCGCCCACCTGGTGGAGGCCACCATGGGCCCCGTCCGCCAGGCCATGTCCGACGCGGGCCTGAGCGCCTCCGAGCTGTCCAAGGTCCTGTTGGTGGGCGGCTCCAGCCGTATCCCCGCCGTCCAGGAGGCAGTGAAGAAGATCACCGGCCAGGAGGGCTTCAAGGGCATCAACCCCGACGAGTGCGTGGCCATGGGCGCAGCCCTGCAAGGCGGCGTGCTGGTGGGCGACGTGAAGGGCCTGCTGCTGCTGGACGTCACCCCCCTGTCCCTGGGCATCGAGACCCAGGGTGGCATGAACACCAAGCTCATTGAGCGCAACACCACCATCCCCGCCAAGAAGAGCCAGATCTTCACCACCGCCGCCGACAACCAGACCAGCGTGGAGGTCCACGTGCTCCAGGGCGAGCGGGATCTGGCCCAGTACAACAAGACCTTGGGCCGCTTCCAGCTGGACGGCATCGCTCCCGCCCGCCGGGGGGTGCCCCAGATCGAGGTCACCTTCGACATCGACGCCAACGGCATCGTCAACGTCTCCGCCAAGGACCTGGGCACCGGGGTGGAACAGCACATCACCATCACCTCCTCCACCAACATGTCCAAGGAGGACGTGGAGAAGGCCGTCAAGGAGGCGGAGCAGTTCGCCGCCGAGGACGCCAAGCGCAAGGAGGAGATCGACACCCGGAACCAGGCCGACCAGATGGTCTACCAGAGCGAGAAGGCCCTGGAAGAGATGAAGGATAAGCTGGACGCCAGCGAGGTCAGCGAGCTGGAGGGGGAGATCAACAAGGTGAAGGAGGCCCTGAAGGGCACCGACACCCAGGCCATCAAGACCGCCACCGAGGGCCTCACCCAGGCCTTCTACAAGGTCAGCGAGAAGATGTACCAGCAGGCCGGCGGCGACCAGGGCGCAGGCCCCAACATGGGCCCCGACATGGGCGGCGCGGCCCCCGGTGGAGCAGCTCCCGGCGGCAATGACGACGTGGTGGATGCCGACTACACCGTGGTTGACGACCAGTAAAAACAAGGGTATAATATCTGCGGGGAGAGCCGAAGGGGAAAACCCCTTCGGCCCTCTCCGGCCTTCCCACAGCCCCCAAGCTGTGGGCCTTGCCAATGGATTTGAGGTGAGCAGCGATGGCTGATACAAATAAAAGAGATTATTACGAGGCCCTGGGCGTAAACAAAAACGCCACAGAGGCGGAATTGAAAAAAGCATACCGGAAGCTGGCCAAGGAGAACCACCCGGACCTCCACCCCGGCGACAAGGCCGCCGAGGCCCGGTTCAAGGAGATCAACGAGGCCTACGAGGTTCTGTCCGACAAGGAAAAGCGGGCCAAGTACGACCAGTTCGGCTTTGCGGGGGTGGACCCCAACTTCGGCGCCGGTGGCCCCGGCGGGGGCTTTGGCGGCTTCGATATGGGGGATATTTTTGAATCCTTCTTCGGCGGCTTCGGGGGCTTCGGCGGGGGAGGCGGCGGCGGACAGAGCCGCACCGGCCCCGCCAAGGGCAAGACCCTGCGCTCCAGCCTCACCCTGACCCTGGAGGAGGTGGCCTTCGGCTGCGAGAAGGATGTGACCATCCAGCATATCGAGACCTGTGACGCCTGCCGGGGTACCGGCTGCGCCGAGGGTACCACCGCCGAGGTGTGCCCCGACTGCCACGGCTCTGGTAGCGTGCGGGTCCAGCAGCGCACCGTCTTTGGGAATATGTCCACCACCACCGTCTGCCCCAACTGCCGGGGCGAGGGGCGGATCATCCACCAGCCCTGTAAGGCCTGCGGCGGCTCCGGGGGGGTGCGGCGGTCCAAGAAAGTCACCGTCAAGGTCCCCGCAGGCATCGACAACGGCCAGGCCATTTCCGTCCGGGGCCAGGGGGACATGGGCCGCAACGGCGGCCCCGCCGGGGATCTGATCGTGGGCATCAACGTCCTGCCCCACGTGCTCTTCCGCCGGGAGGGGACGGCCATCTATCTGGAACATACCGTGAGCTTCCTCCAGGCGGCCTTGGGGGCCCAGCTGGAGCTGCCCACTTTGAAAGATCCGGTGCGGTGGAATCTGCCCGCCGGGACCCAGCCGGGGACGGTGTTCCGTCTCCGGGACCAGGGCGTCCCCGTGCTCAACGGCCGGGGCCGGGGGGATCAGTTCGTCACCATCCGGGTGGAGGTCCCCCGAAAGCTTACCCCGGAACAGCGGGAGGCCCTGGAAAAATTCGGGGAGACCATGGGTGAGGGCAAGGAGAAGGAAGCACCCCCCGCCCCGGACCTGAACGAGAACAAGGGCGAGGACAACACCCACGGCAAGGGAGAGTCCTTCTTCTCCCGCCGGAAGAAAAAATAAACACGGAGGGACCACCATGTTTTTGGCTGACTGCCACACCCACTCGATCTGCTCCCCAGATGCGGAGTACCCCATGGTACAGATGGCCCAAAAGGCCTACGAATACGGCCTGAATACCCTGTGTCTCACAGACCACTGTGACCTGCTGAGCATTGAGGGGGAGCAGACCCTCCAGTATGACTGGGCCCCGGTGCTCCAGCAGCGCAAGGAGATGCTGGACGCCTTTGGCACCAAGCTGGATCTGCCCATGGGTATCGAGTTCGGGATGGGCTTCCTCTTCCCCGAAGCGGCGGAACGGGTGTTGCGCCAGCCGGGGCTGGACTTCGTCATCGGCTCCGCCCACAACCTGAGCCTGGAGGCGGGGGGCCGGGACTTCTTCCTTTTGGACTATAACACCCTGGACGACTGCTACCGGGCCCTGGACAACTATTTCCAGTCCATGCTGACCCTGGCGGCGGGGCCCTACTACGACGTGGTGGGCCATATCATCTATCCCCTGCGGTACATGAAGGGGGAGTATCCGAACCCGCCGGATATCTGGCGCTACAAGGATGAGATCCATGAGATCATGCGCCTGGCGGTGGAGCAGGGGAAGGGCATTGAGATCAACACCTGGAAGGGCAAGACCCTGGAGGAGTGGCTGCCGGTGTTGAAACTGTACCGTGAGCTGGGGGGCGAGATCATCACCGTGGGGTCCGACGCCCACGCCCCCGCCCCCCTGGGCCGGGGCATCCGGGAGGCCTACCAGCTCATGGAGGATTGCGGCTTCCGCTACGTGGCTGTATACCACCAGCGTAAACCGGATATGATAAAACTTTGAAAAAGGAGGCACAAGTATGGTTGCATTGGGTTCTGATCACGGCGGCTTTGAGCTGAAGGAGATGGTCAAGGTCTATCTGGACAGTGAGGATATCCTCTACAAGGATTACGGCTGCGAGAACAAGGAGCGCTGCGACTACCCCGTCTATGGCAAGGCGGCGGCGGAGGCTGTGGCTTCCGGGGAGTGCGACATGGGCATCGTGATCTGCACCACCGGCGCGGGGATTTCCATTGTCGCCAACAAGGTGAAGGGCATCCGCTGCGCCCAGTGTGCAGACCCCCTGGCGGCGGAGATGGCCCGCAAGCACAACAACGCCAACATGCTGGCCCTGGGCGCCGGAATGGTGGGGCCGAAGATGGCGGAGAAGATCGTGGAGAACTTCCTGTGTACGGAGTTCGAGGGGGGCCGCCACGCCCGGCGGGTGGATATGATCGCTGAGATGGAGAAGTGAGCCTGGATGGTATGTGTGGGATCAGAGAAGCAGGCGTACAGCCCTCTGAAAAAGAACGGATGATGTACCAGAAGGCTACCATGTACGACGTGATAAGACTGATTCAGAAAAATCCGAAAAAAACTTACACAGCCGGCGAGCTGGAAGCGCTGCTGAATGCGTTTGCAGAGGGGCTGGAACAAAGGTAAGTGGAAAGCGCCCTGTCCCAAGTGGGATAGGGCGCTTTTTCGTCGGTTAAAACCGTTCGTAGTGGATCCGTTCCCGGTCCAAATCGTCTAACGTATAGGCGGGGGGATGCTCCGCCGGGATACCCAGGGAGAGGATGGCCTCTAAAACGCAGTGCTCCGGGACCGAGAGCAGTTCCCGGCAAAAGTCCTCCGTAGAACCACCTGCCTCCGTCTGGCGCAGGCGGCCCTGGACCCAACAGCTCCCCAGACCCAGGGCGTGGGCCATGAGGTGCATATTGGACATGAGGATGGAGCAATCCTCCGTCCAGACGTCGGTTTTCCTTTGGTCGGCAAAGACCACGATGGCGGCGCTGGCCCCGGCCAACATCCTGGCAGAGCCAACCCGGCAATGGGAGAGCTTTTCCAGCGTGACAGGGTCTTGGACCACCACCAGTTCCCAGGGGCGGCGGGCACGGCTGGCGGGGGAGGCCAGCCCTGCGTGGAGGACCGCCTCTAGGGCCTCTTTGGGGATGGGTTCCCCGGTGTATTGACGGATGCTCCGGCGTGTGAGCAACAGGTCTAAAAATTCCATGGCAGATACCTCCGAAAATTGCGCGTATAGCGGATTTGTATGGCTTACAAAAACAACTCCGGTTCCCGCCGGGGGAAGGAGAACTGGGCCTCCAGCTCCTCCTTGTGGTAGAGATAGTTGGGGTCGTCAAAATACTTGGCCCCTTCCGGGCAGACCCGGACGCAGCGGTTGCACTTCATACATTTTCCCACCATGGCCTTGGGATCCTCCGGGTCGATGGACCCCAGGGGACATTCCTCGGCGCACAGGCCGCATTCTGTACAGGCGTCGCTGGTCTGGGGGGTGACTTTCAGGATGTTGATGGGGTTGCCGTGGCGGTCGCGGGGGGTGTAGTAGGGGCCCAGGGGGTCGTTGCCGGAGACGGCTACGGGAGCCAAGGCCTCCAGGTCGGGGAGGGCGGCCAGCTTTTGGGCAACCTGATAGGCAAAGCCGGAGGCGATGGTGCGGTCGCTGGCATCGGGGCGGCCGGCGGCCTGGGTCTGGGAGAAGGCGTGCTGGCAGGAGAAGGCCCCGGCGGCCAAGGTGCGCAGCCCGCCGGCCTCCAAGGTCTTGTGCAGCTCCATCAGGGCGTCGTCGTAGTTGCGGTTGCCATAGCACACGATGGGCACCGCCAGGGCACCCTGGCCCCGGATGGAGGCGATGTACTGGATGAGCAGGTTTGGCACCCGCCCGGCATACACCGGGGTGCCAAAGACCACCAGGTCGCCGGGGGCGAAGGTCTTGGGCTGGGTGCGGACCTGGGGCGGGGTGAAGTCGAAGGTCTGCAAGGGGGTGCCGGTGCGGCGGGAGAGGGCCTGGGCCACCTGGGTGACCACGGTTTTGGTGGTGTCTGTGGCGCTGAAATAGGCGGCCCAGACGGTATTGATGTGCATGGGAGAGGACTCCTTTCCATCTGTTTTCTGTTATTATGACAGGAAACAGAGGAGAAGTAAAGTACTTGGAAATACAGAGTTTGAAAGGAAACCCATGGGTTTTCTCTTTTTTTGTGCAGCTCACAGTTGATTTTTTTGCAGGAGTTCCATATAATATAACCTAAAATAACTGCCTTGTCGAAGGAAGGAATATTTTGGAAGGAAAGAGGGGCCAACATGGAAGAGTCCAATAAGACGAACAATCCATTCCCGCGGAAGAAAAAAGCACTGGTGCTGGGCGTGGCGGTGGCCTCGGCCCTGCTGGTGAGCTATGTGGCCCTGTGCGCCGTGGGGGGTGGGGATGCCATCTATCCCAACGTAAGCGTACAGGGGGTGTCCGTGGGAGGCATGACCCGCGCCGAAGCAGAGCGGGTGGTGACCCAGGCGGTGGAAGCCCAGACCCCGGAGCAGAGCCGTGGGGTGAAGTTTGAGGTGGCCACCCAAGACGGGAAGTCCACCCAGGTCCAGGTCCCCCTGGCCAGCGTGAGCACCGACTGCGCCGCCACCGCCTCCAAGGCCTGGAGCCTGGGCAACGACAGCGCCTTTGCCGCGCGGGGGGGCATCTATCTGAAATGCCTCATCGCCGGGGCGGATATCATCCCCGCCTATGGGGAGAGTGACGAGCTGGAGAAAATCTTGGACGAGATGGACGCAGCTGTGGGCCAGGAGGCGGTGCAGAGCACCTGGGAGCTGGGGGAGACCACCCTGAAGGTCAACAAGGGCGTCCCCGGCAACCTGCTGGACCGGGAGAGCCTGCGCAGTGAGATCTTCCAGCGCATGGGCCGGGGAGAAGTGGTGGCCCTGGGGGAGGAAGCTCCCCAGTTCACCGTGACCTTGGCCCAGACCCTGCCCCAGGAGCTGAAGTTCAACGAAGTCCTGGGCCAGGTGGAGACCCAGGTGCAGGATGCTGTCTTTGACAAGGAGGCCAAACAGTTCCAACAGGAGAGCCCCGGCATCTCCTTTGACCCCCAGGCTGCCCAGACCACCTTTGATGGATTGGACTGGGGCGAATCCACAGAAATCCCCCTGATCATCACCCAGCCCCAGCGGACGGTGAAGGATTTGGAGCCCTACCTCTACCAGGACGTCCTGGGCACTTGTACCAGCAACATCGCCGGTTCGGAGAACCGGGTGAAGAACATCGCCCTGGCGGCCCAGTTCTTCAACGGCAAGGTGCTCATGCCGGGGGAGGAATTTGCCTACAACGAAGTGGTAGGCCGGCGCACCAGCGACCGGGGATTCCTCCCCGCCCCCGCCTATGTCTCCGGGGAGACCGTCCAGGAGACTGGCGGCGGCATCTGCCAGGGCTCTTCCACCATCTACCTGGCCACCCTCCGGGCCAACTTGGAAATCGTGGAGCGCTATAACCACGGCTATATCACCAGCTACGTCCCCCATGGGATGGACGCCACGGTGTACTATGGCTCCAAGGACTTCCGCTTCCGGAACAACACCCCCTTCCCCCTGAAGGTGGTGGGCAGCGTGTCCGGGCGGACCCTGACGGTGAACATCATGGGCACCAAGAGCGACAACATCACCGTGGAGATGACCAACGAGACCGTGGGCACCACAGGCTATAAGACCGTCTATAAGGTGGGCAGCGGCCTGGGAGCCGGGGCCACCAAGGTGAGCGTCACCCCCTACACAGGCTACACCATCCGCACCTACCGCAACCTCTATGAGAACGGGAAGCTGATCAGCTCCAACCTGGAGGCCACCAGCGTGTACCGTCCCCGCGACCAGGTGGTGCTGGTGAGCCCCGCCGACGCCTATAAATATGGCATCCCCGGCTATTCCGCCCCTGCGCCCAAGCCGGACCCGGCACCCACACCGGCGCCCACCCCCACCCCGGCGCCGGATCCCGCCCCGGAAAACCCGGATGCGGCTGCATAAGAAAGGGAACGTGATCATGATACAATTACCCCGCCGACGGGAAATCAAACAGCAGGCCAGACGGTGGATGATCCACCCCATGTGCCTGAGGGTGACGGTGTTTTTCGTGTGCATCCAACTGGCCCTATTTGGGGTACAGGTGCTCCTGGGTGCCATCCCAAGTTATGCCTTGGCGGATTTGAGCAAGTACGGCGACACCGCCAGCGGCCTCTACTTCTATGAGGAGGGCCTGAGCCTCATCTTCCGCATGGACCTGACAGGGATGGTGCTGGCCGTGCCCCTATCCTACCAGCAACTGATCCTGGTGGCTGTGTGCGGCGTGGTCTGCTTCCTGCTCCTGGCGCCTCTGCGCGTGGGGGCTATGGAGCAGTACTGGAACGTGTTCCGAGGTGGGAAGGCCGGGGTGAATCTCATCCTTCACTGGCTCAGCCAGCCCCTGCGTTGGGGGAAGACCCTGGTGGTGGAGTTCCTCCTCCAGGTGGTGGTGCGCTTCGTGGGGCTCATCGCCATGGGGCCCAGCCTCTATTGCCTTTATTGCTTCTACCAGACCACCCCCTCGGTGGCCAGCTACAATTCCACCAGCACCCTATGCCAGCTCAGTGCCTCCCTGCTGTTCTTCCTGGCGATCCTGTTTACATTCTGGCTCCACTGCACCCTCCTACCTCTGCGCTACTGCCTGGCGGCGCACCCGGAGTATAGCCTGGGACAGGTGTTCCGCCGGGGGATGGCCAGTGTGCAGGGGTTGCGTAAGGAGTTCTTCGGATTGCGCTCCTCCTACCTGGTGTGGTTCCTGTTCTCCTATCTGACCCATAACGCCATGGACTTCTTCGTCCTGCCCTATAGTACCTTGGGCAGTATGATCTTCTTGCAGGAGGGGGCGCGGGCAAAGCAGCAGGCGGCAGAGCCGCCAGCACCCCCACAGCTTTAAGGAAGAAGAGGGAATAAAGTTTTCGTCCACCTTTTTCAGCCGAAGCGTGGAGCCGTCGTGAGCAGCGGGCTAAGACCCGGAGCGTAGGGGCTTAGAACCGCGTCGCGAACACACCCGCCCGCAGGCGGGCGATTCGGAGGCCAACCGCCGCAAAGCGGCGGCTCTTAGGCCGGAGATGGCGCAGCGTGCCATCAAAGGTGGCGGAGTCCAGAGGCAGAGCCTCTGGCGAGGTGCAGGGGCAGCGCCCCTGCCGGGTCCGGGCAGAGCCCGCAAAGCGATACAGGACGATTGTATCGCTCCGCCCCCAAGGAATCAGAAAATCCGTTTTTTCGGCGAAGCACCGAAAAAACGGATTTTTTCATACCATCTGAAACATAATCCCCACCACCGCCGCAATGGCCACAAACGCCACCGACGGCAGCTCCTTCACCTTAGGCAGATTCATCGCCACCAACAACCCCACCGCCAAGGCAATGGCCCCCCAGTGGAGGGTCAAGCTCCCATCCCAGGTAAACAGGGACACCCCACACACGGAAAAGGCTGCCGCCGCAATCAGCCCCACCGACGCAGGGCGCAGGGCATAAAACAACCCCTGGACCTTGGGGTTCTTCCACAAGGTACTCAGCAGCCGGGACACCAGCAGGATAATCACCACCGCCGGTGTCACCAACCCCAGCACCGCCACGACCCCACCGGGGACCCCGGCAGTGGCGTAGCCCACATAAGTGGCCATATTCACCCCGATGGGGCCGGGGGTGGCCTCGGAGACGGCGATCATGTTGGCCAGGTCTGCGGCGGAAAACCAGCCCGTCCGGGCGGAGAGGTCAAAAAGGAAGGGCACCGTGGCCATCCCTCCGCCCATGGAGAATAGGCCCACCAGCAGAAAAGACCAGTAGAGCTCCAAGAGGATCATGTACGCCCCCCCTTTCGCAGACGCTGGAGCCCCAAGCCAAAGGCTCCGGCGGCCAGCACCAGCAGGGCAGGGGGGATGCCTACGAAGGCGGCCAGGAGGAACACGGCCAAAAACACCAAGAAGGTGGGCAGGTCCAGGACGGCCTTGCCGTAGAGCTTTACGGTGCTGTTGATGATGAGGGCACAGACGCAGGCTCGCACCCCGGTGAGGGCGTGTTGGACCCAGGGGTTTTCCGCAAAGGTCCAGAAGAAGGCGGCGATGATCAGCACGATCACCACTGGGGGGGCTAGGATGCCCAGGGTGGCGGAGAGAGCGCCGGGGATGCCTTTGGTGCGGTAGCCGCAGAAGGTGGCGGTGTTGACGGAGATCACCCCTGGGGTGCATTGGGCTACGGCGTTTAGGTCCAGGAGCTCTTCTTCGGTGAGCCAACCTTTTTTTTCTACTAGTTCCCGTTGGAAGAAGGGGAGCATGGCGTAGCCGCCGCCGAAGCAGCTGGCGCTGATGCGGGCGAAGGAGAGAAAGAGGTCTTTGTTTTTGGTCATGGGGGGCTCTCCTTTTTTAGGACGATAGGTGGAACCCTGCGGGCCGCCGAGGGCGGCGGCCCCTACATCCAACGTGAGATTCCTTGTGCCGGGTGGGGTTCACATGGAGACGTCCAACCACGTACATTGTGAAACAAGGGATGGTGAGGACACTGGCGTGTCTTTGTAGGGGCCGGCGCCCTCACCGGCCCGCGTTTTCCCACCTGCCTTTTCACAAGGGAGGACGAAAACTTTAATCTTGGGCGCAGAGGTCGATGATAACTTGGGTGTAGATCTTCGCGGCGGTAAGCAAATCGGCCACGTTTACGCGCTCATCGGGCCCGTGGAGGTTGGATACAAAGCCCGGCATACTGGCCCCGAAGGCCACCCCGCCGGGGATATCGTGGACGTAGGTGCCGCCGCCGATGGCGATGCACTGGCTCTTCCGGCCGCTGTATTGCTCATAGCACTTGGACAGGGTGCTCAGGAAGGGTGTGTCGGCGCTGACGTGGTGGGGGGCTTCCAGCTCCCCCTTGAGGGTGAAGCCCGCCTGGGTCATGGCGGCCTCCGTCACCTGGCAGATGCTTACCTCGGTACCGCACAGGGGCGTGCGGCTGTCGAAGCGGGCCTCAAAGCCGGTTTCGTTGAGGTTGAGCAGGGTGAAGGCCAAGCTCAGGTGGCCGGAGCGTTCGTCCCGCTGGGCGATGCCCAGGGCCTGGCCGGTGAAGTCTCCATGGGGGAAGAGGCGGTTCAAGTTGTGGATAGCTTGGGTGGAGGGGCAGTCCGCCAGGGGCAGGGCACACAGGAGGGTGACTAGGGCGGTCTGGGCGTTGTGGCCCTCCTCCGGGGTGGAGCCGTGGGCGTTCTGTCCAGCGCAGTGGATGTGCAGGGTCCCGTTTTGGGGGGTGAGGGTGAAGCGGATTTCCGGCTCCAGGCCTAAGGCGTCAATGGCCTGCTGGACAGCATCCGCCTCCAAGCCCAGAAGGGTGGCGCGGGCCATGGGGGGCACCATATTCAGCCGGGGGCCTCCGGTGATGGAGGTCACACGGGGTAGGACCTCCTCCACCGGCCAGGTGGCGGAAAAGGTGGGCTGATAGTGGCCTTTTTCGATGTTGATGATGGGGAAGTCCGCGTCGGGGGAGATGGTGTAGGGGGCGTAGGGGTGGCGGTCATAATACCAGCGGATGTCCCGGAACCCGGTCTCCTCGTCGGTGCCCAGGATGAGGCGCACCCCCTGCTTCAGGGGGACGTCCAGATCCTTCACGGCCTTCATGGCCATGAGGGCCGCCACCAGGGGCCCCTTGTCGTCGTCGGTACCCCGGCCGTAGAGAAGGCCGTCCACCAACTTGGGGGTGAAGGCGTCTGTGACCGTCCAGCCCTCCCCGGCGGGGACCACGTCTAAGTGGCCCAGGATGTGCAGAGCGATGTCTGGGCCCCCCAGGTCCACGGTGCCCACATAGCCCTCCAGGTTTTTACCGGGCAGGCCCCACTGTTGGGATAGGTCCAGAAAGTCCTCCAAGGCGGCGGCGGGGCCGGGGCCGAAGGGCGCACCGGGTTGGGCGTCCCCCAGGGTGCTGTCGATGCGCACCAGGCGGGACACGGCTTCCACCAGCTGTCCCTCCCGGCCGGAAAAATACTGCTCGATGCGTGCTTGGTCCACTCAGTGTTCCTCCTTTTGCTCTTTGGCGGACACCTCGTCCAGGTATTTGTACACCGTGTAGCGGGAGACCCCCAGGTGGTTGGCCACGTAGGGCACCGCCCGGCGGTAGGAAAAGGCGTCCATACTCTTGAGCTGCTCGATCACCCGCAGGCGGTCGGCCTTGTTCATCTCCCGGATGGGCTTGCCCACCCGGAGGATGGCGGCGTCGAAGAGCTCCCCGATGCCTGCGTCCCGGCTGCGGTAGAGGGCGCTGTGGAAGTCCACCTCGGTGTGCATCAGATCCAGCAGCACCCGGTTGGCATAGGTCAGGGGCGTGAAATCGTAGTTGATGCCCAGGCCCAGGTGGTAGTCCTCCCCCTTGATGGAAAAGGTGGAGCTCTTGGTCTGCTGCCCGCTGGGGGTCACGGCCAGGAGATTGATCACGTCGGAGTCCAGGTACAGGTCCTGCTCCACGCCGGTGACGTCCAGGGTGGAGCCCACCTCCCGCCCGGAGACGTGGCCGTTGTAAATGGCCAGGATGGGGTGGAGGGGATCGGCCAGGTCGTTGATGACGGTTTCACAGTTGGTGCCGAACATCTCCGCGATGCCCCGCGCCAGACGGTCCAGCATGACAAAGGCTTCTTGCTGGGTCATTGTAATCACCTCTATATAGTGTGTAGATTGGGCGGATCTATGTTGGCGATCCGTAGGTTTTTGCAAAATAACTGCCCCTCCGGAAAGGAAGGGGCAGTTTGGAGGCATTGCGGCTTATTGGGGCAGGAGGCAGAGCACCAGGGTGAGGACCATAAAGGCGATGGCCACCCACTTGGTCCAGCGGGCCAGTTTGGCGTCTGCGGATTTTGCCTTGTTCTTGGACAGGAAGGACTCGCTGGCCCCGGCGATGGCGCCCAGGCCGGAGTGCTTG
Source organism: uncultured Oscillospiraceae bacterium (assembly GCA_910578575.1). Taxonomy (GTDB): domain Bacteria; phylum Bacillota; class Clostridia; order Oscillospirales; family Oscillospiraceae; genus Evtepia. The sequence goes on from CAJTQP010000029.1 coordinate 25,259, forward strand.
CCAGACTGTCCTAGGACGAAAATGATGAGAACGGCCCCTACCAGGACCTGGATGACAGAGACGATCGTTGTTGCCATACTGCTTGATTCCTTTCCTTTGGACTTCTGAATAGAATGGTACCCTGTATACTAGCACGTTTTCAAGGGTTTTGCAAGTGTTTTTTACCACATTGTCAGCAGCATCTTGGCCACCTCTGCCCGGCTCACCGCCGCAGTGGGCCGCAACTGCCCGTTGGAACCGGAGACCACCTTCTGTCCCACCAGGGAGGCCACGTATTGTTTGGACCAGGCGGGGACGGATCCGGCGTCGGTGAATCCGTTGAGGCTGGCCTGGGGATAGCCCTTGATCTGCATCCGCCCCAGGATGGTCATGGCCTCCGCGCGGGTGATGGAGGCGCTGGCGTTGGCCCGAAGCTGCCCACCGCTGCCGCTGCCCTGCATGATGCCCAGGGCGTGGAGGGCCTTGATGGCGTCCAGGTTCCAGGGGGGGATTTCCGCTGCGTCGTCATAGGGGAGGGTCACGTCTTGGTAGTCCGCCAGGTCGATGCCCAGCCACCGGGCGGCCATGAGGGCGAAGTCTCCGCGGGTGATGGATTGGCCGGGGAGGAACTTGGATACGCCGTTTTCCGTGACACCGGTGACGATGCCCAGCTCACTGAGGCGGGTGGTGAAGGGGGCGGCCCAGTGGCCTTCCATATCGGCAAAGGGGTTAGAGGTATTGGAACCGGCGGTGGTGACATACCCCCGGCCCAGGTTCCCGCTGGCGTCGGCGGCGGTGACGGAGACCTGGTGGAGGCTGCTGCCCAGCTCCGGCAGGGTGGCGGTCAAAGTGGCGCTGGCGGCGTCCCAGGTGAAGGGGAGGGATTTGCCGTCCATCTGGAGGACCATGCGGTCCTGGGAGAGAACGCCTCTGGCGTCGTCGGTGATCTGGGCGGAGACGTTGTTGCCGTTTACGGTTAGCTTCACTGTGGGGGCGGTGGTGTCGGGGGTGGTCTGGTTGGCTAGGGTGAGCTGGTCCAGGTAGAGGGTGCCGGTGGAGGCGGCCTCGCCATGTTCAAGCTCCAATCCGTCCAGCCGCAGGCCGGTGAAGGAGGCAGCCCCGGCGGGGACAGGGGCGGTGAGCTGCCGCCAGCCAGAGAAGTTTAACGTTCCAAGGGATTGGATCAGCTCCGGGGCGTCGGTGTCGCCGCCCCTGTCGAAGGTGGCGGAGAGGGTGCCGCCGGAGTTGTCCCCATAGACCCAGAGGGAGACATACTTCTCGGAGGGAGAGAGGGCGTGGCTGGCGGCCAACTGGATGTGCGGGGCGTTGTAGTCCAGCTGCAAAGCCTGCCTGCCCAGCGCCACATGGCTGGCGGCATCGGTGAGGGACAGCTTAGCCTCGGAGGTGGTGGTGAAATATGTGTCGTCCTCAAAGTCTGCCAGGCGGGTGTAGGCGCCGGGGGCGTTGACGGAGACGTTCAGGGTAACGCTGCGCTCCCCAGCGGAGACCCGAATCTGGCCGCTGGCGGGGTCGTTCCCGGCGGTAAAGACGCCGTTGGCGTCGATGCTGCCCAGGGCCGGGTCAGCGGCCCAGGTGAAGCAGCGGTCCTGGCAGGTGAGGGGGAGGGTGCGGTAGGTGGCGGAGGCGTCCAGATCCACCTGCTGCCCTGGGGTGAGAGTGAGGGTGGAAACGGCTTGGCCGCCGTTGGTGACGCGGATGGTGTCCGGGGTGGAGTAGACCTGGACTGCAGTGCTGCCGCTGACAGCTTCCACCGAGGCGGTGACGGTATAGACCCCGCTTTCCATGGGAGCGGTGAACACCCCGTCGGGGCTGACGTTGCCAGCGGAGGCGGACCAGGCCACTGGGCCGGGGAGCCCGTTCATGGGATACCAGCCAGTGTCCATGGTGGAGGCCTTACAAGGGGTACTGGCTCCAGCCAGGAGGGTGAGGCTGGAGGGGGTGACATACAGGGAGCCGGGGATTCCCGTGGCAGATAGGTTGGACACCAGGAACACCGCGTTGGAGACGGAGCGCTGGCTGCCCCCGGAGGGCTTGTTCACCACGGTGGAGGAGAGGTAGTCGGGATAGGTGGCCACCATGGTGGTGGAGCCGCCTCCGTCCAGGAGCACCGCGTTGGTGCAGCCCAGCTCCAGGAGGCGCTGGCCCACCATTTTAATGGTAGCGCCCACGCTGTGGCCGGCCTGGCGGCCGTCGATGGTGTAAAAGATCACGCTGCCGTCGGCCTTGGTGCCGATGGCGGTGCGGGGGGCGGCGGAGGCGGTGTCCAGGCCATTGTTAAGGGCACCGTCGGTGATGAGACGGTAGAGCCCGCCCACGGCGCAGTCCACGTTGTTCCAGCGCTCATCGGGGCTGACGATGCCGATGTCTACTGTGTCTCCCGGCTTCAGGGCCCGGAGGGCATCCTGCAACCCCTTGTCGGCGGAGGAGGAGATGGAGAGGATGTATCTGCCGTCGGGAAGGGGGGTGGCCCCCTTGGCTTCGATCACCTGCTCTACGGTGCAGGAGACGGTTTTGCCGATGCCAAGGTCCCCGGAGGGCACCAGCACCACGTCCACCCCCGCCAGGGTGTTCTTGGTGTTGGCGGAGAAGTCCTCGGTGAAGAGGAAGTAGCCGTTGGCGTTGCGGACCTTGTTGATGCCGTGGAGGTTGTAGTATTGGCCGTTGAAGTTGGCGGTGATCCACAGGGCGGGGCTGCCCACAATAGCGGTGCCGTCGGCGTTGAAGCCCACAGCGCTGAGGCTGGCATCGGAGGAGCGCAGGACCCCGTCAGTGACCACCAACCCCAGGGGGTCGCCAGTGGCCATGACGTAATAGTCCCCGTTGATACCGCTGAGGACCCGCTTTCCGTTGCCCTCCAGGTCCTTGGCCACAGAGGAGACGGTTTGGAGAGACACCACCGAGGAGCCAAAGCTCACCTTGGGGGAGATGCTGGCGGAGGGGGTGTAGGTGACATAGTTCTCCGTGCGTAGGTCAGAGCGGGAGGCACTCCACATGACCTCACGGGTGAGGGTGGTGTTTTCGCAAATATCTAATGTATAGCCGTAAATGCGGTTGCCCAAGGCATCGGAGGCCAGGGCGGTGGGACAGAGCAGCGCACAGCAGAGAAGGGCTGCGGCGGCAGGTTTCAGAAATGATTTCATAGGCACTCCTTATAATAATTTGATCGCTTGTGATCTCTCGCGTGCGAGGAGAGAGGTCTGAGGTCTGATGACACTATCTTACCATATAGAGTATAGAGGTGTAAAGGGAAGGAAGGAGATGGTTGCAGGTGGGGGAAGAAAGGGGAAAAACAGGGGAAAAAAGAAAAAGATGAAAAAACATGAAAAAAAGTGCTTGACAAAAGGGGGCGGAGGTGGTATTCTATCAAAGCTGTCGCGAACGGCGGCCCGGAAAGCGGGAGAGCGAGAAAAAGAACTTGAAAAAAGAAGAAAAAAGTTCTTGACAAACTCTGAAAGCTATGATATAATAGCTGAGCTGACGCGGGCGACTGAGTTCGCAGGCGTGCACCTTGTAAATTAAACAACGTAAGA
>CAJTQP010000030.1 GCA_910578575.1 uncultured Oscillospiraceae bacterium
AGGTCTCCAAGGTGGGCCGCAAGGACGAGATCGAAGTCCAGCCCGCCCCCTGGATCTTCTCCGGCCAGGCAGGGGCCATGGAGGAGGACTGACGAAAACAGGCCTGCCATCTGCGAAAAAACAGGAAAAATTGCCGCTTGACAGGGCGCAAAGGGGTGGTATAATAGCACTAACCAACGGGACGTTCTGTCGTGTTGGCGCAATATCAATGAGAATGGCAATGATGGAGACAGTAAGCTTTGCAGAATCCCCCAGAGATCCGGGGACGGTGGGAGCCCGGAGGTAGTATGCAAAGCGTGAAGATCCCTCCTGAGCTGCATACCGAACCGCTTTTGCCCAGTAGGTCATGCCGGTGTTCCTCCGTTATCGGGAGCGCGTATGTTGGTACGCAGGTAACAGGTGGTATAGCGAAGCGTTTTGGCCTTCGTCCTTTTACAGGGACGAAGGCTTTTTTTGAACAGAGGAGGTAAGACCATGAAAAAGGATGACTTGATCGAGTTTCGGTGGCATGGCCGGGGCGGACAGGGGGCAAAGACCGCCTGCCTCCTCCTGGCGGACGCCGCCTTCCACGCGGGGCGCTACGTCCAGGGGTTCCCGGAATACGGACCGGAGCGCATGGGCGCACCCATTACCGCGTATAACCGCATCAGCACTGCCCGGTGCAGCGTCCACTGCAACATTGAGCAGCCGGACTATGTGGTGGTGGTGGACGAGACCCTGCTGGACACCGTGGACGTGACCCACGGCCTGAAAGCCCACGGGGCGGTGATCGTCAACACCGGGAAGACCCCGGAGGAAATCAGAGAAAAGCTCCCCCATTGGACGGGGCGGGTGTGTACCATCGACGCCCGGCGCATCTCCGAGGAGACCTTGGGAAAGAATTTCCCCAACACCCCCATGCTCAGTGCGGCGGTGAAGGTCAGCGGCGTGCTGGAGGAGCAGCAATTCAAAAGCGACATGGAGGAGAGCTTCCAGCATAAGTTCGCCACGAAACCCCAGGTGGTGGCCGGGAACATGGCCGCCCTGGTGAAGGCATGGGAGGAGGTGCAGGCGGGATGAGCCTGAGCGCAAAGAATATCAACGAACACAGCACTTGGCAGGAGATGACCCTGGGCGGCGAGATCTTCGAGCCCGCCACCTCCAAGCTGGTGAACACCGGGGCTTGGCGGACCAACACCCCGGTGCTGGACCGGGAGAAATGCCGCCAATGTCTCCTGTGCGTGCCCTACTGCCCGGACAGCTCCCTGCCAGTGGAGCAGGGGAACCTGGCGGGCATCGACTATGAACACTGCAAGGGCTGCGGCATCTGCGCGGAGGTCTGCCCCTTCGACGCCATCACCATGAAGGAGGGTGGACAACTATGAATTACAACGACCGTCTCTCCGGCAACGAGGCCATCGCCTTTGCCATGAAGCAGATCGACCCCGACGTGATGGCGGCCTTCCCCATCACCCCGTCTACCGAGATTCCCCAGTATTTCGCCCAGTATGTGGCCAACGGCGAGGTAAACACCGAGTTTGTGCCGGTGGAATCGGAGCACAGCTCCATGTCCGCCTGCATCGGCGCCCAGGCCGCCGGGGCCCGCTCGGTGACGGCCACCTCCTCCTGTGGCCTGGCCCTGATGTATGAGATGATGTATGTGGCCTCCTCCAGCCGCTTGCCCATCACCCTGGCCTGTGTGAACCGGGCGCTGTCGGGGCCCATCAACATCAACAACGACCACTCCGATTCCATGGGCATCCGGGACGCCGGCTGGATTCAAATTTATGCCGAGAACAACCAGGAGGCCTATGATAACTTCCTCCAGGCCATGCCCATCGGGGAGCACCCCGACGTGCGCCTGCCGGTGATGGTCTGCCAGGACGGCTTCATCACCAGCCATGCCTTGGAGAACATCACCCTCCTGGACGAGCAGTCCGTGAAGGACTTCGTGGGGGAGTATACCCCGGAGAACTACTTACTAAAAAAGGAAAATCCCCTGGCCATCGGCCCCTACGACCTGGGCTGCCATTACATGGAGCACAAGGTCCAGCAGGCGGAGGCCATGAAGGGGGCCAAGAAGCGTATCCTGGAGGTGGCCGCAAAATTCGAGGCCCTCACCGGGCGCAAATACGGCCTCTTTGAGGAATACCGGATGGAGGACGCGGAGCTGGCTCTGGTCCTCATCGGCTCCAGCGCCGGTACCGCCAAAATGGCGGTGGACCTGCTGCGGGAGAAGGGCGTCCGGGCGGGTCTGGTAAAAATTCGTGTGTTCCGCCCCTTCCCGGCGGAGGAGCTGGCCCAGGCTTTGCAGCATGTGAAGGCCCTGGCCATCATGGACAAGGCCGAGAGCTTTTCCGCCCAGGGTGGCCCTCTCTTTGCGGAGGTCCGGGCGGCGCTCTACGACTTGGAGCAGCGCCCCCGCACCGTGGGCTACGTCTACGGCTTAGGGGGGCGGGACATCACCCCGGAACACTTTATGGGGGTCTATGACCGCCTGGCAGGCATCGCCGCCGGGGGAGACCTGGGCCCCACCTACACGCACTTGGGACAAAGGGGGTAAGGGACCATGGAACGAACCTATCATTTCAAACACACTTTGGAGAAAAAGGAGCGCTTTGCCCCTGGCCACCGGCTCTGCGCCGGCTGCGGGGCGGGCATCGCCGTGCGGGGGGTCCTCCGGGCCCTGCGGGAGGAGGACCGGGCCGTGGTGGGTAACGCCACCGGCTGCCTGGAGGTCAGCTCCTTCCTCTACCCCTATACGGCCTATGAGGATAGCTACATCCACACCGCCTTCGAGAGCGCCGGGGCCAGCCTTTCCGGCGTGGAGGCCGCCTACAATGCCTTGAAGCGCAAGGGAAAGATCGACGGCACGGTGAAGTTCATCACCTTCGGCGGCGACGGCGGCACCTACGACATCGGCTTCCAGTCCCTCTCCGGGGCTATGGAGCGGGGCCATGACCTGACCTATGTGTGCTACGACAACGAGGCCTATATGAACACCGGCATCCAGCGGGCCTCCTCCACTCCCCGCTTTGCCAACGCCACCACCTCCCCGGTGGGGTCGGCGATTCCCGGTAAAAGCCAGAACAAGAAGAACCTGACGGATATCATCGCCGCCCACAACGTCCCCTACGTGGCCCAAACTACCTTCATCGGCAACTTCCGGGACTTGTACACCAAGGCTAAGAAGGCCATCTACACCCCTGGCCCCAGCTTCCTCAACGTAATGGCCCCCTGCCCCCGCGGTTGGGAATACCCCACGGAGAAGCTGCCGGAAATCTGTAACCTGGCGGTGGAGACCTGCGTGTGGCCCCTGTTCGAGGTGGAGAACGGCGTGTGGCGGCTGAGCTATGAGCCCAAGAAAAAGCGTCCGGTGGAGGAATACCTCCGCCTCCAAGGCCGCTTCCGCCACATGTTCAAGCCGGGGAACGAGTGGATGATCGAGGAGACCCAGCACAATGTGGACGAGAACTGGGAAAAGCTCCTGATGCGCTGCCGGGGCTGATTCCGGCGCAAGGTAAAGAAAAAAACCGCCCCTTCGTTTCAAACGCAACGAAGGGGCGGCTTTGCATACCGGAAGCGCGGACGCTTACTTTCTCTTGTTGTAAGCCTCGATGCCCAGGGCCAGCAGGTCCATGGCCCGCTCCAGGTCGGCCTGCTTGAGCACGTAGGCGATGCGGATCTCGTTCTTCCCCTTGCCGGGGGTGCCATAGAAGGGCTCGCCAGGGGCAAACATCACGGTGTCGCCCTTGTCCTCGAACTCCTCCAACAGCCACTGCTGGAAGGTATCGGCGTCGTCCACCGGCAGGGCGGCCATGAGATAGAAGGCGCCCTTGGGGCAGGTGCACACCACGCCAGGGATTTTTTGCAGCTTTTCCACCACAGTGTCCCGGCGGCGCTTGTACTCGTCCCGGACAGCGGCGAAATACTCCGGCCCAACATCGTACAGGGCGGCGGAGGCCACCTGGTCCAGGGTGGCCACGGACAGGCGAGCCTGGCAATACTTCATGGCCTCAGCCAGGAGCTCATGGTTCCGGGTGAGGATGCAGCCGATACGGGCGCCGCAGGCGGAGAAGCGCTTGGACACGGTGTCGATGACCACCACGTTGTCCGCCGCGTCGGCGTACTCGCCAAAGGACTGTAGGGGCTCGCCGGCATAGACGAACTCGCGGTAAGCCTCGTCACCGATGATGAACAGGCCGTGCTCCTTGGCGATGTCGCACATGAGCCGCTGCTCCTCCGGGGTGAGGACCACGCCGGTGGGGTTGCCGGGGTTGGTGCAGATGATGGCGCGGGTGTGTTCGTTGATCTCCGCCTCGATCTTGGCCCGGTCGGCATAGTGGTAACCCTCTTCGGGAGAGGTGGGGATGGGGTGGATGGAGGCACCGGTGGTGTTGACCATGGTGCTATAGTTGGGGTAGAAGGGTTCGGGGATGAGGATCTCGTCCCCGTCGTCCAGGATGCACTGGAGCACGATGGACAGGGCCTCGCTGCCGCCGGTGGTGATGAGGATCTCATCCTTGGCGAAGTTCATGTTCAGCTTGGCATAATAAGCCTGAATGGCGTCGATGAGCTCCGGCATACCGGGGGAGGGGGCGTACTCCAGCACCGGGAGCTGGAAGTTGCGCACGGCCTCAAAGTACTGGGGCGGCGTCTCGATATCAGGCTGGCCGATGTTCAGGTGATAGATCTTGCGGCCCTTCTCCTGGGCGGCCACAGCGTAGGGGTGAAATTTACGCATCGGGGAGAGCGAGCACTTTTTTACTTTGCTGGAAAATTTCATTTCCACACCTCCAATAATTTGCGGGGATTCCGTTCCCTCAAGTCGCTTCCTCCATTGTACGATTTGTGGCGGCGCTTGTCAATCGCTCATTGCAAAGATTTCCTGCCGTGGGGGGCCGGGGGTTTGGGTGGGGGCAAAAATCATGTAAAATCGCTTGCTATCTGGGGAAAACCCCCGATGTAAAACAACTTTGATAGACAAAACCGGGGAAGGATCCTATGCTGGAGCCAAAGGAGGATTTGAAAAATGGAATTCAGCCAACAGATCAAAAAGTACAGGAGCCAGGCGGCCCTGACCCAGGATGAGCTGGCGGAGAAGATCTACGTCACCCGCCAGACCATCTCCAACTGGGAGAACGACAGGAGCTACCCGGACGTGAAAAGCCTGCTGCTGCTCAGTTCCCTTTTTCAGGTCTCTCTGGATACTTTGGTGAAAGGAGATTTGGAGGAAATGAAGGAACAGATCAAGCAAGAGGACATCAAGACCTTCAACCGGGACGGGGCGATTTTTGCCGTACTGCTCTTTCTGACGGTATTGGCGGCGGTGCCCATGTTCCTCTATCTGGGTAAGGCGGGGATCATTCTATGGTTTGCCCTATGGGGCATGGGAATGGTTTTTGCCCACCGGGTAGAGAAGCAGAAGAAGGCCCATGATGTCCAGACCTACCGGGAGATCGTGGCCTTCTCTGAGGGCCGGCAGCTGGACGAGCTGGAAAAGGCCGAGGAGCGGGGGAAGCGTCCCTATCAGAAGGTATTGATCGTGGCGGCCTTCACGGCCTTTGCGGTGGCTGTGATGGGGCTGATGCTCTTTTTGATGCAATAAAGGATACAATTAGGAGGAGAGAAGCATGAAGGATCGAGAGGAAAATCGTTTTGAGATGCACTTTGTGAAAGGAAGTGCCATGGCCCTGCGGCATATCATAGACCGGGAAACCGGGGTAAATTACCTGTTTAGTGACCTGGCCGGTTTTACCCCGCTGTACAATGCAGACGGCAGCCTGGTGGTGACGAAAGAGAAGGACAGGGAGCGTTGAACCAATGGGAGCGGCCGGCAGCTGGGGGAGACCAGCGCCGGCCGCTCCCTTTTTCGGGGGACAAAGGGGCTATATTTTTTCAGTCCAGGGAAATCCTAGAGGGAAAGGAGGGGATCGTTTTGGATTTGATCTTCACAGCGCTTATGTCGCTCTTCTCATTTATTTATATGTTCGTGGTGGCCAAGCTCATGGGCCACCGGCAGATTGCCCAGTTGGATGCCTTTGACTATATCACCGGCATCACCGTGGGCTCCATCGCCGCGGAGCTGGCCACGGAGCTGGAGGACCCCTTAAAGCCCACCATTGCCGTTGCGGTGTACGGGGTGCTGACGGTGTGCGTCAGCCTGATTACCCAGCGCTTTCAGCGCAGCCGGAAGTTCATTGAAGGGGCCCCCACGATCCTGTTCCACAACGGGAAGCTCTATCGGGAGAACATGAAAAAGGCCCGGCTGGACCTGAGCGAGTTTTTGGTCCTGTGCCGCCAGCAGGGGTATTTTGACCTGAGCCAGATCTACACGGCGGTGTTCGAGCACAACGGGGCCCTGTCCATCCTCCCGGCGGAACCGGACCGCCCCGCCACCCCACGGGACCTGCAACTGGAGCCGCAGCAATCCACCTTCTTGACGGAGATCATCATGGAGGGGCGGGTCCTGGGGGAGAACCTACGGCGCATGGGAAAGGAGGAGCACTGGCTGAAGGAGCAGCTGAAAAACCAGGGCTATCACTCCCCCAAGGAGATCTTCTTGGGCCTGGTGGATCAGAACGACCAGGTGACCTTCTACCCGCCGGAAAAGGCCTGAGCCCTTGGGGGGCGTCGGTTTCTGGGGCAGGGCGTTTTTGGGGGGAAGAATGCCCTGCCCTGGGCGGTGATAAATTTTTTGAAGCTGGGATGAATTTCTATTGAAATTGCGGACAGTTACAGGTATAATGGATAAAATTAGTAGAAATCACGAAAAAAACATGGGAAATCAAATAGAAGAGGAGTGTTATCATGAGCAAACCCGTGTGTATTACCGCGGACAGTACCTGTGATCTGCCCCAGGAATTGCTGGACCGTTTCAACATTAAAATTGCCCCCCTCCATGTGATCTTGGGGGAGGAGAACTATTTGGACGGTGTGGACTTCCACCAGGATATGATCTTTGAACGCTACGCCAAGGACAAGACCCTGCCCCGCACCGCCGCCGTCAGCCCCCAGGAGTTCACCAGCTTTTTCACCCCCCTGGTGGAGGCGGGATATGAGGTGGTCCACCTGGACATTAGCTCCGACCTCTCCGCCACCTATCAGAACGCCATGATCGCGGCGGCGGAGTTGGAGGGGGTCTATCCCATCGACACCCGCAAGCTCACCACCGGCATCGGCCAGATGCTCCTGGTGGCCTGCAAGCTGCGGGATGAGGGGAAGGATGCCGCCACCATCGCCCAGGCTATGGAGGACTTGATCCCCAAGGTAAACGTCAGCTTCGTCATTGACACCTTGGAGTATATGTGGAAGGGTGGCCGCTGCACCGGGGTTACCGCCTTTGGCGCCAACCTGCTGAACCTGAAGCCCTGCATCGAAATGCGGGAGGGCAAGCTGGAGGTCTGTAAGAAATACCGGGGCAACATATTGAAGGTCTATGAAAAATACATCACCGAACGCATGAGCGGTAAGAAGATCCGCCCGGACTACTTCTTCGTCACCACCTCCAATGCCCTCACTCCAGAGCAGGAGAAAAACCTCTCCGCTCTGATCCGGAACATCGCCCCCATCCAGGAGATTTTTTACACCCGCACCGGCTGCACCGTGACCTCCCACTGCGGCCCCGGCACCCTGGGCATCCTCTTTTTGGAGGAGTAAAATGGGCGGAATGTTACGATTTTGTGACAATTTTGCAACTCTCTCTTGAATCTATTGGAAAAGTATGTTATAGTCATCCTGTAAGTATATGCACCCAAATCCAAAGATCGAGAGGTGAACCAAAACAAATGCAGTTACACTGTAAGGAATGGGCCAAACGCGGCGTGACCACGCTGCTTGCCCTTGTATTTGTGGTCATGGCCGTATCAGTGCCCCTAGCAGGTGCCGCCGTAACCAAGGACCAGATCAACGGTTTGAAGAACCAGGCCTCCAGCCTGGCTACCCAGAAGGCGAACCTGCAGTCCCAGTTGGACAAGCTCTCCAACTCCAAGAACGCTGCCGCAGACCAGAAGCGTCTGCTGGAGCAGAAGATCAATGTGCTCCAGCAGGAGATCCAGGTCTCCGAGCAGTCCATCGCCCAGTTGGCGCAGATGATTGTCCAGAAGGAGGGCGAGCTGGCCCAGGCCCAGGAGAAAGAGGCCAAGTACTATGACGACTTCTGCCAGCGGATCCGCCGCATGGAGGAGACGGGCGACGTCTCTTACTGGTCTGTGATTTTCGATGCCCAGGACTTCTCTGACCTGCTGGACCGGCTCTCCATGGTCCATGAGATCATGGACTACGACAACGTGGTGATGGATGAGCTGGCCGTGGCCCGCCAGGCCGTGGCAGACGCCAAGGCCGACCTGGAGCAGAGCAAGCGCGACCAGGAGCAGGCCCGCAACAATCTGGCCAACCAGCGCAATGACCTCCAGGCGGAGGAGAAAAAGGTGGAAGCGGCCCTTGCCCAGATCAACGCCGACTACAACACCTATGCCAAGCAGATGGAAGACAACGAGGACGCAGCCAAAGAGGTGGCCGACCAGCTGAAGCAGGCGGAGGCTACCTATGCCAAGCAGTTGGAGGAGCAGCGCCGGAAGGAAGAGGAAGCCGCCCGCTTGCGCGCCCAGCAACAGGCAGCGGCCAACAAGCCCTCCAACGGTGGCTCTTCCAGCAGCAATGGTGGCGGCAGCTCCAGCAGCGGCAGCGGCACCAACTATAGCGGTGGCTATATCTGGCCCCTGCCTGGATACACCCGCATCAGCTCCCCCTTCGGCTACCGGAACTGCCCCTTCCACGGGCGTGAGCTCCACACCGGTGCCGACATCCCCGCTCCCGGCGGTACGCCCATCAAGGCGGCCAAGGGCGGCGTGGTGGTCATCTCCACCTATGGTTCCTCTTACGGCAACTATGTGGCCATCGCCCATGCCGACGGCAGCCGGACGGTCTATTGCCACATGTCCTCCCGCGCTGTTTCCGCAGGTTCCTCTGTGGACCAGGGCCAGGTCATCGGTTACGTGGGCTCCACCGGCAGCTCCACCGGCAACCACCTGCACCTGGAGCTCTGGACCAGCAGCTCCAGCTCCAGCCGTGTGAACCCTGTGAATTACATCAGCCGTTCCTGAGAGCGGTAACGTCAACAGAAGTGGGCCTCCCAAAGGGGAGGTCCATTTTCTATGCAAGGAGTCAGCGATGCAAATTGTTGAAGTGAAGGAAAACAAAAAGCAATACCTGGACTTGCTCCTTTTGGCGGATGAACAGGAGGAGATGATCGACAGATATCTCCACAGGGGGAGCATGTATGCCCTCCACCAGGAGGGGGTCAAGGCGGTGTGTGTGGTCACGGACGAGGGGGAAGGTCTCCTGGAACTCAAGAACTTGGCTGTGGCGCCAGAGGTCCAAGGGAAGGGGTACGGCAGGGCCATGGTGGACTTCATCGTCCATACCCACCGGGGGCAGTATGACCGCCTGCAAGTGGGCACTGGGGACAGCCCCCTGACCTTGCCCTTCTATGAGCACTGCGGCTTCCAGCGTACCCACGTGGTGAAAAATTTCTTCCTGGACCACTATGACCATCCCATCTGGGAAGGGGGAACACAACTGGTAGATATGGTCTATCTCATAAGGTGGCTGTGACCGCTGCCGAAAATCGTGGCTTTTGTTCAGGAAATTGACAGGAAATTCCGCAGGATTTATCGAAAAATCTGAAGTTTGGTACTTTACAGATGGCAATACGGATGGTACAATAGCGGCGTCGGTCCCCTTGTGCCCATTGCGCCCAAGGGGATCGGAAGCGGATGGTATTCCGAATTGGAAGCTGTACCGGCAAATTTCCTTTCTCTCCGCCCCAAACGGGCCAGGAAAGCATCACCCGGCAGACAGGAAGGGTGATACGATGAAAATTGGATTCATTGGAGCAGGAAAAGTGGGCTTCTCTCTGGGGAAATTCTTCACCCAAGGCGGCATTCCGGTGACCGGCTACTATAGCAGGCATCGAGACTCAGCCCAGGAAGCGGCGCGATTTACGGAAACGAAGGCTTACGACGACCTATTGTCATTGGTCCAGGCAAGTGATGCGCTCTTTTGTACCGTTCCAGATGGGGCGATCCCCGCTGTGTTTGCGCAGCTGGGGGCGCTGGAGATTCGAGGAAAACAGATCTGTCATTGCAGCGGCGCACTGACCGCCCAGGAGGCCCTTTCCGGCCGGGAGGGCGGCGGCGCCTACTACTATTCGATCCACCCGCTGTTTCCGATCAGCAGTAAGCACACTGCTTACCGGGAACTGCCGGGTGCTTTTTTCTGCCTGGAAGGGGAGGGCCCCCACCTGCATTGGTGGGCGCAGACCCTCACCGCCTTGGGCCCCCAGGTGAGGATTTTGGCCCCGGAGGCGAAGCTGCGCTACCACGCGGCCTGCGCCGTGGCCAGCAACCTGATGTGTGCCCTGGGCAAGCTGAGCTTGGACCTGCTGGAAAGCTGTGGCTTTTCCCAGGAGGAGGCCCTTCAGGCCCTGTCCCCACTGATGCAAGCGAACTTGACCCACCTGCTCCAGGCGGGACCCGTGGCGGCTCTTACCGGCCCGGTGGAGCGCTGCGACAGCGTTACGGTGCAAAAGCACCTCTCCATCCTGCCGGATGCGGCGGCGGAGATGCTGTACCGGGGGGCATCCCAAACCCTCACGCAGTTGGCCAGAGAAAAGCACCCAGAAGCGGATTACACACCCATGGACAAGATATTAAATGGAGGATCGAGATGAAGAACACAGTTGCTACACTGGCCGAGATGAAGGCCAAAGGGGAGCGTATCTCCCAGTTGACCTGCTATGACTACTCCACCGCCCGCCTCATCGACCAGGCCGGCGTGAACATGGTCTTGGTGGGGGACAGCCTGGGCATGACCATGCAGGGCTACGCCGACACCATTCCTGTGACCATGGAGGAGATGATCGTCTACGGCCGCAGTGTGGCTAGGGGCTGCCAGAACGCCTTCGTGGTGATGGATATGCCCTTTATGAGCTACCAGGTCTCCCCGGAGCAGGCCCTCACCAATGCGGGGCGTCTCATGAAGGAGACCCTGGCGGACGCGGTGAAGCTGGAGGGCGGCAAGGATGTGGCGGAGCAGATCCGTGCCATCACCGCCGCTGGCATCCCCGTCTGCGGCCATGTGGGCATGACTCCTCAGTCCCACCACGCCTTTGGCGGCTTTAAGGTCCAGGGCAAGGGGGAAGAGGGGGCCCGGCGGGTGCTGGAGGACGCCTTGGCGGTCCAGGAGGCCGGCGCCTTTGCCGTGGTGCTGGAGTGCGTGCCCCCCAAGCTGGCGGCGCTGATCACCAGCAAGCTGGATATCATCACCATCGGCATCGGCGCCGGGGACGGCTGCGACGGCCAGGTGCTGGTGATGCAGGACATGCTGGGCATGGGGGACTGGCAGCCCAAGTTCGTCAAGACCTTTGCCAACGTGGGCCAGGTGATGAAGGACGCATTCGCGGCCTACCACCAGGAGGTCCAGGCCGGGACCTTCCCCAGCCGGGAGTACGCCTATGTCAAGAGCGATTGCTCCGATGAGACCCTGAACATCCTGGACCGGGAATACGGCCGCCAGGAGCCCATTCCATTTTCGGTAGTGCGAGGGATCAAGAGATGAAGATTGCAACGACCATCCCAGAGGTCCGCGCCCAGGTGGCGGCGTGGAAGAAGGAGGGCCTCACCGTGGGCCTGGTGCCCACCATGGGCTACCTCCATGAGGGCCACGCCAGCCTGGTGGACAAGGCGGTCTCCCTGTGCGACCGGGTGGTGGCCTCGGACTTTGTCAACCCCACCCAGTTCGGCCCCGGAGAGGATTTGGAGGCCTACCCCCGCGACTTCGACCGGGACTGTGCCCTGTTGGAGGAGCACGGCTGTGACCTGGTGTTCCACCCGGCGGTGGAGGAGATGTATGTCCCCAACGCCGCCACCTTCGTGGAGATCCAGTCGGATATGCCCAAGCAGTTGTGCGGTCAGACCCGGCCCACCCACTTCAAGGGGGTGTGTACCGTGGTCTCCAAGCTCTTCAACATCGTCACCCCGGACAAGGCCTTCTTTGGACAGAAGGATGCCCAGCAGTTGGCCATCATCCGCCGGATGGTGCGGGAGCTGTCCTACGGCATTGAGATCGTGGGCTGTCCCATCGTCCGGGAGGCGGACGGCTTGGCCAAATCCTCCCGGAACACCTATTTGGACCCGGCGCAGCGGAAAGCGGCCTTGGTGCTCTCCCAGGCGGTGTTCCTGGGGCAGAGGCTGGTCCAGGAGGGGGAGCGGGACGCCCGGAAGCTGGTGTCCGCCATGGAGGCCCACATCAAGGGGGAGCCCCTGGCCCGGATCGACTACGTGTCCGCCGTGGACGGCGTGACCATGGAGCCGGTGGAGCGGATCGAAGGGGACGTTCTGGTGGCTATGGCCGTTTATATTGGAAAAACCCGTCTCATTGATAACTTTGTTGTGGAGGAGAGTGCCCTATGACCATCGAAATGCTCAAGGGAAAGATTCACCGGGCCACCGTGGTGCAGGCTGAGCTGAACTATGTGGGCTCCATCACCGTGGACCAGGACCTGCTGGACGCTTCGGGGATTCTGGAATATGAAAAGGTCCAGATCGTGGACATCGACAACGGCAGCCGCTTTGAGACCTATACCATCGCCGGGGAGCGGGGGTCTGGGATGATCTGCCTCAACGGCGCAGCGGCCCGCTGTGTCAGCACCGGGGACAAGATCATCATCATGTCCTACGCCCAGATGACCCCCCAGGAGATCCAGAACGACTACCACCCCACCGTAGTCTTTGTGGACGAGAAGAACAAGATCAGCCGGGTGACCACCTATGAAAAGCACGGCCTGCTGAAAGACATGGAGTGAGCATGGAAAACCTGAAAGGAAAGTGCGTGCTCCTGTGCGTCACCGGCGGCATCGCCGCTTACAAAATGCCCAACGTGGCCAGTGCTCTGGTGAAGGCCGGGGCGCAGGTCCACGTGATCATGACGGAGAATGCCACCCAGTTCATCACCCCCCTGACCTTCGAGTCCCTCACCAACAACCGCTGCGTGGTGGACACCTTCGCCAGGGACTTCCAATATGACATTGCCCACATCTCCCTGGCCACAGCGGCGGACCTGATCCTCATCGCCCCGGCCACGGCCAATGTCATCGCCAAGCTGGCCCACGGCATTGCCGACGATATGCTCACCACCACCGTCCTGGCGGCCCGCTGCCGGAAGCTGGTGGCCCCGGCCATGAACACCGCCATGCTGGAGAACCCCGTCACCCAGGACAACATCAACCTCCTGCGGCGCTATGGCTTCGGCATCATTGAACCCGCCAGTGGGATGCTGGCCTGTCACGCCGTGGGCAGCGGCAAACTGCCGGACCCGGAGGTGCTTCTGGACCACATTGCGCGGGAAATCGCACGGGAGAAGGACTTGGAGGGGGTACGGGTCACGGTGACAGCCGGGCCCACCCAGGAGTCTCTGGACCCGGTGCGCTACCTCACCAACCACAGCACCGGGCGGATGGGCTACGCCATTGCCCGCGAGGCGATGCTGCGGGGTGCCCAGGTGACGCTGATTTCTGGCCCGGTGGACTTGGACCCGGTGCCCTTTGTGGCGTTGCGCCCAGTGACCACGGCAGCGGACATGCTCTCCGCCATTCAAGAGGCCCTGCCGGAGACGGATATCCTGATCAAAGCCGCGGCGGTGGCGGACTACCGCCCTGCCCAGGTGGCGGAAGATAAGATGAAGAAAAAGGAGGGGGAGATGTCCATC
Organism: uncultured Oscillospiraceae bacterium; assembly: GCA_910578575.1. Lineage (GTDB taxonomy): Bacteria > Bacillota > Clostridia > Oscillospirales > Oscillospiraceae > Evtepia. The sequence continues at coordinate 13,747 of CAJTQP010000030.1, forward strand.
CCCCTGGCCCGTACCAGCGATATTCTGGGCTGGGTGGCGGAGCACCGCCATCCGGGGCTGTTCGTCTGCGGTTTTTCCATGGAGACCAAGGACATGCTGCAAAATTCCCAGGCCAAGCTGGAGCGGAAGAAGCTGGACATGATCGTGGCCAACAACCTAAAGGTGGCCGGGGCCGGTTTCGGCGTGGACACCAACGTGGTCACCGTCATCACCGCCGATGGGGCGGAAGAACTGCCCCTGATGGGGAAGGACGAGGTGGCCCACCACCTGCTGAATACGATCCAAGCCCGACGCCAGACAGTATAAATACGAAAAGCCCAGCGGATGGACCGATGAATCAGGCCCATCCGCTGGTTCTTTTGGGAGATGGACTTAACCACAGACCAAATCCTTCCGATAGAATAGGTAAGAAATCCATTCAGAAGGGAGCGGTGGACGTGGAACTGCGTAGCACACGGGAAATGCGCCGGAATGAACAGTTGACCAAGACCATGGCGAACAAGACAGAGGGGCAGACCGCCGCTGCCCAAACCAAGCCTGCCCAAATGAAATCCCAGCCTCCTGCCGACAAGCTCACCCTCTCCCGCCAGGCCTTGTCCTTCCTGGAGGAGCAGAACCGAAAACTATGGGAGCAGGATATGGAGCGGGAACAGCGGCGGCAGGACCGCATGAACGACTGCCTGAGCTCTATGGAGAGCAAGAAGAAAGAGCTGGATGCCATGGACAAGGCCCTCAAAGTCCTACGCATTTGCCAAAAGATCGCGGCCTCCATCATGAAAGGGGACCGGGTGCCCCCGGAGGATTTGAAGTATTTGATGGACAACGACCCGGAGGGGTACAAAATGGCCATGGCCCTGCGCCGCCACAAGGAGGACCCGGAGGACGTGGAGAGTGCCCTGGAAGAGGAGGACAAGAACGGTGAGGCAGAGGCGGCGTCCAGCGGAGAGAGCCCCCAAAGCGCTCCCGCTCCGGAGGCGCCGTCTGGGGGAGAGACAGACTCCGCGCCGACAGAATGAAGGAACGCCCGTCCGGCGAACACCGGACGGGCGTTTTGGCGCTTAGCGGCCTGCGCAGTAGGCCGCGATCGCTTGGTGGACAAACTCGGCAGTACCGTCTCCACCGGCCTGGTCGATGTTTGCCTGCATGCGGGGGTCAGAGACATATAGCTCTCCTAGCCCCTGGAGGATTTCATCGGTGCAGTGATAGTAATGGTTGGAGATGAAGTCTTGCAAGTCGGAGAGCGTCTCCTGTACGGCGGGATCCGTGGGAGAATACTGCTGCCGCCGCAGAGCGCCCAGTTGGGCAAAACGGGACAATAGCTGCTCCACAGCCTCATCCCGCTGGTTCTGGGTGAGACCTCTGCTTTTCTCCACAAATTCGGCATAGGCTTGGGTGGCGCCCCATCTCTCTTTGACTTCCTGGGTGTAGTGGTCCAGTTCTTCTCGGTTGAATGCGTGGAAATCCATTGGTTCCACTCCCTTTCGTTGTACTTCGCGGGCAAAGTGGATGAGGGTTTGGAGGTGGGCGGCTTGGAGTTCCAGCAGCTTGATCTGCTGCTCCAGAGCTTCCTGTGGGTCAAAGTCCGGTTTGTCCAACATGGCTTTGATCTCCTTCAGGGGGAAGCGCAGCTCACGAAACATGAGGATATTTTGCAGCCTGGTGAGGGCCACGTCGTCATAGAGACGATACCCCGCCTGGGTGGTCTGGCTTGGCTTGAGCAGGCCGATGGCATCGTAATGATGCAGTGTGCGCACACTTACCCCGGTCAGCTTGCTCATCTCGCGTACAGTTCGCATGGTGCTTCCTCCTCCGGCTCCGTTTGCCCGTCTGTTTGTACTCTACACTATGACGTAAGGGGAGAGTCAAGGGGGAATTTTATGGCGTTCAAAAGGAATGAAGCATGGACGTGACGTAGTCCACCATTTCCTCCAGATCCTCCTGCATCCCATTCATGACCCATATCTGCGCCACGGTGCGCAGAAGCCCCAGCTTACCGAACCAACTGTATAGTTCCCACATGGTTGGGTCGGGCTGGTGTTCCAAAGCTTCCCCTACCTTGGACTGTGAGCGGCTGTTCAGGCTTTCGTCTAAAATCGAGCTTGTTTGCAGGAAGTCCGCCGGGTTGCGGGAGATTTGGTGGAAATAGAAGGACACAAACGCCCGCCATTTTTGGGCATCCTGGGAGTGGATGGGCGGGATGGTTTCGGAGACGAAGAGCTCCGCTGCCTGCTCCGAAAGCGATTCCAGGATATCCGCAATGGACGAAAAGTGGCGGTAGAAGGAAACCCTGGCCACCTTGGCCTCCCGCACAAGGTCTGTGACGCTGATGTCGGTGAGGGGCTTTTGGCTCAGGAGTCGTAACAGAGCCTTTTCCATCTCCCGTTTCACCGAGTAGTTTTCCCGCTGGGCCATGGTACATCTTCCCCCTGTCTGTGTATCATTTCTTCCTAGGCCATTGCCTTTTCTGGGCAAGGCGCTATAATGCCTCTTGGATGATACAGACTGTATCATCTGACAAAGAATCTGTCAAGAAAGGAAGAGTATAATGGGCGAGAAGAAAGAACGACGCTTTGACATGTCTGGGGTGCAGCAGTCGGGAGCGGGGCTGACATCAGTGATTACGGACCGGGAAACAGGGGTGCAGTACCTGCTGGCGGTGAGCCCCAACCTGGGCTCCGGCATGACGGTGCTGGTAGACCGGGAGGGAAAGCCCCTGCGCAGTGAGGATTGACGGCGAAGGGCACCTTGCCCATGGAAACAGGCCCTGGAACCGGGAGAACCGGTCCAGGGCCTGTTTCCATTGTTTAGAGGTAGGGGGAACGGGGGCATCAGGACAGGAAGCTTTCCAACTCTTCCTTGGTCCGGACGCCCACGGACACATCCACAGGCTCCCCGTCCCGGAACAGCACCAGGGTGGGGATGGCGGAGACGTGGAACTGTTGGGCCAGCTCCGGGGCCTCATCCACATTGACCTTGGCAAAGGTGATTTCGGGATGTTCCTGGGAGAGCTCCTCCACCACCGGGGAAAGCATGTGGCAGGGACCGCACCAGGACGCCCAGAAGTCCACCAGGACGGGGGTGGTGCCGGAGACCTGTTGGGAAAAATTCTCTTGGTTGAGGGGCATGACAGACATGGTTCAACACTCCTTTTGCAGCGATTCTTTTTCTTAAGGATACCCAAAACTTTGGGAAAATACTGTGATGTGGTCACACAAGGGGAAGAAAATACGCCATGTCCCATGAATTTTAGGGCCGGGACATGGGGAACGCGGTACCGTTGTATGATTTCTGTCCACAGCGCATATCCTATTCCCGGTGATACGCAATGAAAAACAAGTGGAAATCTTACCTGGGCTGGGTCCTGTTCACAGAGGCGGTGGGGGCTCTGGCCGGTTGGCTCACCAGAGATGGGGCGGAGTTTTACCGCACCCAGGTGGAGCAGCCCCCGCTCTCACCTCCTAGCATGGTGTTCCCCATTGTCTGGACGATTTTATTTCTATTGATGGGCGTGGGGATGGCACGGGTGCAGAATACGCCCCCCTCCGCGGCCCGCGCCTTGAGCCTGCGGATCTTTCTGGTTCAGCTGGCCTTCAACTTCTGCTGGAGCATCATCTTTTTCAATTTCCGGGGCTATGGGGTGGCCTTTGTGTGGCTGTTGGTGCTTTGGGTGCTGATTTTGTGGATGATCCACAGCTTCCGTAAGCTGGACCCCACAGCCGCCTGGCTGCAACTGCCTTACCTGATTTGGGTGAGCTTCGCCGGGTATTTGAATCTTGGGGTGTGGCTGTTGAACTGAGTAAAAAAGCGCTTCCCCATTGACAGGGGGCCGCCCTGTTCCGTATAATGTACCACAGACAGAGAGAATAGCTGTCCCGGTATTGCAGTCCTTCGTTAGATGCAGAGAGGTCATGCTCGACTGGCGTGGCCTCTCTTTCCTTTTTCCGCTGGATGGGGGTGGCTTTGTGGGCTTTGAATACAGGGTGCGTTGCGGGCAGAAGCAGCTTCGCTGTGGCTATACCACCGGTACCTGCGCTGCCCTAGCCGCTGTCGGTGCCGCCCACCTGCTGTTGACAGGGGAGCGTTTGGCAAAGCTCTCCCTGGTGACCCCGGCGGGGATTCCCATAGAACTGCCGCCTGAGGCGCTTTCCATGGAGGGAAGCGCCGCCCGCTGCGCTGTGGTGAAGGACAGTGGCGATGACCCGGACGTGACCAACGGCCTTTCCATCGTGGCCACGGTGTCCCGAACCCAGGAGGGGATCCACATCGACGGCGGCGAAGGGGTGGGCCGGGTGACCAAGCCGGGGCTGGACCAGCCCGTAGGGGCGGCGGCCATCAACCGGGTGCCGAGGGAGATGATCCGCCGGCAGGTCCAGCGGGTATGCGCCGAGGTGGGCTATGCCGGTGGCCTGCGGGTGGTGATCTCCATTCCCGGTGGGGCGGAGGTGGCGAAACGAAGCTTCAACGCCGCTTTGGGCATTGTGGGTGGACTGTCCATATTGGGCACCTCCGGTATCGTGGAGCCCATGAGCCAGGGGGCCATTGTGGACACCATTGCCCTGAAGCAGCGGCAGGCTGCGGCGTTGGGGGCCACCCGCCTGATCTTGACGCCGGGAAACTATGGCATGGACTACCTGGAGCAAAACGGACTGCTGTTTTCTGACGTACCGGTGGTGAAGTGTTCCAACTTCATCGGGGACGCTTTGGATATCGCCGCTGGCTTGGGCTTTCAACAGCTGCTGCTGGTGGGGCACATTGGCAAGCTGGTGAAGCTGGCGGGGGGGATCATGAACACCCATTCCCGCTGGGGGGACTGTCGGGGGGAGCTGTTTTGCGCCCACGCAGCCGTTCAGGGGGCGGACCGGGCCACCTGCCAGGCCTTGATGGGGGCCCCTACGACAGATGCCTGCATTGCGATCCTAGAAGCGGCGGGCCTCCGGGCCCCGGTGCTGGCAAGCCTGACGGAGGCGATTCAGCGGCAGTTGACCCGCCGGGCTGCCGGGGCCTTCACGGTGGGAGCCCTGCTGTTTTCCAACCAATACGGCCGATTGGGGACCACCCAGGAGGCAAAGGAGCTGTTGGCCCAATGGAACGAGATCACATGACCCCTGGTATTTTTTACGGCGTGGGGGTGGGTCCAGGGGACCCGGAGCTGTTGACCTTGCAGGCGGTGCGCCTGTTGGAGCGCTGCCCGGTGATTGCCGCCCCCCAGACCAGGGACGGGGGGATGTTGGCCCTGGAGATCGCCCGTCAGGCAGTGGACCTGTCAGGGAAGATCATTTTGCCCCTGCACTTCTCCATGTCGCCAGACCCGGAGAAACGGCGGCAGGCCCACCAGGCCGCCGGGGAGGAAGTGCGCAGCTATCTGGAGCAGGGCCAGGATGTGGCCATGCTGAACCTGGGGGATGTGTCCATTTATGCCAGTTATCAGTATTTGATGGAACTGTTGAAGGCCCAGGGCTATGAGACACGCATGGTTCCCGGCGTGCCCAGCTTTTGCGCAGTGGCGGCGAAGTTGGGGATGAGCCTGACGGAGATGGACCAACCCCTGCAACTGCTCCCCGGAAGTGGGCTGACAGGGGAGAGCTTGCGGGAGCAGTTGGCCCGTCCTGGGACAAAGGTGCTGATGAAATCCGGGCGGCAACTGCCAAAGGTCCTGTCTACCTTGGAGGAGATGGAACTGCTCAAACGCAGCGCCATGGTCTGTGACTGTGGCTTGCCCCAGGAACAGGTTTTTTTGCAGATAGACCGGGAGACACTTCCAGAGGATATGGGCTATTTTACCACCATCGTCGTGGGATAGATTGAGAGGCCGAGTATGATACATTTTGTGGGTGCCGGGCCCGGTGCGCCGGACCTGATTACCCTCCGGGGGGCAAAGCTGTTGGGGGAGGCGGACTGTGTGATTTACGCAGGCAGCCTGGTGAACCCGGCGCTTTTGGACCTGACCCGTGAGGGCTGCCTGTGCTATAACAGTGCGGAGATGACCTTGGAAGAGGTGCTCTCTGTGATGAAGGAGATGGAGGGGGCGGGCAAGACCACTGTGCGCCTCCATACCGGGGACCCCAGCGTCTATGGGGCCATCCGGGAACAGATGGACGCCTTGGAGGCGGAGAACATCGCCTACGATACCGTCCCCGGCGTATCCAGCTTTTGCGGGGCCGCCGCTGCCTTAGGGGAGGAGTACACCCTGCCCGGCGTGAGCCAGAGTGTGATCCTCACCCGCATTGCCGGGCGGACCCCGGTGCCGGAGGGGGAGCGGCTGGAGCTGTTGGCAACCCACGGGGCCAGCATGGTCCTCTTCCTCTCAGCGGGGATGCTTCCCCAGGTCCAGGCCGCCTTGTTGGAGGGGGCCTATACCGAGGATACCCCGGCAGCACTGGTGTATAAGGCCACCTGGCCGGAGGAACGCCTGCTGCGCTGCACCGTGGGCACCCTGGCCCAGCGGGGGGCGGAGGCGGAGATCAACAAGACGGCCCTGGTGCTGGTGGGAGAGTTTTTGTCTCACTCCCAAGAGGGCTACCAGCGCAGTAAGCTCTACGACCCCAGCTTTACCACGGGGTATCGGAAGGGGACCGCGCCATGAAGCTGTCCGTTCTCTCCTTCACAGACCGGGGACAGGCCCTGGCCCAACGGCTTTCCGAAGCCTTGGGGGGGACAGCCTGGCGTTGTAACGCCCCCCTGAACTTACGGGACTGGACCAGCCAGCGCTTTCAGGATAGCCAGGCCCTGGTGTATGTGGGGGCGGTAGGCATTGCGGTGCGGGCCATTGCCCCCCACCTGGAGAGCAAGACCAAGGACCCCGCTGTGGTGGCGGTGGATGAGAGGGGGAACTATGCCATCCCCCTGGCCTCCGGCCACCTGGGGGGGGCCAACGACCTGGCCCGGCGGATCGCCAAGCTCTGCGGCGGTGTGGCGGTGATCACCACCGCCACGGATGTGAACGGCGTGTTTTCTGTAGACGCCTGGGCACGGCACCAAAACTGCCGGGTTTGTAACCCGGAGGGGATCAAGGCCGTTGCGTCCAAGTGCCTGGCGGGGGAAACGGTCTCCTTGTCCAGCGATTGGCCGGTGAAGGGAGTACCGCCGGAGGGGGTCTGCCTGACCGGTGCGGCGGACGCTATGGTGCGGCTTTCCCTTCGGAGAGAGGACAGGCAGGGAATCTTGCGCCTGGTGCCTCGAATCCTAGTGCTGGGTGTGGGGTGCCGTCGGGGAACGACTGCCGGTACCTTGGAGCGTGTTCTAGGCGAACTGGTGGAGGCAAGGGGAATCGAACCCCAAGGAATCTACGCTGGTGCCAGCATTGACTTGAAAAAAGACGAGGGGGGCTTGGTGGAATTTTGCGCGGCCCACGGTTGGCCCTTGGAGACCTTTTCTGCCCAAGCGCTCCGGGCTGTGACCGGGGACTTTACCGCTTCCCCCTTTGTGGAACAGGTGACCGGGGTGGACAACGTGTGTGAGCGCAGCGCGGTCCTGGCCAGCGGGGGGACGCTGGTGGAGAAGAAGTATGCGGCCCAGGGCGTGACCCTGGCCCTGGCAGCGAGACCCTATACGCCGGATTGGAGATGGACGGATGAATAAAGTATTTGTGGTGGGCATCGGCCCCGGTGGGGCGGAGTATCTCACCGGACAGGCCCGCGCGGCCCTGGAGGCTTCCCAGGTGCTGTGCGGCTATACCCTCTATGTGGAGCTCATCGCCCCACTCTATCCGGGAAAGGAGACCCACACCAGCGGCATGCGCCAAGAGCTGGAGCGTTGCCGCTGGGCCTTAGAGACTGCCCAGCGGGGCAAGACCGTAGCCTTGGTGTGCAGCGGCGACAGCGGGATTTATGGCATGGCCAGCCCTCTCCTGATCCTCTCTCCGGAATATCCAGAGGTAGCGGTGGAGGTGGTGGCGGGGCTCACCGCCGCCAACGCCGGTGCGGCAGTGTTGGGGGCCCCTCTAGGCCATGACTTCTGCGTCATCTCCCTATCGGACCTGCTGACGCCCTGGGAGACCATAGAGAAGCGGCTGCGCCTGGCTGCCCAGGGGGAGTTTGCCCTGTGCCTGTACAATCCCGGCTCCCGGAAGCGGAAGGATTTTCTGCGTACCGCCTGTGAGATCGTGCTGGCAGAGGGGAGAGCCCCGGATACTCTGTGCGGCTGGGTGCGCAACATCGGCCGCCCAGGGGAGACGGCAAAGCTGTTGACCCTGGCGGAGCTGCGGGAGGAGCAGGTGGACATGTTTACCACCGTTTACATCGGGAACAGCACCACCCAGAACGTCCAGGGGCGGATGGTGACGCCCAGAGGGTATCGGACATGAGATTTGTGATTTTCAGCGGCACCACCGAGGGGCGGCAGCTGGCCCAGGCTCTGTCGGAGATGGGGGCGGTGGTGACGGTCTGTGTGGCCACGGCCTACGGGGAAGCCCTTCAGGGCTATGCCCCTGGCATCACGGTACACACCGGACGGCTAGATGAGACCGGAATGGGCCAGGTGTTAGCGGGGGCAGCGCTGTGTGTGGATGCCACCCACCCTTACGCGGCCCAGGTGACGGCGCAGTTGCGAAATGCCTGCCAGACGGCTGGGGTGCCCTATCGCCGCCTACTGCGGGGGAAGAGCGTCCTGCCAAAGGGAAGCATTTCTGTGGATTCTGCGGAAGAGGCTGCGGTCTATTTGGCGAATACAGATGGCAATATCCTCTTGACCACTGGGGCGAAGGAGTTAGAGGCATTTGCTTCCCTGGGAGGCCAGCGGCTATACCCCCGCGTCCTGCCCATGGAGGAGAGTTTGGCGGCCTGTGCAGCGGCCGGGGTACCCCGCCGGAACATCCTTGCCATGCAGGGCCCGTTTTCCCAAGCGCTGAACATGGCGATCTTGCGGCAATATCAGATTCAATGGTTGGTTACCAAGGACGGCGGGGAGCAAGGGGGCTTTGCCGAAAAGGCCGCAGCGGCGGAAGCTGTGGGGGCGGCTCTGGTGGTGCTCCGCCGTCCGGCGGACAGCGGGGAGAGCTATGAGACACTTTTGGCGGATTGCAAACTGCGCTTGATGGAAGAGAACGGGAGAATGGAAGAGGAAACGAAGCTGCAAGTGCTCCTGGCTGCCATGGGCGGAGGAACGCCAGAAGGGTTGACGGTGGAATGTGCCAGGGCCTTGCAGGCGGCAGACTGCATCCTGGGCGCAAAGCGCCTGCTGGCAAACCTGCCAGAGGGTTGCACCCAAAACCGCGTGGAAGCCATCACCGCTGCCGCCCTGCTGGAGGGTCTGCAAAAAGCAGGGAAGGCGGGGGCAAAACTGGCTGTGGTGTGCTATAGCGGCGATACCGGGTTTTACTCCGGGGCCCGGACCCTGTTGCCCAAGCTGGCCGCCCAGGGCTTTGCCGTGCAGGTTCTGCCAGGGGTGTCCAGCGTGCAGCTTTTGGCCGCCCGGTTGGGACGGCCCTGGCAGGACTGGACCCTGGTATCCGCCCACGGGGTGGACTGCGACCCGGTGGCGGCGGTGGGACAGGGAAAGCCTGTATGCTTCCTCACGGGCGGTGCCTTGGGCCCAGCCCAGCTCTGCGCCCGATTGACGAAGGCGGGGCTGGGGGCGTTGTCCGTTACTGTGGGAGAGAACCTCTCCGGGCCGGAGGAGCGGATTTCCACCGGGACAGCCGAGGCGTTTGCGGCGGGAACCTTTGCCCCCCTCTCCGTCCTGCTGGTGGAGGCCCCGGACATACTCCCCCGGCGCACCCCCGGACTACCGGATGAAAGCTTCGTGCGGGGGGCAGTGCCCATGACCAAGCAGGAGGTCCGGGCCGTGGTGCTTGCCAAACTGGCCATAACCCCGGAGGATGTGCTCTGGGACGTGGGGGCCGGGACCGGCAGTGTCAGTGTGGAACTGGCCCTGGCGGCGAACCGGGGACAGGTATACGCCATAGAGGACAAGGCGGAGGCCTGGGAGCTGATTCGGAAAAACCGGGAAAGCTTCCACGCCTGGAATCTCAAACTGGTGGAAGGGCGTGCGCCCAAGGCCTTGGAGGGCCTGCCGCCGCCGGATGGGGTGTTCATCGGTGGCAGCGGAGGAGAACTCCCGGCCATTGTGGAGGCAGCTCTGACGGCGAACCCCCACGCCCGCCTGTGTATTTCCGCCATTGCCTTAGAGACATTGGACGCGGCAGTGAAGGCGTTGACCGACCACGGGATCACGCCCCAAGTGACCCAGCTGGCCGTCAGCCGCAGCAGAGAGGCGGGGGGACTGCACCTGATGATGGCCAACAATCCGGTGTTTCTCATTGTGGGGTGGCGGGATGATTGAAGTGTTGCTCTCCGCCCCGGCTTCCGGCAGTGGGAAAACCATGGTGACCTGTGCCCTGCTGGCGGCATTGAAACAGCGGGGCCTGCATCCCTGCGCCTTCAAGTGTGGGCCGGATTACATCGACCCCATGTTCCACCGGGCGGCTCTGGGCATCGACAGCCACAATCTGGACCTGTTTTTGTCCCGTGAGGAGACTGTGAAGGGCCTGTATGCCCGCTATCGCGCCGGTCACGGCGCGGTGGTGTGTGAGGGGGCCATGGGCTTTTACGACGGGGTGGGGGGGACCACCACCCAGGCCAGCGCCTGGCATACGGCCGATGTGCTGGACTTGCCGGTGGTGCTGGTCCTGCGTCCCAAAGGGGCCAGCCTGACCCTGGCGGCGCAGCTTCGGGGACTTCTATCATTTCGTACCCCCAGCCATATCGTGGGGGTGCTGCTGAATGACTGTACCCCGGCCCTTTGCAAGAGCTTGGCACCAATGCTGGAGGCGGAGACGGGGCTTCCCGTCTTGGGCTGTTTGCCCCACATGGAGGCGGCGGTCCTGCCCAGCCGCCACCTGGGGCTGTGTACGGCAGAGGAGATCGGGGACCTGCCCCGCCGTTTGGAAACCTTGGCCGCAGGGCTGGAGGAATCCGCAGACCTGCCCCGCCTGCTGCACCTCTGCCAGCGGGAGAACACAGCCGGCGGTTTTTTGAAGCCCGTTGCATCTCAGGATACCAGTTCTCCCCGCATTGCCGTGGCGCGGGACAGTGCATTCTGCTTTCTCTATCCAGAGACCTTAGATACCTTGACGGATGCCGGGGCGGAGCTGGTGTTTTTCAGCCCTTTGGAGGATACTGCCCTCCCGGCGAACACCGCCGGACTCTATCTTCCAGGGGGATACCCGGAGCTATACGCCAAAGCCCTTTCCCAGAACCGGGAGATGCGAGAGGCAGTAAGGCAGGCGGTCATTTCAGGCCTGCCCACGGTGGCAGAGTGCGGCGGCTTTTTGTATTTGGGAAACAGCCTGGAGGAGGCGGGGACGGGACGTGCCCTGCCCATGGTGGGGGCCCTGCCTGGGGTGGGCTTTGCCACGGGGCGGCTGGTGCGCTTCGGCTACGCTCAACTCAGCGCCAAAGAGGACGGCTTGCTATTGCACGCCGGGGAGACGGTGCCGGTCCATGAGTTCCACCACTGGGACAGCACGCAGAACGGTGCGGCCCTCCGAGCGGAGAAACCCGTCAGCGGCAGAAGCTGGGACTGTGGCTTTGTGGGCCCGTCGCTATACGCGGCCTTTCCCCACCTATACTTTGCGGGAAGGCCGGAATTGGCCCGCCGCTTTGTGGCAGCTGCGGCGAAGTATGCCGCTGGGCCTGTGTTTGGAAGATCGTGAGGATATTATGGAACAAGAGAAGGAATTGTGGGCAAAGTTGGCGGCGGTACCGGAGCCGGACCCACAGGCCAGGGCGGAAGCCCACCGGAGATGGGCCACCTGCGCCAAGCCCCTGGGGGGCCTGGGCCTGTTGGAGGAGGCGTTGGAGCAGATCGCCGCATTGACAGGCAGCGCAGACATCGACCTCTCCCGCCGGGCGGTGCTGGTGCTGTGCGCCGACCACGGTGTCACTGCCCAGGGGGTGACCCAAACGGACAGCAGCGTCACCGCTGCTGTGGTCCGTGGCCTTGCTGCCGGGCAGACCGCGGTGTGCCGCATGGCAGCGCGGGCGGATTGCCGGGTGGTTCCGGTGGATTTGGGCGTGGTGGATTTCCCATCCTATCCTGGCGTAGTGGACCTGCGGGTGGGCAACGGAACAGCGGATATGACCCAGGGCGCCGCCATGGACCGGGACCAGGCCGTCCAGGCAGTGTGGGCTGGGATGGAGCTGGTCCGCCGGGAGGCGGAGCAGGGGACGAAGGTTTTGGCTGCGGGAGAGATGGGCATTGGCAACACCACCGCGGTCAGTGCGGTGAGTGCGGTGCTGTTAGACTGCCCACCGGAGGCGGTGACAGGCCGGGGCGCTGGGCTGTCGGACGCGGGGCTTGCCCGGAAGGTGGACGCAGTGCGCCGGGCCATCGCAGTCAACCGGCCGGATCCGGCAGACCCCCTGGATGTTTTGGCAAAGGTGGGGGGCTTTGAGCTGGCGGGACTGTGTGGCCTGTATTTAGGCGGGGCGGTGTATCGCCTCCCGGTGGTGATGGACGGTGTCATCAGCGCGGCGGCGGCCCTGTGCGCGGTGCGGCTGTGCCCCCAGGCCTCCGGGGCGATCCTGGCCAGCCACGTTTCCGCAGAGCCTGCCGGACAAGCCCTGCTGGCGGCTTTGGGAAAGAAGCCACTCATCACCGCTGGGCTGTGCCTGGGGGAGGGCACCGGGGCGGTGGCGGCGCTGCCGCTGCTGGATATGGCCCTGGCAGTGTATGCTGAGAGCTATACCTTTGCCGGCTGCGGCATCGAACCCTATACCCCCCAAGGAGGGATTTGATGGTATCTCTGGTGATCGGCGGCGCGGCCAGTGGGAAGAGCGCCTTTGCCGAGAATTTGTTATGCCAGGCCGAAGGGGTGCGGTACTATATTGCCACCCTGCACCCCTTTGACCTGGAGTGCCGCCAGCGCATCGAAACACACCGGGACATGCGCGCCCAAAAGGACTTCGTGACCATCGAGCGGTACACGGACTTGGCAGGGCTGGTGTTGCCAGTGCGGGGAGACGTTTTGCTGGAGTGTATGACCAACCTGGTGGCCAACGAGCTATATGACCCGGAGGGGGCGGGAGAAGGCGCCCTGGAAGCCATCCTTCAGGGCGTGGACAAGCTGCGGGAGCAGTGTGAGCACTTGGTGATCGTCTCCGGAGAAGTTTTTTCTGCCGGGACAGACTATACGGGAGATACCTTGCGCTATCTGCGCCTATTGGCTGCTGTGAACCGAAACGTGGCCGCCCAGGCGGACGCAGTGTATGAGCTGGTGTGCGGCTTACCAGTGTGCCACAAAGGTGGGAAGCTATCATGATATTTTTTCAGACCATCGCCGTGGCCTTTGGGATGTTTTCTGCCCTGCCCGTTCCCCAACCGGCGTGGACGCCCCGGAATATGCGCTACGCCCTGTGTGCCTTTCCCCTGGTGGGGGTGGTGTGCGGCTTGGGCTGGTGGGGCTGGGCGGTGCTGGCAGAGACTTTGGCTCTGCCGGACCTGTTGCGGGGGGCGGGGCTTTGCCTGGTGCCGGTGTTGGTCACTGGGGGAATCCATTTGGACGGATACGCGGACACCTGCGACGCCCTGGCCAGCTGCGCCTCCCCCCAGCGCAAGCAGGAGATCTTGGCGGACCCCCACTGTGGGGCCTTTGCGGTGATCCGGCTGTGTGTGTATTTTGTATGGATGCTTGCCCTATGTACGGCGGTGGAGACGGGGGGGACGACGCCCTTCTGTGTGGGTCTGGCCTTTGTGCTGGAGCGGAGCCTTTCCGGCTATGCCATTGCCGCCTTTCCCCTGGTGGGGGTGGTGTGCGGCTTGGGCTGGTGGGGCTGGGCGGTGCTGGCAGAGACTTTGGCTCTGCCGGACCTGTTGCGGGGGGCGGGG
>CAJTQP010000031.1 GCA_910578575.1 uncultured Oscillospiraceae bacterium
ACGTTTTGATACACTTGGTTCATGGTGGCGGCGAAGCCGTCCGCCCCCTCCTGGTTAAAATAATAAAGGCCATAGCCGCAGTTGTTGGTGATGTAAATTTGTCCTTGCAACTCCCCCAGCTCCGTCACGGTGCCGTCGGCCAGGCCCCCCTCCGGCTCCTCCACAAAGAGGGACACCGGCTCCGCCGGGGTGGGCTCCCCATCCATGGGGATGTCGTCGGCCACCATGTTTTCCCCCACGATCTGGTCCCGGCGCAGGCCGTAGCGGGCCTCCATGGCCTGGCTCCCGGCAATGAGCCCCTCCCGGAGGGGGTAGGTGTCCGCGTACCAGGTGTCCAGTTCATGGAAAAAGCTGCCGTCCCAAAAGCTGCTCCAGTGCAGGCTGGGGAAGGCGGTGAGGTCCCGCTTCTCCAGCACAGAGGTCTCCGGCCGCAGGAACCACAATAAGCCGATGACGCACAGCACCGCCATGGTCCCCCCAAAGGCAAACACCTTGAGGCTTCGGAGAATTCCGTTCCATTTTTTCCGTTGGCTTTTCTTCAACTGCCGCGCCTCCTAAAATTGAAAGTAGAGGAAGGGATTGTAGCTGTCCCCCGCCAGGGCCATAGCGGAGATCAACAGCAACAGCACCGGGTGCAACACCTCCCAGGCCCCGTTGCACCAAAAGAAGAACTTCCCGCCCCAGCGGGCCAGGTTCTGCAAGATCTGCCGTAAGTTCTTCCCCACCGCCGTGGCCCCAATGGCTGCCAGGAGCAGGAAAAAGACGTTGTTCTGAAAGGCCAGCTTCACCTCTACCCCCATCCAGCCGTTGCCGTTGAGCCCCAGCAGGCCCTTTAGGGCGGTGGTGAGGAGGGTGAAATCGGTGAACTTAAACAAAATCCAGCCAAACACCGCCAGGGCAAAGACGAAGAGCTGGCGCAGGAGCTTGGGCACCGCCTCGGTACGCCTGCCCAGCAAAAAGCGCTCGATACAGATCAGCGCCCCCCAGTAGAGCCCCCAGAGCACAAAGTTCCAGCTGGCCCCGTGCCACAGTCCCGTGAGGAACCAGACGATCAGCAGGTTTCCAAACTCCCGAAGTTTCCCCCGCCGGTTGCCCCCCAGGGGAATGTACACATAGTCCCGGAAAAACGCCCCCAGGGAGATGTTCCACCGCCGCCAAAACTCCCCGGCGGAGGTGGAGAGATAGGGGTAGTTGAAGTTCTCTTTATAATGGAAGCCGCACATGAGGCCCATGCCGATGGCCATGTCGGAATAAGCGGAGAAGTCCAGATAGATTTGCAAGGTGAAGGCAAAGGCCCCCAGGAGAATCCCCGCCGCCGGCAGGGCCGCCAACTCCTCCACCCCCACGTCGAAGAAGCCGTCCGCCACCACAGCGCAGCCGTTGGCCAGGATGGCCTTTTTCGCCAGCCCCACCGTGAAGCGGCTGATGCCCCGGCTGATCTCCGCCGGGGTGGTCCGGCGCTGGAGGATATCCCGGTGGATGTCCTGATAGCGCACGATGGGCCCGGCGATGCACTGGTGGAACAAGCTGGCGTAAAGCAGCAGCACCCAGTATTTTTGCTGGGCCTGGACCTCCCCCCGGTAGACGTCCACCACGTAGGAGATGAGCTGGAAAGTATAAAAGGAGATGCCGATGGGCAGGGCGATGGCGGGGATCACCTCCGGCACTCCAAAGACGTTCTGGAGGTTTTGCAGGAAAAAGCCCGTGTATTTGAACACCCCCAGGATGCCCAGACACAGCCCCACCGTCACCCCCAGCCAGAGCTTCGGCCGCCCGGTGCTCTCCACCAACAAAGCCCCCAGCCAGCAGATCAACACCATGCCCATGAGCAGCAGCAGATAGCGGGGCCCGGACCAGGCGTAAAACACCAGGGAAAACACCAGCATGGCAATATTCTTCCCCCGTGGGTTCCTCAGGGCGATCTGGGAGGCCAAATTCGCCACCAGGAAGAGGAACACGAACAGCATACTCGCAAATACCATCAGACAACCTCGTTTGGGAAGCGGCCGCCTCACCGGGAGAAGGGAAGCCAGATTCCCGCATTTTTCTCCATTATAAGACAGATTTCGAGCCGCTTCAACCGCTTTGAAAAACTGTAATCAATCTGTATCCATTCCCCGCAAAAAACGCCCTGACGCTGTGCTGCGTCAGGGCGTTTTCCTCTATTGCATACTGATCTGTCCAAAAATTTGCAAAATATCGTCGGTGGTGGTGGCGGCCTTTTCCTCCCCTGCCCGGTCCAGGGCGATCTTGCCCCGGTCCAGCATCAGCAGCCGGTCGCCGTACTCCACAGCGTAGCGGAGATTGTGGGTCACCATCAGGGCAGTGAGCTGCTTCTCCCGCACCAGTTTTCCGGTGAGGACCATAATGGCCTCGGCGGTGCGGGGGTCCAGGGCGGCGGTGTGCTCATCCAGGATGAGGAATTGCAGGGGCGTCAGGGTGGCCATCAGCAGGGCCACCGCCTGGCGTTGACCCCCGGAGAGGGCGCCCATCTTCACGTCCAGCTTATCCTCCAGGCCTAGGCCCAGCCCCGCCAGCTCCTGCCGGTAGAAGTCCATCCGCTTGCGGTTCACCCCGCGGGTGAGGCCGAAGCTTTTCCCCTTGTTGTCCGCCAGGGAGAGGTTCTCCAGCATGGTCAGGTTGGGGGCAGTGCCCAAGGAGGGGTTCTGGTACACCCGGCCAATGGTGCCGTAGCGCTGGAAATCCTTCAGTTTCCGCAAGCTCTTCCCGTCCACCTCCACGTCGCCCCCATCCATGGGGATGCTGCCGCAGATGATGTTCAGCAGGGAGGTCTTGCCGGAGCCGTTGCTGCCCACGATGGAGACGAACTGTCCGTCGGGGACGCTGAGGTCGAAGCCGTCGAAGAGGGTCATCTCCGTGACGGTCCCCGGATTGTAGACCTTTTTCAGGCCGCGAATCTCAAGCATGGATGATCTCCTCCCCCTTTCGTCCCGCCAGCACCAACACCAGCAGGAACAGCACGGCCGTGATAAACTTTAGCATATTGGCCGGCAGACCCAGGTTGATGGCGATCTGGATACAGAACTTATACAGGATGCTCCCCAACAGCACCGCCGTGGTCCCCTGGGGGGTGGCCAGGAAGCGCAGCACGGGAATCTTCCGCATCCCCTGGGCGGGCTTGGAGCTGGTGAAGAAACGCACGATGGTCACGCCGATGATGACCGTCGCCAAGCCGAACACCACCTGTCCAATGCCCATGACAGCGGAATAGCTGCGCTGCTCCTGGGCCAGCACCCCGCCGCACAGGGCCACCAGGGCGTTGGCCATCACCACACCCAAAATCTTCATGTTGCCCTTGTTTTTCGCCAAAGTGGTAACCAGAGTGCCGTTGTCCCCCACCGCCCGAAGCAGCAGGCCGGACTTGGTGCGGAAATAGGCGTCCAAAATCAGCTTCACCGCCACCGCCAGCACCAGGGAGACGATGAGCTTCCGGGCCGAGAGGGACAAGTCCCCAAAGAGGCCCATCACCGGGGCGGCGGTAAAAATCGTGTCCGTGGCCCGGTCCACCGTCTGGTTGGAACCGCCGATGAGCAGGTTGATGGAGCTCAGGGCGGTCATGGTGATGATACCAGCCAGCAGGTCCCGCACCCCCAGGCGCACATGGATCAGACCGGTACACAGCCCCGCCGCGGCCCCCGCCAGGGTGGCGCACACCAGGGTCAGCCAGGGGTTCATCCCCGCGATGAGGAGCACCGTGGTGACAGCGGCCCCCAAGGGGAAGCTGCTGTCCACGGTAAGGTCCGGGAAGTCCAGGACCGAATAGGTGATGTACACCCCATAGGACAGCAGGGCGTAAATCAGGCCCTGGGTCAGGGTGGCAGAGATCAGGTCAAGCATAGTCGCGCTCCTTTTCTGTCTGCGCTAGGATTAAAGTTTTCGTCCACCTTTTTCAGTCGAAGCGCGGAGCCGTCGTGAGCAGCGGGCTAAGACCCGGAGCGCAGGCGAAGCCCAAGGAGGGGCCGTAAGGCCCCGGATGGGTTCGCCGGAGCGTAGGGGCTTAGAACCGCGTCGCGAACAGGCGCAGCGTGACACCACCAAGGTGGCGGAGTCCAGAGGCAGCGCCTCTGGCCAGGTCCAGGGCGGGAGCCCTGGGCAGGTTTGGGCGGCAGCCCAACCGAAGATCATTTACGCATTGGCCACATCCTGCGCCGTCTCCGCAATCTCCTCCGGCAACGCAATGTTCAGCTCCTGCAGGGACATGCTGTTGAAATACAGGGAATAGTTCTCAATGACCTCATAGGGGATATCCTGGCAGGTAGCCTCCCCCTTGAGCACCCGTGCAGCCATCTTGCCGGTCTGCACCCCCAGCTCCACATATTCCAGCCCCGCGCCGGCCACACAACCCAGCTTCATCTGCTCAATCTCAGAGCCATAAACCGGAATCCCCGCAGCATTGGTTTTCTCCAAAATGGAGCCCAGCACCCCCACCACGTTGTTATCAGTGAGGTTGGACAGGCAGTCCACCTTGTGGTTGATAAGGGTATCCACCGCCTGGGTGACCTCAGACTGGGCAGTGACACCGATGGCGTCAATGGTAAAGCCGTACTGCTCCGCCAGGTCCTTGTAGACCTCCACGGAATAGAGGGAGTTGGCCTCACTGGTGGTGTAGATGATGCCCACCGTCTTGGCCTCCGGCTGAAGGGCCCGAATGAGCTTCAACTGCCCCTCCACCGGCAGCACGTCAGAGGTGCCGGTGATGTTGCCGGAATCCAGCTTGGCCCCCACAGGGTCGGTGATGGCGGTGAAGATCACGGGGATGTCCTTGTCCTCAGCGGCGGCGTAGCAGGCAGTGGCGGCGGGGGTGGCGATGCCCACCATCATGGCGGCATCCTCAGCGGAGAAGGACTGGCTGATCTGAATGGCCATGTTGTCGTCAAAGCTGGCGTTCTCGTAATGGATCTCGTAGTCGGTGCCCTCGACCAGTCCGGCCTCCTTCAAACCTTGCAGGAAGCCCTCCCGGCAGTTGTCCAGGGAGGCGTGCTGGCCGTATTGGCAGATGCCGATGATGGCGGGTTCTCCCCCCTCCTGGCTGTCGCCGCCCTCAGCGGGGGCGCCGCAGGCGGTGAGGGACAGGCCCAGGGTCAGGGCCATGGCTGCGGTGAGCAGGTTCTTGTTCAGCTTTTTCATCTTCGATACGCTCCTTTTCGTTTATCCAAATGTTTTGCACCCCGATGGGGCGCACTGTCTTGTTGATGGCGGGGGCGGCAACAAAAAAAGCCCTGTTCCACTCGTTTCACAACGAAATGGGACAAGACTGATTCCTGCGGTACCACCCAACTTGGCGCATAGCGCCCACTCTTTTCACGTACCATCATACGTGCCGCCCGGATAACGGGTGCGGTCCCCGTCGGTCACTACTGAGCCGGAGGTGTACCGGCCGTTCGTTCCGCCCTCATAAGTCCATTCCTCCCCTGCGGTCCCGCCGCGATCCCACCACCCGCGGCTCTCTTGAGGGTTAAACAGTGAAGTACTACTCTTACTCTCAGGTTTGCTTGCTTGTTAACTTGTGTTCCATCATAGCACGATAGGCGGGGCCCGTCAATGGTCAGCTTGCACAAATTCCCTCCCCGGCCCCGCCGGGATCGCTCACACCTCCGGGGCCGCGCTCTGTTCCATCAGCCGTTCCAGGCTATAGCCGGACAAAAAGTCCTGCACCACCTGCTCCAGCTCCTGCCACAGGGGCAGGCTGGCGCACTGGTCCCGCCGCAGACAGGGCTCCGCGTCCTCCTCCAAGCAGGCCACCGGGGCCAGGCTGCCCTCCGCTGCCTGGAGGATCTCCCCAGCGCTGCACTGGGCCGCCGGACGGGCCAGGCGGTAGCCGCCCCCCTTGCCCCGCATCCCTACCGCTAGGCCCGCCGTCACCAGGTTCTTCATAATGGCCTCCAGGTATTTTTCCGAAATCTCCTGGTTCTTGGCCACCTCCTTGAGGGAGATATACCCCTCCTCCTGACGCTGGGCCAATTCGATCATCACCCGCAGAGCGTAGCGGCCTTTGGTGGATATCATCATAGTACGTGTCTCTCCTTAAAAAATCCGGTGAAAATGCGGGGACATGGTCCCCGCATTTGGTATCCTTGCAATCCGTATCAGTATAGCTGATAAAAGATACATGGAAAATAGTAGCACGAACTACCTACTTTGTCAACAGGATTTTTCATAGGACATGGGGCAGCATGAAAAAAAAGCCCCCCTCATGGAGGGAGGTGGTGGGGTACAGCCGCGGCCCAGGGAGCCTGTCCCCAGAAAAGAATCCCACAAAACGATTGACAATTCCGCCAAATTTTGATAAACTAGCCTCAGAAAATTAAATTTTCGTTTATCTTAGGAAAGCCAAGATAAACATTCGGCAGCTATGGGGAGGTGCGAACTCCCCACAGCCTGCGCAGGCGAAGAGGCGCCTACACAACGGGATTCCATCCCGCGCCTATCAAGCATTATAGCATATCTCTAGCCTATTTTTCAAGTCCGTATATACGGCCATACGGTAGCGCAGACCCACTCGCAAATACACAACGGGGTAGGCGTAGGGTTGGATTCTGGTTCGATGTTGAAGAGCACTGTGTAGGACATAAGATCATTATGCCTGCATGGTGTTTTCTTGCTTTCTCCGACGTCGAGATGGGGTGGGGGAACGGCGCCTCCCCTGCCCCCGGCGAAGGAGCATATAAACCCACGAAACGACCCCCGGACGAATCCGTCCGGGGGTTTTCGTTGGTTTCACAACAACCGCAGGCTCACACCTCCACGACTTCCTCCTCTTCTTCCTCTTCCACGAAGAAGTCGCTCTCGTCGTTGTAGGTGTCCTCCTTGGTGCCAAAGATGCCCAAGATGCCGCCGGTGATGCGGCCCAAGATCAGGCCCACCACCACGGTGGTCACCACGGCCCCCACCTGGGCGCCTACGTTGTGGTTGATGCCGATGGCGAACAGGCCGCCCAGCAGGCCGGGCATACCGTGCAAGTTATGCACGCCGCAGGTGTCCGTGCCCCGGATGAGCTTGCAGATGCGGGGGGCGATCACGGCGAAGCCCAGGGTGCTCAGAGTGCCGGCGCAGATGCCAATGAACATGGAAAAACCGGGGCTGGCGGTGGAGCACACAGAGCCGATGCACACGCCGCCGGCCAGGGCCGCGTTGGCGATATCCTCCACCTCGATCTTCCCACGGATGAGCTTGGTGAAGATGTAGGTGGCCAGGGTGGAACCGCACAGGGCCAGGACGGTGTTCAGAGCCGTCAGGTAGGTGCGCTCCGGGGAGGCCACGGAGCTGGTGAAGGAGGGCCAGAAGATCCACAACACCATGCTGCCCAACAGGCAGAACTCGTTGCTGACCTTGTTGGTCTTGGGGGCGGGCTTGTTCTTGAACTTCCGGTCCGTGGTGGCCACCACCCCCAGGCCGAAGTACGCGCCAAAGGCATGGATGGCCACAGAGCCGCCGGTGTCCAAAAAGCCCCGGAACACGCCGCTCTCCAGGAGCAGCCACTCATTGAAGATATAGCCAATGGTGAACAAGATAGCCAGGATGAAATACTGGTCCATTTTCAGCCGCCCCAACACGGCCCCCATGCAGATCAGCAAGCTGGCCGCGGCGAACTCCGCAAAGAGGAAGCCGCTGATGTTCATCACCTCATACTCCCCAGGCAGGAAGCTCTTGGCCACCATATACACGGGGATGGCGATGCTCACCGCCAGGAAGGTGGCCGTCAGGGAGGAGAACTCATGGCCCCGGAGAAACACCATCAGGAAGCCAAAGCCCACCAGGAGCATGGCCAGGATGTGGATGCTCCTGGTATAGTTCACTGCGTCAAAAATGGTCTGGGTGGTGCCGTCCAAATTCTCCATGGGGGTGAGCCCCGCCATCCCGGTCTCCACGCCCTCGTTCACGGACGGGAAAAAGCCCATGGACAGCGCGACGGTAATCAGGAGGAAGATAATGAGCAGCCCAACACTTTTGTTGGATTTCATTGCGATACACGATCCTCTCTTATGTAGTCTCAACGAAAAAGGGACCGGGGCGATCCGGTCCCTTCTCCAGTATAGAGACTAACACCATTTATTTCCCTTGTCAACTATTTCAAGGGAAAAAGCTGTGGGATTTCTTCTTTTTTTCACGTCTCCCCCAGGACTTCCTGGGCATAATGCACAGTTTCCATGGCGTCCTTGGCGTAGTGGTCTGCGTGGATGCTCCGGGCATAGTCCCCGGTGATCACCGCGCCCCCCACCACCACCTTGCAGGGCAGCTGGGCCGCCCGTAATTGGCGGATGGTCTCCGCCATGTAAGGCGCGGTGGTGGTCATCAGGGCGGAGAGACCCACCAAGGGGATGCCGTGTTCCGTTGCCGCCGCCACAATGGCCTCCGGGGCCACGTCCTTCCCCAGGTCCAGGACCCGGAAGCGGTAGCTCTCCAGGAGCACCTTGACAATGTTCTTCCCGATGTCGTGGATGTCCCCCTTCACCGTGGCCAGGAGGATCTGCGGGGCGCCCCCGCTCTCCCCGGCGGGGAGGTAGTCCTTCAACACCTGGAAGGCCCCCTTGGCCGCCTCGGCGCTCATCAGCAGCTGGGGCAGGAACAGCGTCCCCTTTTCAAAGCCCTGGCCCACTTCATCCAAGGCGGGGACCAGCTCCCCGTTGATGATATCCAAAATCTCCCGGCCGCTCTCCGCCAAGGACCTGGCTTTGGCCGCCGCCTGCTCTTGCAGGCCCTTGCACACCGCCTGCCTCAGGCCTTCCCCAGCAGGGGCGTCTGAGGCGGCGGGTCCTTTGGTGGGTGCCGGGGCCGCCGTGGGGGCTACAGTGCCCTGAAAGGCGGTCATGTAGGTCTGGCAGTTTTCGTCCAGGCCCTGGAGGGCCCGGTAGCCGTGATAGGCCCCCAGCATGGCCTCGCTGAGGGGGTTGATGATGGCCCCGTCCAGCCCCGCCGTCAGGGCCTGGGTGAAGAAGCTCTGGTTCAACAGCTCCCGCCGGGGCAGGCCGAAGGACACATTGGACACCCCCAGGGCAGTCTTGACCCCCAACTCCTTCTTGGCCCGGCGGAGGGTCTCCAAGGTCACCTGGGCGTTGTCCGCCCCGGCGCTGACGGGCATGGTCAGCCCGTCCACCAACAGCTCCCGCCGGGGGATGCCCAGAGCTTCCGCCCGCTGAATGATCTTCTCGGCAATTTCCACCCGGCCCTGGGCTGTGGCGGGGATGCCGTTGTCGTCCAGGGTCAGGCACACCAGCCCACCCCCGTACTTTTTCACCAGGGGGAGGATGGCGTTTAAGCTCTCCTCCTTGCCGTTGACGGAGTTGATGAGGGGCTTGCCGTTGTACCGCCGCAGGGCCCGCTCCATAGCCACCGGGTCAGAGCTGTCCAGTTGCAGGGGCAGGCCGGTGACGGCCTGGATGGCCTCCACCGTCTGGGTGAGCACCGCCGGCTCGTCCAGCCCCGGCAGCCCCACGTTTACGTCCAGGATGTGGGCCCCCGCCTCCTCCTGCTTTAGGGCCTCATTGAGGACGTAGCCGCTGTCCCCCTCCCGGAGGGCGGCCTGGAGCTTTTTCTTCCCCGTGGGGTTGATGCGCTCCCCGATGATCACCGGGTCCTTCCCGTCCAGGGCCACCGCCTGGCAGTAGGAGGAGATAAACAGGCTGTCCTTCTCCTCCACCTGGGGCAGGGGGATGGCCTGGGTGGCCTGGATGAGGGCCTGCAAATGCTCTGGGGTGGTGCCGCAGCAGCCCCCTAGCAGGGTGGCCATGGGGGCCAGCTGTGCCAGTTGCGCGGCAAAGGTCTCCGGGGGCAGGTCATACACCGCCTTGCCCTCCACGCTCCTGGGCAAGCCCGCGTTGGGCTGGAAGAACAGCGGGGTGGAGCTGTCCGCCCACAGGGCCTGGGCCACAGAGGTGAGCTCTTTGGGCCCCAGGCCGCAGTTCAGCCCGATGGCATCCACTCCCAAGCCCTCCAACAGGGCCACCGCCCCACGGGGGGAGCCCCCGGTGAGGAGCTTGCCGCTGCCGTCAAAAATCAGGCTGGCGAAGATGGGCAGGCTGCTGTTCTCCTTGGCCGCCACCACGGCAGCTTTCATCTCATAGAGGTCGCTGATGGTCTCGATGAGGATGCAGTCCGCCCCCGCCGCTTGGGCCGCCCGGATGGGCTCCGCCAGGAGGGCCACGGCGTCCTCAAAGTCCAGGTCGCCGTAGGGCTTCAACAGCTTCCCCGTGGGGCCGATATCGGCGCAGACGTAGCCGTCAGAAACCCCCTCCGCCGCCATGGCGGCCCGGACGTTCTCCACCGCCGCCGTCATCACCTGGGCGGGGGTGAGGCCGTAGGGGGCCAGCTTGGGGGCGGTGGCCCCAAAGGTATTGGTGCTGATGAGATGGCAGCCTGCCCGAAGGTAGGCCCGGTGGACCCCCTGCACCGCCGCCGGGTTCTCCACGCTCCACACATCCGGCAGCAACCCCTCCGGCAACCCTGCCGCCTGGAGCATACTCCCCATGCCGCCGTCGAAATAGAGGCGGCGGGTCTTCATTCCTTCCAATAGGGGCTTCATGAGCACCCCCCTTTCTTCTCACGTTCCCGCCCGGAAGGGGCAGTCACTTTTGTTGCAGCGCATACACCTCTGGCCGCAGTGTTCCTCCGGCCGGTCACTGAGGCCCACCAGGGCGGTGACGGATTTCTCCGGGGCCAACATCCCCCCGGTGGTGAGGGTCAGTCCCAGGCGCCGGGGGGCGTCCAGGAAGCTGAGCACCTGTCGTTGGGCCTCCAAGGGCCAGTCCCCATAGCCGGGGCTGAAGGGGGCGGTCAAAAACACCCCCGGTTCCAGCTCCGGCAGCAGGGCGGCGCAGTAGTCCGCGCACAGCGCGTCTAACCAGGTGGCGCACACCGCCTGGCCCACCGCCGCCTTGGCCATGTTCTGGGCCCCCCAGCGGCGCAGGAGACGGTCCGCCTCCGCCCCCAGGGTGACAGCGTAGAGGATGGCCTCCTGGCAGTGGCGCAGGTGGTGGTCCAGGTCCCGGCTCTGTCCGGCGAAAAGAGAACGGGACAGCCGCCGCCCCAGGCTCCGGGGGGTGACTGCCGCCGTCAACTCTGCCTCGCACTGTTGGGCATAGTGCACCACCTGCGCCGGGAGGGGGGCGGTGCCATAGCCCAGATAGCGGGCAATCTCCCGCTGGGAAAGGCTCACCGCCCCAGCACCTTGGCCAGGTGCTCATTCAGGGGGGCAGCCACGTCGGGCTTGTTCATCACATACACGTGGATGCCCTGGACCCCATTGGCCACCAGGTCCACGATCTGTTCGGCGGCATACACCACCCCCGCCTGCCTCATGGCGTCGGGGCGCTCCCGGAACTTGTCCAAAATCATCCGGAAGCGGTAGGGCAAGGTGGTGCCGGACAGCCGCAGGATGCGCTGGATCTGGGCGGCGTTGGTGACCGGCATCACCCCCGCCAGCACCGGCACGGTGATCCCCAGGGCGCGGGCCCGGTAGAGGAAGCTATACAGGGCGCTGTTGTCAAAAAACATCTGGGTGGTGAGGAAGTCCACCCCACGGTCCACCTTCTCCTTCAAGTGGAGCAGGTCCTCCCCCTGGCTGTGGCACTCCACGTGCCCCTCCGGGTAGCAGGCCGCCCCGATGGTAAAGCCCCCAAAGGCCCGGATATCCTCCACCAGGGAGGCGGCATAGCGGTAGTCCCTGGGGGCGGCGGGGTCGTAGTTCTCCGGGTAATCCCCCCGAAGGGCCAGGATGTTTTCGATCCCCGCCCCCCGGAGCTTTTCCAGCTCCTGCTGGATCCGTACCCGGTCCGAAGACACGCAGGTCAGGTGGGCCAGGGCCGGGACCCCCTGTCCCTGGACGATCTCCGCGATCTGGGCGGTGTAGTCAGAGGTGCCGCCCCCGGCGCCGTAGGTGACGCTCATGAAGTCGGGCTTCAACTGGGCGATGCGCTCCACAGCGCTGCGCACCGAGCCGAAGTCCCCGTCCTTCTTGGGGGGGAACACCTCGAAGGAGAGGGTGACCTCCTTCTCCTTCCATAGGGTATCAAGTCTCATGGTTTGCCTCCACGTTCCCTTGCGCCCGCTGCTCCCGGACCGCCAGCCGGGCCGCCGCCAGAAGCAGGGCGCAGACGAACCAGAAGATCAGCATCACGCGGGGATAGCTCCAGGGGAAGTCCGCAATGCCGGACACCATCACCCCCAGCACCCCGGCGCTGGCCCCGATGATGGCCATGCGGCAGGTACTGCCTGCCTGGGCCAGGGCCCGGATCCCCTTCTTGACGCTCCAGAGGATGCCCCCCACAAAGGCGATCAGGGCCACGATGCCCATCTCGCACCAGACTTGCAGGTAGATGTTGTGGCAGTGGACGAAGCGGTCATAGCCCTTGAAGAGCTGCAAGTCCGCCACGGCCTCCCGGAGGGCGTCTACCCCCAGGCC
Organism: uncultured Oscillospiraceae bacterium; assembly: GCA_910578575.1. Classification (GTDB taxonomy): domain Bacteria; phylum Bacillota; class Clostridia; order Oscillospirales; family Oscillospiraceae; genus Evtepia. The sequence goes on from CAJTQP010000031.1 coordinate 12,419, forward strand.
GCAGCCCACGATGGGGTGGAGCTTGATATAGTCGATGGCCGCCTGGTACACGGGGAAGCGGCTGCTGATGGCGGTGTCCGAGGTGTTGAAAATGGACAGGGCCCGGTTGAGGATGGTTTCCGGCAGGAAGGACACCCCCACCGCCGCCACCACGATGGCCACGGGGACCAGCTTGCGCTTCCACAATAGCAGGAACACAAATATAGCCACCAGCAGGCCCACCCAGTTGGCACGGGAGTAGGTCATCAGCAAGGTCATCAGCCCTGCCGCCGCGCTGAAACAGCCCAAAAAGCGGCCCAGCCAGCCGGGGCAGGAGAGCATATAGCCCACCGCCACGGGGATCAGCAGCAGCAGCACGGAGCCGAAGGCGTTGGGGTTATCATAGAAGCCAAAGACCCGGCCGGGCATCCCGGCGTTGGCGGTCTGGTCCACGATCATGGCGTCCACCGCCACCCCCTGGATGCGCTGGACGATGCCCCCCAGGGCCATCACCAGCAGGGCCAGGGAGGCCGCCCCCATGAGCCGTTGGAGCTGCTCCCGCCGCTCCACCACGCTGACCACGATCACCACGCAAAAGATACAGGTGAGGTAGTAGAGCAGGAAGCGGGTGGAGAGGGCCCGGTAAGAGGACAGGGCCCAGGACACGGGGACCAGGCAGAAGAAGGCCATCAGCCAGGGGCCCAGGGAGGTCAAGTCGATGCGCCAATCCGGGCGGCGCATCCCGGTGAAGAAGAGCAGAAGGGTACACAGCAGCAGGATGGCAAAGCTATAGCCGTTGCTCCACTTCTCATAGGGGATGACCATAATGGCCAGCATCACCCAGCCCAGCAGGAAGGACTCCTGCTCTGCAATGGAGATGCCCAGGTCTGCGAAGAAGCTGCCCTCCATGGGGCCCTTCAGCTTTCGGTACAGGAATTGCAAAAAGCGCACGGGGAGGTTCACCAGGGCGGTGAGGAGGCGGCACAAAACGCTCTCCTCCCAGGCGTGGGAGAGGGTGCCCTCCCGGCGCAGGAAGGCCACCACCGCGCTGCTTTGGCTCCAGCGGCGGCAGGCGGCGGTGAAGGTGCGCAGGAGCTTTGCCACGCAGCTTGCGTCATAAGCCCGGCACAGGGCCAGCCATAGGGGGGTGAGCCAGGTGCATAGGACGCTGGTTTTTACGATTTCCACGGCATCACAATCCTTTTCTCTTTTATATGGGGCCTCGTTCCTGCGGAACATCGGCGTTGCGGGCTCTGCCCGGCCCCGGCAGGGGCGCTGCCCCTGCACCCTGCCAGAGGCTCTGCCTCTGGACTCCGCCACCTTTTGAAAAAGGTGGACGAAAACTTTAATCTTTGCTTTACTTACAGGCGGCTTTCAACTGCTCCACCCGGTCGGGTTTCTCCCAGGCCACCCCTAGGTCCTCCCGGCCCATGTGGCCGTAGGCCGCCAGCTTGTGGTAGATGGGCTGTTGCAGCCCTAGGTCCCGGATGATGGCGGTGGGACGCAGGTCGAAGGTCTTGCGCACAGCCTCCTCCAGGACGCTGTCCGACACGGTGCCGGTGCCGAAGGTGTCCACCAGGATGGACACGGGCTGTGCCACGCCGATGGCGTAGGCCAGCTGGATCTGGCAGCGCTTGGCCAGGCCGGCGGCCACCACGGTCTTTGCCACCCAGCGGGCGGCGTAGGCGGCGGAGCGGTCCACCTTGGTGGGGTCCTTGCCGGAGAAGGCGCCGCCGCCGTGGGGAGCGCTGCCGCCGTAGGTGTCCACGATGATCTTCCGGCCGGTGAGGCCGGTGTCCCCCTGGGGCCCGCCGATGACGAAGCGGCCGGTGGGGTTGACATAGATCTTGGTCTCTTTGTCCATGAGGTTGGCGGGGACGGTGGGACGGATCACCAGCTCGATCATGTCCCGGCGGATTTTGTCCAGCTGCACGTCGGGGCTGTGCTGGGTGGAGAGGACCACGGTGTCCACCCGGACGGGCTGGTTGTGCTCGTCGTACTCTACTGTCACCTGGGTCTTGCCGTCGGGGCGCAGGTAGGGGGCATCCCCATTTTTGCGCACCTGGGCCAGGCGCTTGGCCATCTTATGGGCCAGGGAGATGGCCAGGGGCATCAGCTCCGGGGTCTCGTCGCAGGCGTAGCCGAACATCATGCCCTGGTCTCCGGCGCCGTTGTCCAGGGCGTCCCCGCCCTCTTCCTTGGCCTCTAGGGATTTGTCCACTCCCAGGGCGATGTCCGCGCTCTGCTCGTCGATGTTGACGATGATGCCGCAGGTGTCGCAGTCGAAGCCGTACTTGGCCCGGTCGTAGCCGATCTCCCGGATGGTCTCACGGGCAACCTTGGCGAAGTCCACGAAGCAAGTGGTGCTGATCTCCCCCATGATGTGGATGAGGCCGGTGGACGCGGTGGTCTCGCAGGCCACTCTGCCCAGGGGGTCCTGGGCCAGGATGGCGTCCAGGATGGCGTCGGAGACCTGGTCGCAAATTTTATCGGGATGTCCCTCTGTCACCGACTCAGAGGTAAAAAAACGATGGCTCATGATGGTATCCTCCTACTTGATATTACGAATTATGTACGGGTTTACTGTTTGTCTCGCAGAGTTCACGCCCGCAGGTGTGAAAAAATTTCAATTTGTTTTTTGGGTGGCTTTGCCGCCGAAAAAACACTGCTCGGCCTGCAAGTGCCGCCTCCGGCGGCGCGCAGTCAGGCCGCATCCCCCGCCAAAAATGCTTGCATTTTTGGCGTTTACACAGACCAGCTATTTAAGTATTTCTCCTGCTCCGGGGTCAGGGTATCGATGGTCAGCCCCTGGGCGGCCAGCTTGGCCCGGCCGATCTGGTCGTCGATGCTCTCCGGGATGGGGTAGACCTTCTTCTCCAGCCCCGTCTGCTTGCTGATCCACTCTGCCGCCAAGGCCTGGACGGCAAAGGACATATCCATGATCTCTGCCGGGTGGCCGTTGCCGGAGGCCAGGTTCACCAGGCGGCCCTCTGCCAGGACATTCAGGGTGCGGCCGTTGGGCAGGGTGTAGCCCACGATATTCTCCCGGCGCAGCTTGCTTTCCGTGGCCATCTCCCGCAGGGCGGCCACCGCCACCTCGCAGTCGAAGTGGCCGGCGTTGGACAGCAGGGCGTTGTCCTTCATGGTTTCAAAGTGCCGGGGGGTGATCACATCCTTGCAGCCGGTGACGGTGACGAACACGTCCCCCAGGGGGGCGGCCTCGTCCATGGTCATCACCCGGAAGCCGTTCATGGTGGCGTCCAGGGCTTTGAAGGGGTCGATTTCCGTGACGATCACATTGGCCCCCATGCCTGCGGCCCGCATGGCCACGCCCTTGCCGCACCAGCCGTATCCGGCCACCACCACGGTTTTCCCAGCCACCACCAGGTTGGTGGTGTGCATGATGCCGTCCCAGACAGACTGGCCGGTGCCGTACTTGTTGTCATAGTAGTGCTTGGCTTTGGCGTCGTTCACCGCCATCATGGGACAGGGCAGGATGCCCTCCCGCTCCCGTGCCTTCAGGCGCAGGATGCCGGTGGTGGTCTCCTCGCAGCCTCCCATCAGGCAGTCAGCATATTCCTTGCACTTGCCCCCCAGCAGCTCGATCAGGTCCCCGCCGTCGTCGATGACGATGTGGGGGTGGCAAGAGAGGGTCTTGGTCAAGTGCTCCTCATACTCCTCCGGGGTGGCCCCATAGATGCCAAAGGTCTCCACTCCCAGACTGGCCAAGCCCGCCGCCACGTCATCCTGGGTGGACAGGGGGTTGGAGCCGGTGAGGTACACCTCCGCCCCCCCTTGAGAGAGGACGTAACCCAGGTTGGCAGTCTTGGCCTCTAAGTGGACAGACACAGCCACCCGCAGGCCCTGGAAGGGCTTTTCTCGCTTAAATCGGGCCTCGATTTGGGACAGGGCCGGCATGAAATCCCGCACCCAGTCGATCTTTCTCCGGCCGGACTCGGCCAAAGACATGTCTTTCACGATGCTCATACGCACATTCCCCTTTCGTTTTATCTTAAAAGTTTTCGAGTACGCTAAAAAACCTCGCAGAGTTCGCGCCCGCAGGCGCGAAGCCAATCCAATCGGTTTTTTCGGTGGCTTTGCCGCCGAAAAAACACTGCTCGGCCTGCAAGTGCCGCCTCCGGCGGCGCGCCGTCAGGCCGCATCCCCCCGCAAAAAATGCTTGCATTTTTTGCGCATTAAAAATAGAGGCTACCCAAAGGAAGCCTCACTCGCGGGACGCGGCGCTCTCCCTTATCGCTGTTAGCGGAACCACCTTGCCCCAGCGGGCAGGTTGGTGTGGGGTCACAGAGCTAACTCTCTCACCCACTCTTGATAAATGCGCTCCTATTCAATTCCAGGCAGCCTCAACTGCTTGCTAGATTATACAACCATCCTCCGAAAAACGCAAGAGCTTTTTTCGCCGCACTCCCAAGGAAAAACCAGGGCTTGCACAGGGGCGGCGGTATCGGGTATAATAAGGGAAAAAGGGAGGGCGTGCTATGGCGGAACTGCGGCGTGCAATCAAGGACAGTGTGTTTACCTATCTGTTTCGTCAGCCGGAATACACCCGTCTGCTCTACCTGGTCCTCCATCCAGAGGATCAGGACGTGACGGAGGCAGAGTGCAAAATCGTGACCTTGGAGAATGTGCTCTCCACAGGGATGTACAACGATCTAGGGGTCCAGGTGCGCAACCGCCTGCTGCTATTGGTGGAAGCCCAGAGTACCTTCTCCCTCAATATCGCCCTGCGGCTGTTGCTATATTTGGCGGGCACCTATAAGGAATATGTAGAAGAACACAAGCTAGACCTGTATGGCACGAAGCCTGTGACCATCCCCAGGCCAGAGATGTATGTGATTTACACCGGCGATCAGAAAACCGTGCCGGACGCCATCCATCTCTCCGATTTGTATAAGGGTGCAGGCTGTGTAGATTTGCAAGTCACTGTATTGCGTGGCGGCAAGGAGGGGGATATCCTCTCCCAATATGTCCGCTTCTGTAAGATCACAGACAAAAACCGGAAGTTGTACGGCAACACCCAAAAGGCTGTGGATGCAACGCTTCGTCAGTGTGCCGAGGAAAACGTTTTGGCGCCTTTCCTGGCGTCCCGGCAGAAGGAGGTACAGGATATTATGACTTACCTATTTGACCATGATACCATTATGAATATCCACGACTATAACATCGCCAAAGAAGCTAAGCAGGCAGGCCATCGGGAAGGCCGCCGGGAGGGCCGGAGTGAGGGCCTGGAGACTGGCATCAGCGCCATGGTCGCCATGATGCAAGAGTTCTCCATGGACCGGGAGACCGCCGCTCGGAAGCTGGCGGCGAAGTTCGACCTGCTGCCCCAAGTCGCCCAGGAGAAGGTCGATCAATACTGGGTGCAGCAATGATCCAACGATTGTTCACAGTTTTTCCCTAGACTTTCCGCCAGAAAGCGGGTATAATACCCGCAACATGGCATGGAGTCCCATGCCAAAGTTTAGAGTTCATCATCGTTTGACAACGAAGGAGGTCATGCCTTTTGCGCGCTATGCAGCAATGGCTGGAGCGGTTCTGCCGCAAACATCCCCGACTGAGCATCCCTGGTTTGATGCGGTACATCGTCATCGGCAGCGTTTTGGTTTTCCTGCTGGACATGTTTTCCATGGGAGGCACTGGCATTGCGTCCAGCCTGCTCTCCTTCAACGCCGACGCCATTCTTCACGGGCAGGTCTGGCGGCTGGTCACCTTCATCTTCGTGCCCTACTCCAGCCGCAACATCTTGCTCTTCGCCATCACCCTGTATTTCTACTACTTCATCGGCAGCGCCCTGGAGCGGGAGTGGGGGTCCAACAAGTTCACCATCTTTTACCTCTTCGGGGTGGTGCTAAACATCCTGCTGGGCTTTCTGCTGGGGGCGGCGTCCATGTACTATGTGAATATGTCCATGTTCTTCGCCTTTGCCACCCTGTATCCCGACTTGCAGTTCCTGCTCTTCTTCATCATCCCGGTGAAGGCCAAGTGGCTGGCTTGGATCGACGCGGCCTTTTTCGCCATCTCTATCGTGCAGATGATGCTGGCGGGGCACCCCCTTTACGCCCTGGTGCCGGTGGTGGCAGTGCTGAACTACCTGCTCTTCTTCGCCGCGGACATTGTGGACGGGGTCTCCAACCTGCGCCGGCAGGCCCAGTTCCGCGCCCAGTCCCGGCCGGGGTACGGGAACCAATCCAACCGCAGCTACAGCGGTCCCAAGGTGGTGAATTTCCACGGCAAGGGGACCCAGACCAAGGGGGAGTATTTACACAAGTGCGCCGTGTGTGGCAAGACCGACGCCTCGGACCCTGGGATGGAGTTCCGTTACTGCTCCCGCTGCAACGGCTACTACTGCTATTGCAGCGACCATATCAACAGCCATGTCCATATCCAATGAGGGCTATGGCCCAAAACAAGGAGGTATTCGCCTATGACCGATCAGGAATTGGTGGAGCAAGCCTTTACCATGCTGGAGCGGGCCTATGTGCCCTATTCCCACTTCCCCGTGGGGGCAGCCCTGGAGGGGGAGGACGGCAAGATCTTCACCGGCTGCAACGTGGAGAACGCCGCCTACGGCTCCTGTATCTGCGCCGAGCGCACAGCCTTGGTGAAAGCCGTCAGTGAAGGTTGCCAGTCCTTCCGCCGTCTGGCGGTGGTGGGCAACAGCACAGACTACTGCTGGCCCTGCGGGTCCTGCCGGCAGATGCTCTACGAATTCGCCCCGGAGCTGGAGGTCCTGGTGGCAAAAAAGGATCACAGCTTTGTCAAGTACCGTCTCCGGGAGCTTCTCCCCCAGGGCTTCGGCCCGACCTCTCTGGGGTGAGATCCTCTCCTGTGTTCCCAGTGCCTAAGAAAAAAGGAGGGGCTAATATGGATCTACAGGAGTATTTACGCCTTATGTCCAGCGGCACGCCCATTCAGGGCGGCGGCGAGCTTCATCAGTTTATGCGAGAGCTCAACGAGCAGGCCATGCGTTTGACCTGCGACCTCAACAGCAAGTACCACACCCAGGCGGAAATTCGGGACATCTTCTCCCAACTCATCGGCAAGCCGGTGGACAAGAGCTTCCGCCTCTTCCCGCCCTTTTACACCAACTGCGGCAAACACATCACCGTGGGCAAACGGGTGTTCATCAACACCGGCTGCCACTTCCACGACCAGGGGGGCATCGTCCTTGGGGACGGCACCATGGTCAGCAGCAACGTGGTCCTCTCCACGGTGAACCACGACTTCGACCCGGAAAAGCGCTCCACCGCCTACCCCTCCCCCATTGTGCTGGGGAAGAACGTGTGGATCGGCGCCAGCGTCACCGTGGTCCCCGGCATCCACATCGGGGACGGGTCCATCGTGGGGGCAGGGGCCGTGGTCACCAAGGATGTGCCCCCCAACACCATCGTGGCGGGGGTGCCCGCCCGGATCATCCGAGAAATCCACCCAGGGGATAAACCCAAGCTGCGGCGGATCTTAACGGAGGGGATTTGAGATGCTTTCCAGTCTAGCCGATGTTCGTACAACGCTTTTTCCGGTGTTTGATGCCTATGGCATTTCTCGTGCCATTCTCTTTGGTTCTCTCGCCAAGGGAACCTCCGGTGAAAACAGCGACCTGGACTTGCTGGTGGACAGCAGTCTGCGGGGCCTGCAATTCGTTGGCTTTATGGAGGCCGTGCGGCAGGCAGCGGGGATGCCTGTGGATGTCTTTGACATCAAGCACATTGAAGCAGGGTCCCGGATCGACCAGGAGATTCGTTCCACCGGAGTGACAATTTACAAAGCGTAGTATCACAAACCAAGGAAAAGACCTGACAAGGGCACATGTCTCTTGCCAGGTCTTCTTTTTTATCATACCACGCAAAACAATAATTTATTATCGTTTTACGATAATAAATTATTGACATACGATTTCACCTGCGCTATACTGTACTCATAAAAGAGAAGAAGGAGGGTTCCCCATGAAACCCGGATTTGAACGTTTGTCCTATTGGTCCCGTACCTTTGCCTCGTGTATTGAGATTATCCAATGGCTTTGTGCGGGCTTTGCAGTTTTCCTTGGAATCGGCATCGTCTGGTTGGGTCCATCTGTTTTTGTTGAGCTTGCGCAAGCATTTATGCCAGGCGTTACCCCACCTCTCCCCGTTGCGATCCTCATCATCTACGCGCTGCTTGCCTCCGCGTTCTTTGGCAGTGTCCTCACGGCAAAGATGTGGCAATACATCCGTAAGATTTTCGAGATCAGCGCGGGCAACGCCCCCAACTCCATCGGCCCCACCCCCTTCCAGCCAGAGAATGTGCGCCTGTTGAAAAAGATCGCATCCTACGCCATCATCACCCAGCTCATCAACGTGGCCTACCTTCTTGTCCGCATCCTCGCCGCTGCCTTCACCCGCAACACCGGGGAGTTCACTGCCCCCAACGTGGACAGTGCCGGAAGTTTCATCGCCTACAATATCGGGGGCCTGAGTTCCTGCTTCGTGGGTCTGGTGCTGGGCCTCATCATCTTCTGCCTGGCCCAGTTCTTCGCCTACGGCATCCAACTGCAACTAGACTCTGACGGATTGGTTTGATTTTTATGGGAAATATCATTTTGAAACTGGACGTGGTCATGGCCGACCGCCATATGTCCCTCAACGAGCTGGCGGAAAAGGTGGGCATCACCAACGTGAACCTGTCCAAGCTCAAGAACAACAAGGTCAGCGCCATCCGCTTCTCCACCCTGGCGGGGATCTGCGAGACCCTGCACTGTCAGCCGGGGGATATTTTGAAATACGTGGAAAGCCCCCCTGAGGCGGCTTCCACAGAACAGGAATCAGAACCATAGGAGGAATCGTTATGAAAACCATGCGCTGGACGACGTCTCGGCTCTTTCGGCTGGTGTCCTTTCTCTCCCTGCCCTTTGTCCTGCTCATTCTGGGCTCGGCTATCCATGTCTATGGCGGCCTGCTGCCCTTCTACGCGGAGGTCTACGCCCCCGTCCTGATCCTGGGGCCGTTGAGCCTGATCTCATCCGCGCTGCTGGTGCTCTTCCAGTTGGTGGCCCTGATCCGTATGGAGGGGGACAGCGTCCCCCGGTGGCGGGAATGGTGCTGCACCATTTTCCTGTGCGTCTTTTTCGTCTCCAGCTTTGCCTGCTGCAAGGCTTTGTTTGGCTCCCACAGCGTCGACGATTATCCGCCCACCCCCTATATCTCCCAGGGTGTACTGCCCCTGCTGGAACAGATGGAGGAAGCGGACCCGGACTTCTCCGTACAAAAACCCATCCCTGAGAGCCCCAACCTTCTGGGTGACTTTATCAACATTTACAAAAGCCCCCTGCGGCCAAGGTACATCATTCTCCGCCAGGACGGTGACAACGGGGAGTGGTACAACATCATGTACTGGGAGTTTTACTCCGAAGCCCTCGCCGCCGATTACGCCCAGTTCTGCTTCCAAAGGGGGCAGGCGGAGGGCGGAACCCTGGAAGCCGTCCAGGGCCTGGAGGATACCTTCTACGGACACACCGTGGATGGCTGGGAAACCATGCTGGCCCACCAGGGCAAACGGGTGACCCAAGTGACATACGAGGGGGAGAAGTCCCTGCGCTCCTGCGTGGCGCGGTGGCGGGAGGCGATCCTTCCGGCGGCGTGACCCTAGCCCGTATCCGCAACGTGTTATCAGAGAGATAAGAAGGGAGGTCCATCATGAAAAAAGAGACGAAAAAACTGCTGATTTTCTTGGGGGTCACCTTTGGCATCAACCTCCTGATCGGCATTCCCAGAGGCATCCTGTTCCACCTGGGATATGGGGCCACCTCCGGAGGCTCCCTGTCCTGCAACCCCGCAGCCGGGCTGGTGTTGGCCAAGGTCATCTGTGACAAGGACCAGCGGAAAACCATGCCCATGTACTTCTTTACCGGTGTCCTGGCCCTCACCGCCGCTTCGACTCTACTCCAACTCCTCGACCTTTTCCTGCGCTCTCCCCAGATTGCCACGCTCCATAGCTATGTGATCTTCATTGGCTTTGGTTTCCTGGTCATCCTGTTTTTCCTGGATAAGAAAGAGGCCCGCAACGCCCACGGGCTGGGCGGGGGAAACTGGGGCCTGACGGCAAAGCTGCTCGCCCTGTACGCGGCCATCTGTTTTGCTCGGATCGTTATCCCGGAATGGATTCTCGGAGACCCCGTCTTTATGCTGCAACACTTCTCCCCGACGTCCTTTCTCAACAACTTAATCATTGCCCCCATCTACCTCAACGAGGAATATGGCTGGCGCTGCTATTTCCAGCCGCTGCTGCAAGAGAAGTTCGGCCTCATCAAGGGCGTGCTTGTGTTTGGTCTCCTGTGGGAGCTGTGGCACTACCCCGTTCTTTTGCCCAGCTTTTCCCCAGAAGAGGCAGGGGGCTCCCTATCCCAATTTATTTTGATGCGTTTTGTCGCTGTCATGGGCATCGCCATTTTTATGGCGTATGCCTACATGAAAACCCAGAACGTGTGGACAGCGGTGCTGATACACGGCCTGCACGATGCTTCCACCGTTGCCTTCCGCTCCAATGATACCGTCACAGAGCCATCCGCTTGGTGGATCAGCTTCGTGGTCTTTCTCCTCGTTTCGCTGGTACTCTTTGTCCCCTTCCTGTTCACCAAGGTGTTTCGCAAGCCCATGGAAGCCACGGAAGAAACGACCCTCCTAGGAATATAAAAAGAGAGCGCACCGCAAAGCATCGCGGTGCGCTCTCCTTTTGTTTATCACAGTGAGTATCCATTCCCACCGAGTGCCCCAGCAGAAAGGACGCGCCGCGTTTTCCACGCAGCGCGTCCCTTCTTCGCTTGCATCCAAGGTTACAGATCAAGCTCTCTGGTGGATTTCTTCCTCCCCATGGGCATCCTCCCGGAAAAACAGGGTGATACACCAAAGTGCGCAGAGGCACACCAGAACATAAACCAGCCGGCTTAGACCGCTGGCGGAGCCGCCAAAGAGGGCCGCCACGATATCCAGGCCGAAAATCCCAACACAGCCCCAGTTCAGGCCGCCAATGACGACCAATGCCAGGGCAATTCTGTCCATTGCCTTCACGATGAGGAAACCTCCCGGAACCGTACACACAGTTCGTGTGGATTTTGCGCCCGTACAGGACGGTTGCCCCGTACTGGCTAAGCCCGTTGAGAGGCGCTGCCTCTTCCGGTCTCCGAGGGTAGTATGTGCGGCGGCGGGGAAAGCATTCCTGGAAATTTTTGTTAATCTTTGGGCCAGGCCCCGCCGCTTTTCACAGCCTCATAGCACCAGACCGCCATCTCCTGAATCAGCGGCAGTGGCAGCGCCTGGTCATAGGGCAGATAAACCGTCCCCTTCTTGGTCTGATAGCCCGAAAGCACTGGGAAAAAGGCCGCAACGGCGGCCTCGCCCACGTAGAGGCTGATCTGTGTCTTGCCCGCCGAAAATTGCAAAATATGCCGTCCGGCCCAATAGGAGGGCATACGCCAAGCGATCCGTTCCTGGGCCTCCGGGAGGCTTTGGCGGAGGGCGTCGCGCAGTTGCCGCAGTGGGCGCTGATGTTCTTCCGCCTGGGCGGCGATGTAGTCTGAGATAGTCGCCGGGGCCTTTCCGCAATAATGGCCCTGGTTGCTCCGTCTGAATTCCCGTCCACACTTTGGGCAAGTCCACATGGCCGTTCCCCCTTCCAGCAAATTGTTTTTTTAAGTGGTTTGAAACAGGGTCCAGGGCGCTGTCTCCGGGGGCGGCAGACGGAAATCCATGGGTTCGCCGGTCTCCGGGTGGGTAAACGACAGGTGGTTGGACCACAGGGCGATCTGCCACTCCTTGGGGTCGGGGTAACGGCTGTATTTCCGGTCCCCGGCCAGGGGCAGGCCGCGGGCGGAGAACTGGGCGCGGATCTGGTGGGTCCGGCCCGTCTCCAACTGAATCTGCACCAGGGAGAAGCCCTGGCGGTTGTCCAAAAGCTGATAGTGGAGCACCGCCTCCTGGACCCCCTTGGCGGGGGTCTGGGTCACGTAGGTCTTGCGGGTTGTTTCGTTCCGGCCCAACAGGTCCCGAAAAGTTCCCTGATCCTCACGGGGCCGCCAGTGGATCACCGCCTGGTACTCCTTGGCGAAGGTATTTTCCCGAATCTGCCGAGACAGCTCCGAGGCGCCGTGGGCGCTGAGGCCGTAGACCATCAATCCCCCCACCACCTGGTCCAGCCGGTGGACTGCCCGGACCTTGGCGTGGGGCTGGCCCAGGGCCTCCCGAATCAAGTCCGGCATCCCGCCGGGCTCGTCGGTGGAGAGGACCCGGAAGGGTTTGACGCACACCACCAGGGCGTCATCACGATACAGGATGTCCAACATGGCTGTTCTCCTCTTCCTCTTTTTCCGCTTTCGCGCTCAACACATTATAGACCATAATGCTCACAAACACAACCGCGCCCCCCAGCAGGGACCAGCGGGACAGCGTTTCCCCCACCACGATGGCAACCAGAATGGGGTTCAGCACAGGCTGGATGCCGGAGGCCAGCACAGCGGTGATGGGTTTTACATATTTCACCCCAGTGGTCAGGCACACGTAGGCCAGCCCCAACTGGAACACCCCCAGGATGATGGCATAAAAGAGGGTGGTGCCGTCAAATTGCGTCTCCTGGACCAGGAAGGGCAGGCCGATGAGGGCCCCCATGCCCTGGCCCAGAATGGTGGCCCACACCGGGTCCCCGCCGGGGAGCTTTTTGTGGAGGAAGAACCAGGCATAGCACAGCCCCGACAGCACCCCGATCACGTCCCCGGCAAAGCGTCCGCTGCCCAAGCTGTCCAGGAAAAAGCACAGAATGCCCCCCAGGATAACGATGCTGGCGATGACATCCCGCCGCTGAGGCCGCTCATGGAACAGGGCCCAGGAGAAGAGGATCACGAAGATGGGGGCGGTGAACTGCAAGAGCACCGCATTCCCCGCCGTGGTCATCTTCGTGGCCACGGTATACAGCACCGTGGCTCCGCACACCCCCAGGGCCCCCACCAGCACCCCGGCATTCCATTGAAAACGGTCGTGGCTGAGCTTGGCAAACACCAAAAGGATACACACCGACAGGATACTCCGGAAGGCGTTGATGGACAGGGGGTTCCAGGGAATTTTTTTCACACACAGCCCGCCGATGCTCAGCAGCACCGCGCTGGCAAAGACCAAAAGCAGGCCCTTTTTTTGATTCATAGGAGAGGCTTCCTTTCTCAGGCTTCCAAAGGCGGCCAAGAGAGACACTCGCTCTCCTGGCCGCCTGTTTTTCAAGTTATGTTATGCCGGCTTCGCCGCCCCTTGGGGCTGCGGACTGGGCCGCTCCCCTCTGGCGCTGAGGATGTTGTAGACCATGACGCTGACAAACACGATCACGCCGCCCAGCAGGGACAGGGGGGACAGGGTCTCCCCCACCACGATGGCCACCAGGATGGGGTTGAGCACCGGCTCGATCCCCGTCACCAGGATGGCCGTGACGGGCTTGACGTACTTCACTCCAGTGGTCAGGCACACGTAGGCCAGGCCCAACTGGAACACCCCCAGAATGATGGCGTAAAAGAGGGTGGTGCCGTCGAACTGGGTCTCCTGCACCAGGGAGGGCAGGCCAATGAGGGCCCCGATGCTCTGGCCCAGGATGGTGGCCCAGAGGGCGTTGCCGCCGGGGAGCTTGTTGGTGAGGAACACCAGGGCGTAGGCCACCCCGGAGAGCACCGCCACCACGTCCCCGGCAAAGCGTCCGCTGCCCAGGCTGTCCAGGAAGAAGCAGATCACGCCCCCCACGATGCACAGGCAGGCGGTGACGTCCATCCCCTTGGGCCAGTCCTTGAATACCAGCCAGGTGAAGAGGATGATGAACACCGGGGCCACGGTGAATTGGATCAGCACCGCACTCCCCGCCGTGGTGAGCTTGGTGGCCACGGTATATAGCACCGTAGCCCCACACACCCCCACCGTCCCCACCGCTGTGCCCAGGGTCAGGTGGAATCTGTTATGGGTCAGCTTGGCAAAGCTGAATAGGATACCCACGGAGATGATACTGCGAAAGGCGTTGATAGACAAGGGGTTCCAGGGGATCTCCTTGATACATACGCCGCCAAGGCTCAACAGCAGGGCACACAGGAGCATTAAGATCAGGCCTTTTTTGTTGTTCATACAAAACATCCTTTCTCTCCTGCCCTGCTGGCCAGGGCAGTTAGTTCACGGCTTGCAAGGCCCCCTCCAGGTCCGCCTGGATATCCGCCACATCCTCAATGCCCACGGACAGCCGGATCAGGTCCGCCCCCACGCCGGCAGCCTCCAGCTCCTGGTCGGACATCTGCCGGTGGGTGGAGGAGGCGGGGTGGAGCACACAGGTCTTGGCATCCGCCACATGGGTGGCGATGGAGGCCAGCTTCAGCCCGGCCATGAAGGTCTCCGCCCCGGCGCGGCCTGCCTTCAGGCCGAAAGCCACCACGCCGCAGGTGCCCTTTGGCATATACTTCTGGGCCAGGGCGTGGTTTTTGTCCCCCTCCAGGCCGGGGTAGGACACCCAGGCCACCTTGGGGTGGCGTTCCAGATACTGGGCGATTTGGAGTGCGTTGGCGCAGTGCTGGGGCATGCGCAGGTGGAGGGTCTCCAGCCCCACGTTCAGGAGGTAGGCGTTCATGGGGGCGGGGGTGGCCCCGAAGTCCCGCATGAGCTGCACCGTGGCCTTGGTGATAAAGGCCCCCTCCAGGCCGAAGCGCTCTGTATAGGTCACCCCGTGGTAGCTCTCGTCGGGGGTACACAGGCCGGGGAACTTGTCGGGGTACTTGGTCCAGTCGAACTTCCCGCTGTCCACGATGGCACCGCCCACGCAGTTGGCATGGCCGTCCATATACTTGGTGGTGGAGTGGGTGACGATATCCGCCCCGAAGCGGAAGGGCTGGCAGTTGATGGGGGTGGGGAAGGTGTTGTCCACGATCAGGGGCACCCCGTGGCGGTGGGCGGCCTGGGCAAACTTCTCAATATCCAGGACGATGAGGGCGGGGTTGGCCAGGGTCTCCCCAAACACCGCCTTGGTGTTGGGCCGGAAGGCGGCGTCCAGCTCCTC
>CAJTQP010000032.1 GCA_910578575.1 uncultured Oscillospiraceae bacterium
AGGCTGGTGATCTCGGTGCCGGTGCAGGAGATCGGATTGCTAAAGTCCGAGCTGCTGGAATATTCCATGTCGGTGGTGGTGCCGCTGATCTTGCCGTCGGCCAGGTTTGCGCCGGTGGGGGCCGAGGGGGTGAGACCGGTGGGGGCGGCGGGGCCGTCGGCTTTGGCGATGGACCAGGTGATGGTTTTGGGATCCGTTGTGCCGTCGGACCACTGGTAGCCGCTTGACAGAGTGGCGGTGGCGTCATAGCTGCCAACCGCTGTGGCTGTGTGGTTGGTGAGGGTGTAGCCTTCGCCGGTGGGGACACCGGTTTGTTGGCTGCCAGTCCATTTGAGGTTGCGGACGGCGGTGGGGATGGTGACAGTTTGGAGGGTCGGGTCTAGGTCGACCTTGTTTACGATCAGCTTGGTGGAAAGGGAAAGATCCTTTCCGGCTGCTGTATATTCTTTGGGGATAGCAATACTAATGTCATAGGTGCCAGCACCATCAGACGCGGGGGTTATACACAGAGAACTATCTATCACTGTCATAGAAAGCTCACCTAGTAGAGTTGTATATGTGTAATAGCCACTTGTATCAGGGCCGCTTCGAGTAGCGATTCGACCATTGACAGTAATTACTAAGGGGATAAAGTCTAGTGTAACATAGTTGCCGTTGGCTGCGATTGCTTCAAGATCAAGGTCAATTTCTGTTCCTGCGGGTGTTGTAGGGTTGGCAGGGACATCAGAAGCAAAGGTAAAACTTTGCACAAGGTTTGTGGTATCGTCGCCACCTCCGCCTTCGGTAACTGTCCAAGCTCCGGTAGAATCACGGGTAAGTTTCGCGTCGGGTTGGGTTGCGTAGGGGGCCAGTTGGAAGGAAGCGTTGGTAGACTGTGGGGCCTGAATATAGGTCTTGCCCATGGTGGGAACAGAGGACGATTGGGTTCCGTCATAGGTAAAGCCGCCGATGCCAACTTTTGTGGTTCCGGATACTGCGCCGGAGATGGTCAAGGTTTGGTTTTGGTCCAATATGAGGGAGCCGCCGCCGGTAAAGCTTCCGTCAATCGTGTTTATGTTGGCAAGGCCCAGGATTGCGCCGCTGTTGAGGGTTACATTTTGAAACGTACTCGTTGCAGCCGGGATCAACTTACCGCTAGCGACGGTCAGGGTGGCGATGTCTTTTAACAGGGGGGTGTCTTCGTTCCCGCTTCCCGTGTAGGTCACGTTGGTTGTGGCGGAACCTTCGCCGTGCACAGTCAAGGTTTTGTTCAAGGCGACGTTGACTGTTCCATTTACGCGATAGTCAGCGGGGTTTGCCTGTGTATACTTACTATTGTTGTCCTTTTGTTGTGCGCCGCAGGCATAAATCTGGCCGACATTGGAATTAACGCTGCTTTCGATTTGAATGGTAGCGGTGCCATCAAATGTGTTTTCGGGGCCGTCTTCAGTACTTGTGTTGATATTCATGCTGCCCAGACACAGGTTTCCCGCATAGACATTGGCGGTTTGAGAACTTTTTCCTTGAAGATTGGTATTGCCCTTAACAATGATGGTTCCGGCAGTACCGCGATCGAGAAGGTCGGGGCTAAGGTCTTCTGTTCCGGAACTCCGGCCGGCATATCCTCCGCAGAACAGGTTGATCTCATTGGCACTATCTTGGCTGGTTACATTCTCTAAGGTCAAAGTATGGCCGTTGGCGAGGATGGCATTTCGGACAGCGTTGGGGAAATCAATGTCAATGTTACGAAAGATTACGTCTTTATTGAGGGCAATGCCTCCCGTCCTTAGGATTAGCCTGCCACCCTGGAATGTTAATTCTTTGTTGATAATCCAGGGAATATCAGAATTTGCATTGCTTCCATCTATTGTCACTGTAACATAAGAAGCATTTATTTGAATGATATCTCCATCTTTGGCATTGTTTAACGCTGTGTTGAACTCCGCGTCGCTGGAGACGGTATGAGTCGTCCCCGTATCCACCGCCCCGGCGGTGACACCAGTGGACATCGTGGTGGCGGCCAGGCAAAAGGCCAGTAGGATCGCCGTCAATCTGGATGTTCGTTTCATAAAAGTCGTCCTCCATAGAACTTGGTTTTGTTGGGCTACTATAGCAGATTTTTCGACGTAAGACAAGGGGGAAACTTAAAAACCATAGAAAAACAGTATGTTATGTTTCTCCTCTGGGACAACGCCCCCAGTGGGCTATCCGGGTAGGAAGGAGAACAGGTTCTGGAGCAGGGGGGCAAAGAGGCCCGCTAAGGGGAAGAGAATGCCCACGCCGCACAGCAGATTGGACCAGCGCCGGTCGTGGGTTTGCATCGCGGGGACGTAGAACAGGCGGCGCTCCCGGAGCAGGCGGCGGCGCATGGCCATGCCGATGGCATAGAAAATCAGGGCGATGAAGGGGAAGGGCAGCTGGAAGATCCGCTCCTCCATGCCCTGGAGGGCCTGGTAGAGGATCACGCCCCCAAAGACCAGGCACAGCAGGGGCCAGGCAATGGCCCAGAACCGCCAGCGTTGCAGGGCCAGGTCCGGCTCCAGGGCGTCCTGGCGGCGGCCCACGGCCTGGGGCTCAATATCCCCTGGGGAGATCGGGGGCCTTTCATTTGCCGAAAGGGGCCGCCCCGCCCATTGACAAGCGGGGAAAAGTCCTTTATAATGACTTGTACATTTTATGACCCGGAAAGGAGCTGCCCTCATGAAGAGAATCCAGACCCTGGAGACCCGCGACCTGGCCAAGAGCCTGCGCACCGGCGGCTGCGGCGAATGCCAGACGTCCTGCCAGTCCGCTTGCAAGACCTCCTGCGGCCTTGCCAACCAGCAGTGCGAGAACGAAAACCGCTGATGAAAGCCGCCGCTACTCTTTGGAGGGGCGGCGCTTTTCATATATCAAGAGAAAGAGATCACAGCCTATGATTCATCAATATCAATTAAATGGGTACAATATCGTCCTGGACGTCTACAGCGGCGCGGTCCACCTGGTGGACGAGGTGGCTTATGACATGATCGCCGGGTATGAGACCACCCCGCGAGAACCCCTCATCCAGGCCCTTTTGGAGAAATACGGCCAGCGGGAGGACGTGGACGCGGGGGAGTTGCAGGCCTGTTGGGAGGACATCACCGCGTTGAAGGACGCGGGCAAGCTGTTCTCCCAGGATTTGTGGAGGGACACGGAACAGCTGGCCTTTGACCGCAGCAAGCCAGTGCTGAAGGCCCTGTGTCTCCACGTGGCCCATAGCTGCAACCTGAACTGCCACTACTGCTTTGCCAGCCAGGGCAACTACCACGGGGAACGGGCCCTGATGTCCTTCGACGTGGGCAAGCAGGCCCTGGACTTCCTCATCGCCCACTCCGGAAACCGGGTGAATCTGGAGGTGGACTTCTTCGGCGGGGAACCGCTGATGAACTGGCAGGTGGTGAAGGACCTGGTGGCCTACGCCCGAACCCAGGAGGCCATCCACCACAAAAACTTCCGCTTCACCCTCACCACCAACGGCTTGCTGCTGGATGACGAGGTGACGGAGTTCTGCAACCGGGAGATGCACAACGTGGTATTGAGCCTGGACGGGCGCCGGGAGGTCCACGACCGCTTAAGGAAAAACCTGGCGGGCCAGGGGAGCTATGACATCATCGTCCCCAAATTCCAGCGCTTTGTGGAGAAACGCCAGGGGAGCTATTATATCCGGGGCACCTTCACCCACGACAACCTGGACTTTTGCGAGGACATCCTCCACATGGCGGACCTTGGCTTTTCCGAGCTGAGCATGGAGCCGGTGGTCAGCGCCCCCGACGAGCCCTGGGCCCTTACGGAAGAGGACAAGCCCGTGCTCTTCCAGCAGTATGAACGGCTGGCAAAGGAGATGCTCCAGCGGGAGGCGGAGGGCCGGCCCATCACCTTCTATCACTATATGCTGGACTTGGAGGGGGGACCCTGCCTCCACAAGCGCATGTCCGGCTGCGGCTCTGGGACGGAGTATCTGGCCGTCACCCCCTGGGGGGAGCTGTTCCCCTGCCACCAGTTCGTCAATGACCCGGATTTCTCCATGGGGGACGTGTGGCAGGGCATCACCAAGCCGGAGTTGGGGGAGAAGTTCCACCGCTGCAACGTGGTGGCCAACCCCGACTGCCGGGACTGCTGGGCCCGTTTGTACTGCGCCGGGGGCTGCGCCGCCAACGCCTACCACGCCAGTGGGGACATCAACGGTACCTATCACTACGGCTGCGAGCTGTTCAAGAAACGGGTGGAGTGCGCCATCATGATGAAGGCGGCCCAGGCGCAACAGGATTGACAAGGGGTGCCAATCGGCAGGCAGTTGGGGAATCGCTGGGAAACGTCAGATGATTGGGAAATCGCCAGGGACGGTAGGTGGTTGGAAGATCACCAGGGAACGGTAGGTGGTTGGAAGATCACCAGGGACGGTAGGCGGTTGATAAACCGCGGGCCGGCGAGGGCGCCGGCCCCTACATCCGACGCAGACGCCCCCATGCCGGGTGGGTTCACATGGAAACGTTTTACCACGTTCCTTGTGAACATACGTGTGGTGAGGACACCGGCGTGTCTTTGTAGGGGACGCCGCCCTCGGCGTCCCGCGATGCCTCGCCTACGTTAGGGCACGGGTGCCCTTTCTCAACGGCTAGGAATCCCTGATACGGAAACAAAAGGAGAACGATCAACCATGGAACAAAAGAAAGTAACCTACAGCGGCAGCGACACCGAGGACGTCACCCTCCAGCTGGAGGCCGGCAACGCCAAGCTGGCGGAAAAGGGCTGGCGGGAGTACCGGGTGGATATGCTCAGCTCCTCCACCGTGCGGGTAACTTACGTGCGGGGAGAATTGGAGGAGGACGAGGAGCTGATCCTGGAGGAAGAACTATAGAGAAAGGACGGACCTATGCCCATCAAAGGAATTGGAGGGAAGATCTTGCTGCTGCTTCTGGTGCTGGCGATCCTGGCCGGGCTGGTCCTGGGACTGAGCGCCTATCTGGTCACCCGCACCCAGGCCCGCTTCCTGGACCCAGACGGGCCGTCACCGGAGGGCTTAGACTGCGTGCTGGTGCTGGGCTGCGGGGTGCGGCCCGACGGCAGCCCCTCGGATATGCTGGCCGACCGGATGGAACAGGGCATCGCCCTGTACCGGGCGGGCTGGGCAGATAAACTGCTGCTCTCCGGGGACAACGGCCAGGAGAACTACAACGAGGTGGGGGTCATGCGCAGCTACGCCCTGGAGCGGGACGTGCCCGAAGAGGACATCGTGCTGGACCACGCGGGCTTTTGCACCTACGACAGCGTCTACCGGGCCAGGGACATCTTTGGGGCCAAACGCCTGGTGATCATCACCCAGGCCTACCACCTCCACCGGGCCCTGTACATAGCCCAGGCCCTGGACCTGGAGGCCTGGGGGGTGGGGGCGGACCTGCGGCCCTACCGGAACCAGACGGTGCGGGAGCTCCGAGAGGTGCTGGCCAGGGACAAGGACTTCTTCTGGACCCTGGCCCAGCCAGAGCCGAAATTCTTGGGGGAGAAGCTCCCCCTGCATCCAGACTGAACACCCCCCTGGGAACCCACCCAGGGGGTAGCTTTTTGAGACTTGACAATCCATTGCGGCGGGGCTATAATGCAAATAGTTGAATATGCGCTCAAGTGTTGAGAACGCCCGTTCCAACACATACTAGGGTATCCCTTTGCCCTGGGAAGGAGGTTGCAATGGAAAAGTTTTCTGTCACCGGGATGAGCTGCGCCGCCTGCTCTGCCCGGATCGAAAAAGTGGTGGGGCAGCTGCCTGGCGTGGAGGAGGTGGCGGTGAGCCTGCTCACCAACTCCATGACGGTGGACTTCGCCGCCCCCGCCAGTGCCCAAAGCATCTGCCAGGCGGTGGAGAAGGCGGGGTATGGGGCGGCCCCTGCCGCCGTCCAGGCCACGGCCCAGGCCGCCCCTGTCCAAGGGGAGGAGCCGGGGGACTGGAAAAAAGTCCGCACCCGGCTCATCGCCAGCCTGTGCCTGCTGCTGCCGCTGATGTACGTGTCCATGGGCCACCCTATGGCCGGGTGGCCGGTGCCGGAGGCGCTGACGGACCCGGCGGTGTCCGGGCTCTACCAGCTGCTGCTGTCCGGGCTGGTACTGGTGGTGAACCAGAAGTTTTTTGTCACCGGCTTTGGGGGGCTGCTCCACCGGGCCCCCAATATGGATACCCTGGTGGCCATGGGGGCGGGGGCGGCCTTTGGCTATAGCACCGGGCAGCTCTTCTCCCTGCTCAGCGGGGGGACGGGGGAGCTGTCCGGCCACAGCGGCTACTATTTCGAGAGCGCCGCCATGATCCTCACCCTCATCACCGTGGGGAAGATGCTGGAGGCCTACAGTAAGGGCAAGACCACCAACGCCATCCGGGGCTTGATGGAGCTGGCCCCCCAGGAGGCTACCCTGCTCCGGGACGGCCAGCCGGTGACGGTGCCCATCGGGACCATCCAGCCGGGGGACCTGGTGCTGGTGCGGCCGGGGGAGAGCATCCCTGTGGACGGGGAGGTGGTCTCCGGCCAGAGCGCCGTGAACGAGGCCGCCCTCACCGGAGAGAGCTTGCCGGTGGATAAGGCCCCCGGCGACCACGTCACCGCCGCCACCCTGAACCAGAGCGGGGCCCTCACCCTACGCACCCTGCGGGTGGGGGCGGACACCACCTTGAGCCGGATCATCCGCCTGGTGGAGGACGCCTCCGCCACCAAGGCCCCCATTGCCCGGCTGGCGGACAAGGTCTCTGGGGTGTTCGTCCCGGCGGTGCTGGGGGTGGCCCTGGTGACCGCCGTTGTCTGGCTGGTGCTGGGGGAGCGCTTCGGCTTTGCCCTGGCCCGCGCCATCAGCGTGCTGGTGATCTCCTGCCCCTGCTCCCTGGGGCTGGCCACCCCCGTGGCCATCATGGTGGGCAGCGGCGTGGGGGCCAAGGCGGGGATCTTGTTTAAGACCGCCACAGCCCTGGAGAGCGCCGGGAAGGTGGACACCGTGGTGCTGGACAAGACCGGCACCGTCACCAAGGGGGAGCCGGAGGTCACGGACCTGAGCTGTGCCCCTGGGGTCACGGAGGAGGGCTTGCTGACCCTGGCCGCCGCGGTGGAGGCCCAGAGTGAGCACCCCCTGGCCAAGGCCATCACCGCCTATGCTTCGGTGCGGGGCTTGGAACTGCCCACCGCCCAGGGTGTGGAAGCCCTGCCGGGCAGCGGCATCCGGGGCATGGTGGACGGCGGGGAAGTTTTGGGGGGCAAGACGGACTGGTTCCGGGACCAGGGCCTGCTGGACCAAAGCTGGATGGCCCAGGGGGAGGCTCTGGCGGCCCAGGGGAAGACGCCTTTGTACTTTGCCCACAGGGGGAAGCTCTTGGGCTGCATCGCCGTGGCGGACGCCATCCGGCCGGAGAGCGCCGCCGCCATTGCCCAGCTCCGGGCCCTGGGGGTGAAGCCGGTGCTCCTCACCGGGGACCAGGCCACCACCGCCCAGGCCATCGCCGCCCAGGCGGGGGTGGCGGAGGTGATCGCCCAGGTGCTGCCCCAGGAGAAGGAGGCCCACATCCGCCGCCTGGCGGAGAGGGGGCAGGTGGCCATGGTGGGGGACGGCATCAACGACGCCCCCGCCCTGACACGGGCCCAGGTGGGCATCGCCATCGGCGCCGGGGCAGATGTGGCCCTGGATGCCGCCGACGTGGTGCTGATGAAGTCCTCCCTGGCGGACGTGCCCGCCGCCATCCGCCTGTCCAGGCAGGTGGTGAAGAACATCAAGGAGAACCTGTTCTGGGCCTTTTTCTACAACGTCATCGGCATCCCCATTGCGGCGGGGGTATTCGTGGGGGTGGGGCTCACCCTGAACCCCATGCTGGCGGCGGCGGCCATGTCCCTGTCCAGCCTGTGCGTGGTGGGGAACGCCCTGCGGCTCAACGGGTTTTCCCCTTATGTCAGTACCCAGCCGGCCCCGGAGCAAGGGGCCGTGGAGATTGCAACAACCACTGTTCCGGCCCAGCCGGAGACGAAAGGAGACCATCTCATGAACAAGACTTTGACCATTGAAGGCATGATGTGCAACAACTGCCAGCGGCATGTGGAAAAGGCCCTCAACGCCATCCCCGGCGTCAGCGCCCAGGTGGACTGGCAGGCGGGGAAGGCCACCCTGAGCTGCCCGGAGAACCTGGCGGACCAGGTGCTCACCGACGCGGTGCAGGAGGAGGGCTACACCGTCACCGCAGTGGAGTAAGCAGCGGTGGGAGAGAGAAAGTCCAGCCAGGGGGAACGGCAGGTCTGGGGTTTCGTGCGCACGGTGGCCATTTTGGTGGCCTGCTTTGCGGCCACCATCCTGATCTTGCAGCTGGAGCTGGATAAGCGCTACGAGCGGGAGGCCCTGGCGGCCCTGCCAGGGGTGGCCACCCAGAGTGGGGCGGGGATCGCCGGGCATCTCAGCGGCCTGGTGAGCCATTTGCAGACCACCGCCCAGGTGCTGCCCGTCCACGACGGGAAGGACAGCACCACCGTGGCGGTGCTGGAGACCCTGACCCGCTCGGTGGATTTCGTCCAGACAGGGCTGCGCCTGCCCGACGGCTCGGCGTTGCTGGACGATGGGCAGTACCACCACGATCTCCTTTGGACGGAACGCTCCGCCGGGGTTCTCCCCGGCGGGCGCTTTCTCCTGGGCCGGGTGGAGCAGATCGACCTGGGGGCGGGGCCGCTGTGGGTGGTGCGGCTGTTTGTGGAGGTGCCCAACAGCGGCGGCTGCCTGCTCTTTGGCTCCGTGGCCCTGGACAGCCTGGCGGCCAAGGCCCTGCCCTACGCCCAGGACGCAACCCAGAGCTTATTGCTCTTTGAGGCCGACAGCGGCGCCCTGCTGCTGGACCACCTCCACGAGCCCCCGGCGGTGGGGGAGGAATTTTATGCCTCCGTCTACATGGACGACGCCCAGACCGCCCAGCTCCGGCGGGACGGGGAACAGGAGGAGGTCCAGACCACCCGCAGGCCCGACGGCAAGCGGCTGTACCTGTGTACCCGGCGCACGGAGATCCCAGGCTGGAGCCTGTGCGTGGCCGTCCGGGAGGAGGCGGTGGGCAGTGCGGTGAGCATCCCCTCCACCTTTGCTTACGGGCTGCTGCTGGTGCTCTACGGGGTGGCGGCGGTGGCGGTGCTGTTGTATCAGTCCATGCGGGAGCGCTATGTCCAGGGGAAACTGGACCGGGAGGTGGCCCGACGCAATTCCGTGATGAATGCCGCCCTGCCCGCCTCCGACGTGCAGGTGTTTGAACTGCTGACCACGGGGCTGCTGCGGCTGTTTGCCCCCCAGTCCGGCCGGGGGGAGGAGCTGAAAACCACTGTGGGCACCCCCAAGGAGCTGTTGGCTTACATCAACTGCGCCCAGCAGTGGGAGCCGGCCTTTGACGCCGCCCTGGAACGGGCGGCCTGGGGGCAGGACAGCGAGGTGGAGCTCCAAACCCAGAGCGACGAGGAGACCTGGCTGCGGGTGCGCATGGAGCCCCTGCTCAACAACGAGGAGATCCGGGCCATCGGCACCATCCGGGACATCACCGGGGAGGTGCTGGAGCGGCAGCGGCAGGAGACCATGAACAAGCTTCTGGACCGGATGATGGAGGGCACCGTGGCGGGCATCGAGGTGGCCCTGGAGACGGACCAGTGGAAGATGCTCTGGGGCCGGGAGAACTACCAGCGTGTCCTGGCGGTGGTGTCAGAGGAGGAGCCCTATGGCCGCTTCATCCTAGAGGGGGTGAGCCCCACCATCCACCCCAGGGACCGGGAGGACTACCGCAAGCTCATGGACCGGCGCAACCTCCTGGGCGCCAGCCTCAACGGGGCCAAACGCCTCACCCACGATTACCGGGTGCGGATAGACCACGGTCCCCGCTATGAGTGGCACTCCATGGAGGTCTATTTCTTCCGGGACTCCATGCGCCGCCAGGTGAAATGCTGCTTCTTCATCCGCCAGGTGAACCAGGCCAAGCAGCGTGAGCTGGAGGAGAAGCGCCGCCTAGAGGAGAAGGAACACGCCCTCTTTCTCCAGGCCAAGCAGCTGGTGGAGTCTGAGGATGAGCTGGACTTTGTCCATGTGATCGCGGACTACTACCAGGCCATTTACGCGGTGAATCTGGACGAGGACCGGGTCCGGGGGATCAAGCTGCCCCGGTACTTTGCAAAACTCCTGGAGCGCTCGGACAACCGCCTCAGCCGCACCTTCGCCGCCTACTGCCGGGAGCTGCTGGACCCGGCCTATGTGGCTGCGTTCCAGGCTGCCACGGACTTTGCCGCCGTCCGGGCGGCCCTGGACCTGGGGCGGCAGGTGGAGCTGACCTATCGGAAACAGGACGGCACCTGGGTGGGGATGCAGGTCTTCCCCATGCCGGAGTACGGCCCCCAGACCCCGGAGACCTTGTGGGTCTTTGAGGACGAGACGGAGACG
Source organism: uncultured Oscillospiraceae bacterium (assembly GCA_910578575.1). GTDB lineage: Bacteria > Bacillota > Clostridia > Oscillospirales > Oscillospiraceae > Evtepia. The sequence continues at coordinate 10,414 of CAJTQP010000032.1, forward strand.
GTGAACCTGCGCAAGCAGGAGGAGCGGGCCCAGGTGGCCGCGCGGGCGGCGGAGGCGGCCAACGAGGCCAAATCCCAGTTCCTGGCCAACATGAGCCACGACATCCGCACCCCCCTCAACGCCATCTTGGGCATGAGTGAGCTGGGGCTGCGGGAGGCGGCCCCGGAGGAGAAGGACAACTGCTTCCAGGACATCCGGGGCAGCGGGCGGATCTTGCTGGAGAACATCAACAGCATCCTGGACCTGTCCAAGATCGAGGCGGGGAAGGCGGAGCTGAACCTGGTGCGCTACGACATCCTCTCCACCCTCCACGACTGCATCACCACCCTGCGGATGCGGGCCCAGGAGAAGGGCTTACAGTTTTCCGCCCAGGTGGAGGAGACCATCCCCGCCACCCTCTTGGGGGACGACGTGAATCTCTGCCACATCATCATGAACCTGGGCAGCAACGCGGTGAAGTATACCCCAGAGGGGTCTGTCACCCTGGCGGTGGGCTGGCTGCCAGGGGAGGGGGAGAACGGCAGTTTGACCATCCACATGAAGGACACAGGGGTGGGCATCCGGCAACAGGATATCCCCGCCATCTTCCGCAGCTATTTCCGCCTGGAGCAGGGGGACAACCGCCGCATCGAGGGCACAGGCCTGGGGCTGTCCATCTGCAAACAGCTGGTGGAGCTGATGGGCGGTGAGCTGGGGGTGGAGAGCCAGCTGGGAGTGGGCAGCGACTTCTGGGTGCGTATCCCCCAACAGGTGATCGACCCCGCCCCCTGCGGCCCCTATCAGGGACAGGTGAGCAAAGAGGGCAGCCTGTTCGTCAATAGCTTCACCGCCCCAGAGGGGGTGGTGCTGGTGGTGGACGACCACGAGCTGAATTTGCGGGTGATCCAGGGCCTGCTGCGGCCCTACCAGTTGGAGGTCCACACCGCCCGCTCCGGCCAGGAGGCCTTGGAGCAGGTCACCCAGGTGTGGCCGGACCTGATTTTTATGGATCACATGATGCCCGACATGGACGGGGTGGAGGCCACCAGGCGCATCCGGGAGATGGGGAAGAAGGACCCCTATTTTGCCGTGGTGCCCATCTTGGCCTTGACGGCCAACGCCATGAAGGGGGTCAAGGAATACTTCTTGGACAATGGCTTCAACGACTTCCTCTCCAAGCCGGTGGAACTGCCAGCCTTGGATGCCATCCTCCAGGCGTGGCTGCCCCAGGACAAGCAGGAGCCGGTGAAAGAGGCCCCCAGAGGGACCCCGGAGCCCCCGCCTGCGGATCTCACCGGCTTGGCGGGGATTGATGCCCAGCGGGGCATGGGGTACTGCGGCACCGCCGGGCTGTACCGCAAGACCTTACTGCTGTTCCGGGACCAGCTTCCCGGACGGGTGGAGCGGCTGCGCACCGCCCTGGAGGTGGGGGCCTGGGAGGACTACACCGTGGAGGTCCACGCCCTCAAGAGCGCCGCGCGCTGGGTGGGCGCCATGGACCTTGGCGACCAGGCCCAGGCCCTGGAGCTGGCCGCCAAGGCCGGGGAGACCGGGCGGTTGGCGGACGAGACGCCGGCTCTGGCGGAGGCCTGCGAAGCTTTGGAAAAAGTGTTGCGCAGCGTACAGGCGTGAAATGATAGAAAAAGGCCAAGCCCAGAAAAACCGGGCTTGGCCTTTTCGCGTCGTTATTGGACCCAGTATTGCGCCACCTTTTCCTCCGCTACGTTGGGGAGTAGGTCAAACTTTGCCGCTAGCGTCTGGGCGATGGTAGTTCGGTCGATGGAGAGGTCTCGCAAAGTGGAAACCATGGCGTCGATGCCTTTTTCCAGGCCCTCCTGTCGGGCTTCCTTGGCTACGTTGTAGTCGTGGATTTCACGGATGGTCTCGTCGTCAAATAGCAGTCCCATAATATCACAAACCTCCTTTTGGCGAGACGCCAGGAAAGGTGAAGATACTGTCCTTCATCTGGCGCTTTAGCTCTGCCATCGGCACCGCCCTCCTTTGCGCCTATTATACCCGATGGGGGGACCCTTGCGCAAGCCCAGGTTTTTCTGCGCCTTTCTTCCGCCTTGCTTTTTTGAGAGGGAAAAGGAGAAATGATTGCTTTTTGTTTCAAATAGGTGTAAGATATTGCGGTATTATGAAAAAATTTCCCCGGCTGCTTTGGCCGGGCCGATGAATGGGGAGGTCTACCTATGAACTTTACCTACGCCGATTACCAGGCCAGCGCGGCCTATCTCCGGGAAAAACTCAAGGGCTTCCAGCCCAAGGTGGCCATGGTCCTGGGCTCCGGCCTGGGCTATTTGGGGGACGAGGTGGAAGAGGCCATCGTGGTGCCCTATGGCGACATCCCCAATTTTAAGCACTCCACCGCCCCCGGCCACAAGGGCCAGCTGGTCTTTGGTAAGCTGGCGGGGAAGCCCGTGGCGGTGATGCAGGGGCGGATGCACCACTATGAGGGCTATTCCTACCAGGAGGTCAGCTACGCCGTGCGGGTGCTGCGGCTGCTGGGCTGCGATACCCTCTTTGTCACCAACGCCGCCGGGGGCGTGAACTGGAAGTTCAAGGCCGGGGACCTGATGCTCATCACCGACCAGATCAAGATCTTTATGGAATCCCCCCTGCGGGGGGAGAATCTCCCGGAATTTGGGGTGCGCTTCCCGGATTCCAGCTACCTGTACACCCCTGCCCTCCAGGACCTGGCCCGGCAGCAGGCCAGAAAGCTGGACATGGACTTGAAAGAGGGGGTCTATATGTACTTCCCCGGTCCCCAGTATGAGACTCCGGCGGAGATCCGCATGGCCCGGCTCCTGGGGGCGGACGCGGTGGGGATGTCCACCGCCCCGGAGGTCATCACCGCCGCCCACTGCGGCATGGATGTGTTGGGCTTTACCCTGGTGTCCAACATGGCCGCTGGGGTGCTGCCGCAGCCCCTCAGCGAGGAGGAGGTCCTGGAGGCCGCTGCGGCGGCACGGGAGCGCTTTTCCGCCCTGCTCCTGGCCTGCCTGGAGAATCTATAAGGAGGGCGTGTCATGGGAAGCCTATTGTTGAAGAACTGCCGGGCCCTGTTGATGGACGGCTCGAATCTGGTGAAAAGCAATACCTTCGTGGCCATCCAGGGGGAGACCATCCAGTCTGTGGGGACCACCCGTCCGGAGGGGGCCTTTGACCAGGAGATCGACTGCAAGAACAACGTATTGATGCCGGGGCTGGTGAACGCCCACACCCATGTGCCCATGACCCTGCTGCGGGGCTATGGCGGGGGCTGCGACTTGCAGACCTGGCTGAACCAGTGGATCTTCCCGGCGGAAGCCAAGCTGGATGACCGGGCGGTGGCCGCCGGGGCGGCGTTGGGGCTGGCGGAGATGATCGCCTCCGGCACCACCACCATCGCGGATATGTATATGCACACCCCGGCCATTGCCAAGACCGTCCTGGAGGCGGGCATCAGCGCCAACCTCTCCTGTGGTGGGGTGTATTTTGGGGCTCCAGAGGAGTTTAGCCCAGAGCGCTGCAACGACTGCCAGAACCAGCGTCAGCTCACCGAGGAATGGCATGGGGCGGGGAATGGGCAGATTTTGGTGGATGCCTCCATCCACGGGGAGTACACCTCCAACCATCCCCTGTGGCAGTGGATGGCGGACTATGCCCAGGACCACAAGCTGGGGATGCACGTCCATATCTCCGAGACCCAGCGGGAGCATGAGGAGTGTAAGGGCCGCCATGGGGGGGCTACCCCCCTTCAAATCCTGGACCGCTATGGGGTCTGGGAGAACCGGGCCATTGCCGCCCACTGCGTGTGGACCGATGAGATGGATTGGGCGCTGATGAGCCGGAAGGGCATCAGTTGTGTCCACAACCCGGTGTCCAACCTGAAGCTGGGTTCCGGGGTGGCGTGGATCCCCGCCATGAAGAAGGCGGGGGTGAACATCGCCCTGGGCACCGACGGGGTGTCCTCCAACAACAATACCGATCTGTTTGAGGAGATGAAGTTCGCCGCCGTGCTCCACAACGGCGTCACCCACGACCCCCTGGCCCTGCTGCCCATGGATGTGCTAAGAATGGCCACCGTGGACGGGGCAAAGGCCCTGGGGCGCAAGAGCGGGGTGATCGCCCCCGGCTACCAGGCGGACCTGATCTTAGTGGACTTTGACCGCCCCCACCTGCATTTGTGCCACAGCGTGGTGGACAACCTGGTCTACAGCGCCCGCGGCAGCGACGTGGTGATGAATATTGCCCGCGGCAAGCTCATATACAAAGACGGAGACTTCCTGACTCTGGACATGGAAGCTATCCTGGACGAGGTGGAGCACTACGCCCGGCCCCTGATGTTTGGCTGAGCACCCACCCCCAGACGGGAGGAACAGACCTTTGAAAACAACGCAGAAAAGCAACACCTTCTTCGGCGGTGCGGCGATCCTGGCAACCAGTATCATCCTGGTGAAGATCATCGGTGCCCTCTACAAGATCCCCCTGGGTAGGATCTTGGGGGATGCGGGCTTCGGGCACTTCAACAATGCCTACGCCGTGTTCAACCTGCTGATGATGGTGTCCACGGCGGGGTTGCCGGTGGCCATCTCCAAGACCATCTCCGAGGCCAACTCCCTGGGGCGGCACCGGCAGGCGGACCGGGTGTTCCGGGTGGCTTTGACCACCTTCGTGCTCCTGGGCACCGTCAGCTCCCTGGTGATGCTGTTTTTTGCGGAACCTCTGGCCCAATTCCAGCATGACAGCCTGGCGGCCCCCGCCATCCGGGCCATGGCCCTGTCTGCGCTGTTCCTGTGCGCCATGTCCGCCTACCGGGGCTATGCCCAGGGGCACTCCAACATGGTGCCTACGGCGGTGTCTCAGGTCATTGAGGCGGTGTCGAAGCTGGGCATCGGCCTGGCGTTGGCCTGGTATCTGACCCGTCGGGGCTTCGGCATGGAGATCACCGCCGCCGGGGCCATCGTTGGCGTCACCTGCGGGGGATTTCTAGGGCTGATCTATTTGATGGTCCAGCACCACCGGGCCAAAGGGCGGCAGCTCCCCAGCCGGGACCTGCCCGACGGGGCCGGGTTCATTTTGATCAACCTGCTCTCCATCGCCATCCCCATCACCATCAGCGCCTCTGTGGTGCCCATCACCACCTATCTGGACACCGTCCAGGTCCAGGGGCTGATGCAGAGCGCCCTGGGCTATGACCGGGATATGGCGGTGGCCCTCTATGGCAGCTATCAGAAGGCGGTGACCATTTACAACCTGCCCTCGGCCTTTATGGTCTCCTTCACCGCCTGTATCGTCCCGGCCATCTCCGCCGCCCTCACCCAGAGGAAGCGGCGCAGCGCGGGGAAGATCGCGGAATCCGCCCTGCGGGTGGGGGTGATGCTGGCGTTGCCGGCGGGGGTGGGGCTGTCGGTGCTCAGCGGGCCCATCATCCAACTGCTTTTTCCGGAAACCAACCAGGAGGTGGCCAGCCAGTGTATGCTGGTGCTGGGCATCGCCTCGGTGTTTGTGTGCGTGATGCTGCTGTGCAACGCCATCCTACAGGCCAACGGCCACGCCTCCCTGCCCATTTTGTTTATCGCCATTGGCAGCGCGGCCAAGCTGGCAGTGAACTTCTTCCTGGTGCAGCAGCCGGCCCTGGGGGTCAAAGGAGCCCCGGTGGGGACCCTGATCTGCTTCGTGCTGGTGGCGGTCATGGAGCTCATCGCCATCAAGCAGGTGACCCCCCACCCCCCAAAATACTGGCGGGTGTTTGGGAAAACCGCCCTGGCCTCCGCCGTGATGGGGGTGTATGCCTGGGCCAGCTATGGCTATCTGTCGCAGCACTTTGGCAACCTGCTGGGCGTGGCGGGGTCCATCTGTACTGCCGGGGTGGTGTATCTGCTGCTGGTGGTGGGCTTGCAGGTGGTGTCCAGAGACGACCTGTCCCTGATGCCCAAGGGGGATAAGATCGCAAGGATCTTGCGGGTGAAGTGAGAATCCAGGGGAATTTGTGCCGTTTTCTCTCGGAAAACCGGGGGATTTGGGACAACTTCGTGAAGAAATTGTGAAGAAAGCCCATAAGGGCTTGTGAGAATGGGAAAGCTATGATAGATTATGATAGATTTTGAAACCAAAGCGCGGTACGGGGTGGAGGACTTGCGAGAGATCGTGGCCATCCTCCGGGCCCCTGGGGGCTGTCCCTGGGACCAGGTGCAGACCCATGAGAGCATCCGCCGGAATTTTATCGAAGAGGCCTACGAGGTGGCGGAGGCCATCGACCAGAAGGACCCGGAACACCTGAAAGAGGAGCTGGGGGATGTGCTGTTGCAGGTCCTCTTTCACAGCTCCATCGAGGAGGACGCGGGGCGCTTCAACCTGGACGACGTGGCCGACGGGATCTGTAAAAAGCTCATCTACCGCCACCCCCATGTGTTCGCCCCGGAGGAGGAGGCCCTGGACTGGGAGGAGCTGAAACGCCGGGAGAAGGGCCAGCAGACCCAGGCGGAGGTCCTGGACGGGGTGGCCCGGAGCCTGCCCGCCCTGTGGCGGGCGGAGAAGCTGCAAGGCAAGGCGGCCAAGGCGGGGTTTGAATGGCCCAATGTCCAGGCCGCCATGGACAAGCTCACGGAAGAAGTGGACGAGCTGAAAACCGCTGTGGCGGAGGAGAGCAATGTGGAAGAGGAGCTGGGGGACCTGCTGTTCGCAGCGGTGAAGGTGGCCCGGTTCTTCCAGATAGACGCCGAAAGGGCCCTGGACGCAGCCTGCGAAAAATTCATTCGCCGGTTTGCCGGGGTGGAGGCGGCGGCCGCAGCCCAGGGAAAGCCCATGTCGGCCTTTCCTGTGGCGACACTGATGGCCTTTTGGGACCAGATGAAGGACCGCGAGACCAAAGACACCAAAGACGACAAAGAAAGGGAACACGAGCATGAACAAGAATGAACTGATCCTGCGCATCGCTGAAGAGACCACCCTGCCCCGAAAGACCGTGGAGATCGCCCTCAACGCCACCTTCAACCAGATCACCCAGGCCATGGCCGAGGGGGAGCGGGTGCAGATCGTGGGCTTTGGCTCCTTTGAGACCAAGGAGCGGGCAGAGCGCATCGGCCGCAACCCCCGCACCGGGGAAGAGGTCCCCATCCCCGCCGCCACCGTGCCGGTGTTCAAGCCGGGAAAGGCCCTGAAGGACGCGGTGGACCAACAATAAACACCACAAAAAAACCAGCCGGTGCGGCTGGTTTTTTGTTGCGGTTTTCAGAGTTCTTTGTACATCAGGGCAGCGTTTTCCTTGCCCTTCAGCTCCGTGGTGGAGAGGACCTCCACCTGGACCGTCCGGGCCCCGAAGCGGATCTCCAGGGTGTCCCCCTCCTTCACGTCGTAGGAGGCCTTCACCACCCGGCCATTGACGGAGATGCGCTCGTTGTCGCAGGCCTCGTTGGCCACGGTGCGCCGCTTGATGAGGCGGGAGACTTTCAGCCATTTGTCCAGTCGCATGGTGACACCTCCTTAATCCAACACCCGGAAGTCCTGGAAGGGCAGCAAGACGCACACCGCCCGACCGATGATATACCGAGTGTCCACCGTGCCCAGGTCCATGTTGCGGCTGTCGGCAGAGGCGTTGCGGTTGTCGCCCATGACGAACACGGAACCCTCCGGGACCTCCCAATAGTTGCCCCGCTCCTTGTCGCTGCTGGGCATGAGCATGGGCTCATTGATATAGGGCTCGTCCTGGGGGATGCCGTCCACGTAGACGGTGCCGCTGCTATAGTCGATCTCCACCGTCTGGCCCCCCACGGCGATGACCCGCTTGACGATGGGGCTGTCGATTTCCCCAAACTGCTTGCGTAGGACCACGATATCCCCCTGCTCCGGCTCATAGTTGATGCACTGGAGGAGGAGCAGGTCCCTGTGGTGGAGGGTGGGGACCATGGATACGCCATCCACGTTGATGACGCGGCCGAAGAAGGCGAACACTACCACCAGCATCACCAGGGCCAGGGTGAGAGCTTGGAGCCAGGTGAACAGATCGTTGGCCAGGTCCGATTTCTTTTTTTTCTTCTTGGGGGTGTCGGGGTCGCTGCCGTCGGGCTGGTCGGGGGCCTCGGCGGGTGTGGGGTCCTCAGGGAGGGTGGTATTCTCAGGCGGCTTGGGGTCCTCCGGCAGGGGCGCCGCAGTGTTTTGGGTTTCAGACATAGCGAGACTCCTTCAAAGTGATATTTGCTCTCATTATACGCCAGTTTCCCGACAATAGCAATCACAACTTCACGATGATACGCAGATTAAAGTTTTCGTCCACCTTTTTCAATCGAAGCGCGGAGCCGTCGCGAGCAGCGGGCTAAGCCCCGGAGCGTAGGCGAAGCCCAAGGAGGGGCCGCAGGCCCCGGATGGGTTCGCCGGAGTCGGAGGGGCTTAGAACCGCGTCGCAAGCACACCCGCCCGCAGGCGGGCGATTCGGAGGCCAACCGCCGCAAAGCGGCGGCTCTTAGGCCGGAGATGGCGCAGCGTGACACCACCAAGGTGGCGGAGTCCAGAGGCAGAGCCTCTGGGCAGGTTTGGGCGGCAGCCCAACCGATGGAATCAAAACCTCCCGCGGAAGGGGCCCAGGAAAGGGGCCTTCCGCGGGAGGTTTGTTGTGCTTAAAAGCCAGGGAGTTTGAGGGTGGTGAGGTCCCGGCGGTTTTCCAGGAGGGAGAACTCCCGGTGCTGGCAGGTGAAGAGGATCACTTGTCGCTGCTGGGACAGCTCCATCAAAAGCTCCAGGGTGACGGCTAGGTGGTGGTCGTCGAAGGTCAGCAGGGCGTCGTCCAGGACCAGGGGGACCGCCTGCTCCGGGGGGAGGAGCAGCTTGGCCACTGCCAGGCGCAGGGCCAGGTAGAGCTGGTCGGCGGTGCCCCGGCTGAGGTAGGCCAGGGGGCGGTCGCTGAGGCTGCCGCTCTCCCGGACGGTGACGTTGAGGCTGCGGTCCAGGTTGATCTGGTCGTATCGCCCCTGGGTGAGCTGGGAGAAATACTGGGCGGCCTGCTGGCTGAGCTGGGGGGAGAAGCGGGCGTGGAGCTGTTCATCTGCCTGGCTGAGGAACTCGCGGGCCAGGGAGATGGCCTCGAAGTCGGTCTCCAGGCGGCTGCGCTCCTCTTGGAGGTTGTCCAGGCGGGCCTCCAGGAGGACAGGGTCCCCCAGGGCAGAGAGCTGGCCTTCCAGCTGGGAGATCTCCCGCTCCTGGGTGTGGAGGGCCTCCCGGCAGGACTCCGCTTCCGGGGAGCGGGTGGGGGCGCCTTGGGGTTGGGCGGACTCCACGGCCTCGAAGTATTTCCGGGCCTGCTCCCGCTGGGCCAGGGCCTCTTGGAGCTCCTGGTGCTGGCGGGCCTGGTTGTGCTCCTCCTCTAGGAGGTCTTGCAGCTCCTCCAGCTCCTGGCGGTCCCGGCGGTCCTTGCGCAATTTGAATAGGCCGGTGATGAGCACCAACAGCCACAGGGCTCCCACGGCGGCGGCCAGGGGGATCAGAGGGGGCTGGGGCCAGTTCAGGGGGTATTCCGGCAGCAGGGGCTCCAGGTACATGGGGTTCACCACGATGTACCAGGCCGCGGCGGCCAAAGTCAGAAGGACAGCAAAGAGGACAAATATCAGGTGACGGCGGCGGCGCAGGCGCAGGGCGTATTGCAGGTCCTCCACGTCCTCCTCCATCTCCTGCTGCCCCTCCAGGTCCGCTTCCGTCTGGTACTGGGACTGGAGGGTCCGGACCCGGTGCTCGGCGGCGTCCAGCTCGGCACTGGCCTGGTCATAGCGCTGGCGGCTGTTGGCCTTGCGCTGGTCCAGCTCCTCCTGCATCAGGGTATCCCAGCGGGTCTGCTCCTGGCGCAGGGCCTCGGCGCGGGCTTGGGCCTGGTCCAGGTCCTGGCGCAGGCCGTTGGTCTGGCGGAGGGTGTTGTTGAGTTCCTCTTCCTCCTGCTCCAGCTGGGGGAGGAGGCCGGCGCTGTGGAAGCGGCGGCGGTGCTGCCAGCCTTTCAGGGTCTCATCTGCCTGGGACCAGGAGCCCTCCTCCTCCCCGGTGGACACCAGGGCGGAGATGCGCCGCTCCAGCTCCTGGCTCTGGGTGACGGCCAGGCTGCTCTGGCGGAGAAACACCGAGCGGTCAAAGACCTCCCGGCCCACCCCGGTGAGGGTCTCCCCCAAATTCTCCCCGGTGAGGCCGGGAACGGGGCGGCCGCTGTCTACGTACACGGCGGAGAAGTCCCCCATGGGGACCCCGCTCTGGGAGGTCCGGCGGACCTCCATGACGCTGCCCTGGTATTCACACAGCATGGAGCCCTCCATGGGGGCCCCGCTCCAGGGGCGGTAGCGGTTCTTGTCCGCGGGGGCCCCCCGCTTGTCCCGCTGGCGGGTGTCCAGGCCGTAGAGCATGGCCCGGAGGAAGGCGCACCAGGTGGACTTGCCGCTGCCGTTCACCGCGCCGATGAGGGTCATGCCGGGGCCGAAGCTGAGGGTCTCCCCCTGGAGACAGCCGAAGGTGGCGGTGAGTTTCAAAAGCTTCATCGGGGTTCCTCCCTTCCCTCCAGGGCCGCCAGGCCAAAGCGCACCGCCCGCTCCAGCAGGGGCCGCTGGGCAGGGGGCGCCTGGGTGAGGCGCTGGTACATGCTTTGCAGGAAGAGGCCGGTGAGGCTGTCCTCCTCCATCCGGGCCCAGAGGGCGGGGCTGAGGATGGTGTTGTCATAGAGTTGGACACTGTAGAAGTGGGAGGCGGCCAGGGCGGTGAGGGCTTGCAAGTCCGGCTCGTTGCCCTCCTCCCGCTCCCCGGTGAGGATGAAGCGGACGATGTCCTTGGGGTCCGCCTGGGAGAAATAGGCCTCCAGGACCTGGCGGGGGTCCTTGCCGGTGATGTCCAGCTTGGGGGCCAGGTAGCGGCGCTGGGCCAGGGGGACGAAGTCCAGGCTCACCCGGCCGTCCTCGATCTGGCCCAGGTAGACCCCCTTGTCCCCGGTCTCGTCAAAGCTCCGGCCCTCCGGACAGCCGGGCCAGGCGTAAAAGCTGTTCCCCACCCGTTTTAGGCCCGACGCACTGTGGATGTGGCCCAGGGCCAGATAGTCCAGGCCAGACCCGGCGATGTCCTCATAGGAGACGGGGCCGTAGCGGCTGTTGGGGGAGCTGGGGTCCCCGTGAAAGCAGCCCACTTTGATGAAGTCGTCCTCTTCTGCCTGGAAGTTCTCCAAGGGGCTGCCCAGGCGGTGGGCGGTGGTGAAGGCGCTGCCGTAGACCGCCACGTCCAAGGCTGGCAGGGCCACCCGCTCTGGGGCCTCCTGGGAAAAGATATGTACGTTGTCCGGCCACTGGGCGGTGCGGTAGGGGGAGCGGTCGGTGTAAGGGTCGTGGTTGCCGGGGGCCAGGAAGACCACGGAGTCCAGGCTGTCGAAGACATCGTAGAGGATCTCCAGGGTCTCAGGCCGCACCCGTTGGCTGTCGAAGAGGTCCCCCGCCAGGAGGAGCAGATCGACCTCGGCGTCTTGGGCCAGGTCTGCCATGCGGTAGAGCAGTTGGCGCTGCTCCTGCCGCCGCTGGGCCGCCTGTTCGGGGGAGAGGGCACGGAAGGGGGAATCTAGGTGAAAATCCGCGCCGTGAAGAAAGGTCAGCACGTAAGCATCCTCCTTTGGTTGGTGTCGGGGTCATTCCCGGATGTCGCAGCGCACCACGTCCACGCAGACGCGGCGCTGGGTGTCGATGGTGAAGAGGGCCCCGTTGAGCTTGGCGGCGCCGGGGGCGGGCGCATAGCGGGTGGGGAGGCCCCCCAGGAAGCGGTTGATGGAGTGCTCCGGCCGGATGCCCAGAACAGAGCGGTCCGGGCCGGTCATCCCCAGGTCGGTGAGAAAGCCGGTGCCCTGGGGGAAGATCTGGGTGTCGGCGGTGGGTACGTGGGTGTGGGTGCCCCACACCGCCTGGACCCGGCCGTCCAGATACCAGCCCATGGCCCCCTTTTCGCTGGTGGCCTCGGCGTGGAAGTCCACCAGGAGCACGTCACAGTCCTGCCCTGGCCCCGCCAGGATCCGGTCGGCGGCCCGGAAGGGGGAGGAGAGGTTGGAGTCCAACTGGAAGCGGCCCATGAGGTTCAGCACCCCGATGCGCAGGCCCTCTGGCCCGTCATAGACCCCAAAACCCCGGCCGGGGAGGCCAGGGGCGTAGTTGGCAGGGCGCAGGATGGTGGGAGAGCTGTCCAGATAGTCGCAGATCTTCCGCTTGCTCCAGGTGTGGTTGCCCAGGGTGATGACGTCGGCGCCGGCGTCCAGCATCTCTTCGGCGTGGTGGGGCAGCAGGCCCAGGCCCGCGGCGTTCTCCCCGTTGACCACGGTGAAGTGGACGCCATGTTCCTTTTGCAGTCCCCGCAGATGGCGGCGCAGGCAATCCAGCCCGGTGTCGGAGACCACGTCTCCGATGGCCAGGACACGAAGCAGCATGGGACCATCCCTCCTTTTCGTTGCCCACCGCCGGGGACGGCGGGCAGTGTGTTAGACCACTATTATATGCCATTTCTGGGGAAATCGAAAGGAGAAAAACGAAATTTTGCAAAAATTATCGAATTTCCCCCGGCGATTGCCAAATCCATCCATCCCGCATAGGATAGAGAAACGGAAAAAGGAGGTATTGCGCCATGGATGAACGGCTGAACGCCAGTATGCCGGAGGACCAGAAGGAAGTCTTTGAACGGGTCTGGAAGCGGGTGATGACAGGCAGCCGGGAGAGCTGCCCCATCGCTTGGGGGGAAGAGGTCGAGGCCAGGGAGGTCCAGCCCCCGACCCCGGAACCCGCGCCGGAACCGGGGGATACGGAGGGGGAGACACCCCCGGAGAACGGCGGCGGGGAGGAGACGCCCCCCAGCCAGCCCCCGGCACCCCCCCAGGAGGTGCTCCCTGTGCCCCCCTGCACGGACCATCCCAACAACGATTTCCCAGGCTGGGAGGTCTTGTGTGTGCTGGGGCCCAGTTGTATGGACTGGGTGCCCCTGCTCCAGGAGCTGATCCGCCGCTGCATCGGGGACTGGAAGGAGTATCAAAGACTGTCCCGGCGGGTGGGGGGCGGCCCAGGGCGGGTGTTTTCCACCCTGGGGAAGGAGAAGCTGCGCCAGGCCAAGCGGCTCTCGGCGGCAGAGTTCCTCATCTCCGGTGTGCGCTATTGGCCGGAGGGGGAGGGCTTTCCCCCGGCGACTTCGTACTTAGGCACCCTGCGCCGGCGCTTCATGCGGGAGCAGGAGTGCATGGCTGCCTGCCTGGCCGGGGCAGACGGCTGCGGGGACCCCAGCTTGTCCCAACTGTTCCTGGAATTGGCCAAGGAGGACTGGGACTTTGCCGGGCGCATCCGCAGTCTGCTGGAACAGGTTTAAGGCTGGCGGATGTTTTCGGAGATGTCCAAAAGGGCCCGCGAGACCTCCATCTCGTAGCGGCCGCATTTGGCCAGGTCCCCCAGGGAGACCATCCCCACCACCTGGCCTCGCTCCACCACCGGCAGGCGGCGGATCTGCTTGCTTGACATGAGCTGGGCCGCCTGGCGGATGTCGTCCTCCGGGGCGACGGCGCAGGGGTAGCGGGTCATGATCTCCCCCACCTTCAGCCCCCCAGGGTCCTCCTCGGCGGCCACGCAGCGCAGGATGATGTCCCGGTCGCTGATGATGCCCTGGAGGACCCCCTTGGAAGAGCAGACGGGGAGGGCCCCCACATTGTGCCGGGCCAGGAGCCGGGCCGCCAGGGCGGCGCTCTCCCCCGGCTCGATGCTGACCACATTCTGGTTCATAATATCGCGTACTTGCAAAAAAACCACCTCGTTTCCTTTTCCATAGTTTGGGCAGGAAACGGGGTGGTTATGCGTGGTGGGGGCTCATGGGGCGATGGGGTCCAGCTGTTGGAGGCTGGCTTGGGCGCCGCAGGCGGTGATGTAGGGCAGGAGTTCTTGGTAGGCGGCTTCGGGGGAAGTGGCATCGGAGGGGTAGTAGCACCACTGGGAGAGGATGCTGTGGGCGTAGTTGCAGTGGATGTTGCCGGTGTAGATTTGCACCAGGGGATCGGTGATCCAGTTGCTGGTCTGGGGGGCGCAGTCGGGGCGGTAGGTGAAATAGCGCTGGCCGTCCTGGACGTAGATGATGTGGACGCTTAGGTCCTCCGGGGTGAGGGACAGGCGCTCTGGCTGCTGGGCCATCTCGTTGTAGTCGTTGGCGGCGGTGACTGTTTGGAAATAGAAATCTTCCAGGTGGGCGGCGAGGATGTCTGCCTCTTGGCCGCGGTACTGCTCTGGGACCAGGAGGTTCAGAGTGCGCTCGTCCTGGATGAGCTGGTCCAGGAGGGGGGTTCCGTCGGCGGTTTCCATGGGGTTTTGGGCAAAATAGTTGGGGCTGACCCGGATGCAGTGGCCGTTGGGGTCGATCTCCACGGGGAGGTGGCAGGTATTCATGGTGTAGAGGGGGGTGCCGCTGTCGTCGATGGACTGGTAGTTGTAGGCGTCCATGACGAAGGCGGCGGTGTTGGCCTCCAGCTGGGCCAGGAGCTGCTGGCTGCGCTGAGCAATGGCCAGGTAGGCGGCGCTGTCGTCCTCGCCGCTGTTTGTCAGGACGGTGGCGTAGATGCCCTGGCAGTCCGCCCACTTGGGGTCCTGGGCCTGGGGGTTGGGGGCGGGGGTGCAGGCGGCTAGGGCGAGAGAGGCGAGGAAAATGCCAAAGACGGCAAGATCTTGGAAGGTCTTTTTCATGGTGGGTGGCTCCTTTTCTCTGGATTGGGGCGGTTGCCCCTGACTGTGCGTTTAGTATAGCAGGGGCGGGTTTAAGATGATACGCAGAGGGGATGAAGATTTCATGAAGATTGAAAAATTTACCGGAGAGGGGAAATTTTCTCTTTTCAATCTCGATCAAAAGTGCTATGATGTGTTTGCAAAAACTTCTCACAGAAAGGATGGAACCTCACTATGGACGCAAACGTCGCAAAACTCATCAACGAACAAATCACCCATGAATTCTATTCCGCCTACCTGTATCTGGACTTTGCCAACTACTATGCCTCCGTGGGCTTGGATGGCTTTGAGAATTGGTACCGCATCCAGGCCCAGGAGGAGCAGTCCCATGCCATGCTGTTCTATCAGTACCTCCACAACAACGGCGAGAAGGTGACCCTGGGGGCCATCAAGCAGCCCGACAAGGTGCTCAAGGACCACATGGATCCCCTGAAGGCCGGGCTGGAGCATGAGAAGCTGGTGACCAGCCTCATCAATGGCATCTATGCCGCTGCCATGGAGGCCCACGACTACCGGGCGATGCAGGTGCTGGACTGGTTCGTGAAGGAGCAGGGCGAGGAGGAGAAGAACGCCGCGGATATGATCACCAAGATGGAGCTCTTCGGCGGCGACTCCAAGGGCCTGTATATGCTCAACAGTGAGTTGAAGGACCGGGTGTATTCGGAGCCCTCCTTGACGCTCTAAGGTAACGTGCGGGCCGGCGAGGGCGCCGGCCCCTACATCCAACGTGGGCACACGCAAGACAGGCATGTTCACACGGTAGGCCCGACCACGCAGATTGTGAACCTATGGGTGGTGAGGACCCCGGCGTGTCTTTGTAGGGGACGCCGCCCTCGGCGTCCCGC
>CAJTQP010000033.1 GCA_910578575.1 uncultured Oscillospiraceae bacterium
GTATTCCCTACCATTATAAACTATCTAAGTTTTGAACGGGAGGGTTTTCAGGGGGCAAAAAAGCGGCGCTGCAGCGCCGCTTTTTTGCCCCCTGAAAACCCTCCCGTTCAAAACTTAGATAGTTTATAATGGTAGGGAATACTTGTTCCCACAACAACATCTTCAATTTTTTCTAATATCAGCCAATCGTCCATATTTCCCTGATGTTCAAACGCAAGGGGCGATATTTCCTCAACATTTTCAAATTCCACTAAGCATAGGCACTTTTTATGCCACCGTTGCGTTTGCTTCTCCGATAAGTTTAATTTACCCTGATGCTCCGCAAGGGTTTTTGTGATCTCCTCCTCAGACAGTTTCACAAAATTTTGTACCTCTTTTACCGTCGCGGTTGCCGTTACCTTCGCACTTCCCTTTTCCATGAAATAAAGACGCTCCCCCTCAAACACTCTGCTGTGGGGGATTTTTCTCCCTGCCGCTCCACGCACGATCATCGTCTTCGTTCCTGCTAGAATCTTATCCAATACCTTTTCCCCTTTTTTGCCTACGTTATCGCAATAAACCAAATGAACCATTTCTATTCCTCCCCTATCACCGGTATCCATATCTGACTGAAATAGTTGCTGTCATATACATTTCCATTGCTGTACCATTCTACTTCTGGGCATTGTGCGTGTTGAAAGGGATATTTGACCAGCCATTCTTCCCTAAGATATCGCCAAGCCTTCTGTATTGCTTGCGGAACAGGCCCTCGACAGTCAAAAATTGCCCAGGTAGCACTTGGAATCTTGATTTCGGTAAAACCTTGTGGCGCTTCTTGCTCCGATATCGCCATCATAGAATATGCAATTTCCTGGGATTGTTCATTATAAGCGTCAAATAGACCAAATATCCCTTGGGGGGTGGCAGTATCCATCGAAATGAGCGTTGCAAAAATCCCATTACGCTGACATTCATTCCAAAATTCTGGTATCTTCTTGCAATGAAGGTTATCCTTGCAGGACACCACGATACGCTTTCCCACCAATCGAAAGCCGTCTTTCTGTTCCAGTCTCCACGTATATTCCTGGCGTTCTAATATTTGCAGTTTCGGGACAACCTTCAACACAACATTTCCATTTCGTGCTTCTCTTGGGGATACTCCATGAAACCGTTGAAACGCTTTTGTAAATGAGGTGGGAGAATCATACCCATATTTGTAGCTTATCTCAATCACTTTCAACTCCGTGCTTTTCAAGTCATACCCAGCTAAGGTCAATTTTCGTGCGCGAATATAGTCCGCAAAGCTGATCCCATTCATGTACGAAAACACCTTTTGAAAAAAGCCGAAAGAACACCCTGCTATTTTGGAAATTTCCTCCCTGTCAATCCATTCTTCTTTTCGTTGCAAATGGGTTTCGACAGAATCGACAATCATTTGTAGTTTTTCATTCCATTCCATATTGCCTTCCTTTCCCTTTGGTCCATCGTATTTTAACAAATGTTTTCCGGCACTTCCTCTTATTTTGGGTCCTGTATGGATAGTATGATACCCTGATTTCTGGGTTGTGGCAAATAAAGAAATGTCCAACCCCACAGAAACAGAGCCGCCTCACAAAAATCTCCTTGACAAAGTTTGGCGGGCCTGTTATAATGTGCGCTACCGAACTGTTCGTTACCGAACATTTTCAGAAAGAAGGGACTTCCATGTATCAGGACGACCCCGCCGCCCTCCATGTGGGGCGGCTGACCAAAATCCTGGACCACGCTTTGACCCGCAAGTGCTTGAAAATCGCACGGGAGCGGGGCATCGACGAGTTCTCCATGATGCACGGCCACATTCTTGGCTTTCTCTACTGCCGGCAGCAACAGGATGTCTACCAACGGGACCTGGAAGCAGCGTTTCACATCACCCGTTCCTCCGTCTCCGGCATGGTAAAGCTCATGGAAAAGAAGGGGTATATCACCCGGCAGAGCGACGACGGGGATACGCGGCTGAAAAAGCTCTCTCTCACAGAGCTTGGGATCTCCGTCTTCGAGCGCTCCATGGAGGCCATTGATGAGGTGGAGGCCCTGGCAAGCCAGGGCCTCAGCCTGGAAGAGCGGGCGCTCTTCCAATCCCTGTGCCAGCGGATCCTGGCCAACCTGCAATGACGGCTGCGGGCGGTTCGTGTTTCATTTGAACAGAGAAAGGAGTGTCGCTATGCTCAAAACCATTGCGTCTCAAATCAAGGAATTCAAACGGGACTCCATCCTCACCCCTGTGATGATGCTGGCGGAGGTGGCCGTGGAAATGGTCATCCCCTTAATGATGGCCTCCATCATCGACCACGGCGTCACCGCTGGAGACATGGGCCACATCCGCTACGTAGGGTTATGGATGCTGCTGATGGCCCTCATCGGCCTGCTCACCGGCTCCCTGGGGGCCAAGTTCGGCGCCCGCGCCTCTGCGGGCCTGGCCCGGAACCTGCGGCAGACCATGTACGAAAACATCCAGACCTTTTCCTTCTCCAACATCGACAAATTCAGCACCGCCGGTCTCATCACCCGTCTGACCACCGACGTGACCAACGTGCAGAACGCCTACATGATGCTCCTGCGCATGTGCATCCGGGCACCGGCCTCCCTCATCGTGGCCATGCTCATGGCCTTCTCCATCAACGCCCGTCTGGCCAGCATCTATCTGGTGGCGGTGGTGGTGTTGGCCCTGTTCCTCTTCCTCATCATGTCGCGGGCCATGAAATACTTCCGCCAGATCTTTCACAAGTACGACGACCTCAACGCCAGCGTTCAGGAGAACATCTCCGCTATCCGCGTGGTGAAGGCATACGTGCGGGAGGAGCATGAGAACCAGAAGTTCCGCACCGCCAGCCAGAACATCTATAAAATGTTCCTCTCCTCGGAAAAGATCGTCTCCTGGGTCTTCCCCCTGATGAACGCCACGGTCTATATCTGCATCCTGCTCATCAGTTGGCTGGGAGCTAAGATGATCGTCAGCAGTGCCCTTACCACCGGGGAGCTCATGAGCCTGCTGGCCTATTGCATGAACATCCTCATGAGCCTGATGATGCTCTCCATGGTGTTCGTGATGCTCTCCATGAGCATGGCCAGCGCCGAGCGTATCTCCGAGGTCCTCAACGAGACCCCGGACCTGCAAAACCCTGACCAGCCCATCTTCGACGTGGCCGACGGCTCTGTGGAGTTCAAAAACGTGGCGTTCGCCTACCGGAAGGATTCCGACGAACCGGTACTCAAGGGCATCAACCTCTCGGTGAAGGCCGGGGAGACCATCGGCATCCTGGGGGGCACCGGCAGTGCCAAAACCAGCCTGGTGAATCTCATCAGCCGCCTCTACGACGTGACCCAGGGGCAGGTGCTGGTGGGAGGCCGGGACGTGCGGGAGTACGACATGGAGGCCCTGCGCAACCAGGTCTCCGTGGTGCTCCAGAAAAATGTCCTCTTCTCCGGGAGCATTTTGGATAACCTACGCTGGGGGGACGCCGAGGCCACCGAGGAGGAATGCGTCCGGGCCTGCCAACTGGCCTGCGCCGATGAGTTCGTCCAAAAGATGCCAGATGGTTACCACACCCACATTGAACAGGGGGGCAGCAATGTCTCCGGCGGGCAGAAGCAGCGCCTGTGTATCGCCCGCGCCCTGTTGAAAAAGCCCAAGATCTTGATCCTGGACGACTCCACCTCCGCGGTGGACACCGCCACCGACGCCAGAATTCGCGCCGCCTTTGCCCAGGAGATTCCCAATACCACCAAGTTCATCATCGCCCAGCGGGTGTCCAGTGTGGCGGAGGCGGACCGGATCCTGGTGCTGGACGACGGCCGGATCAGCGGGTTTGACACCCACGAAAGGCTGCTGGAGACCAACGCCATCTATCGGGACGTATACGAGTCCCAGACCAGCGGCGGCGACTTTGACGAGGGAGGTGCAGACTGATGGCGCAACAGACGAAAGAAGTCCGCGGCCCTCACGGAAGAGGCCGCGGCGGGCCCCGGCCCAAGCTGGAGCACCCCATGAAAACCTTCCGGCAGGTGCTGGGCTATGTGGGCAAGCGCTACTGGCCCCACCTGATCGTTGTTGTGGTGGGCATCGTGGTCAGCGTCCTGGCCATGGTCCAGGGAACCCTTTTTACCCAGACCCTCATCGACGACTATATCCTACCCCTGGTCCAGGCGGTCCAGACCGGCGGAGCGGCGGATTTCTCCGGCTTGGCCCAGGCCATCAGCCGGGTGGCCCTGTTTTACGCCTGCGGCGTCCTGGCCAGCTTCCTCCAAAACCGGGTCATGATCTATGTCACCCAGGGCACCCTCCGGGACCTGCGGGACGAGATGTTCCAGCACATGGAGGGCCTGCCCATCAAGTATTTTGACACCCACGCCCACGGGGACATCATGTCCATCTACACCAACGACGTGGACACCCTGCGGCAGATGATCAGCCAGAGTATGCCCCAGCTTTTGAACTGCGGCATCTCCATTGTCAGCGTGTTGATCTCCATGCTGGTGCTGAACATCCCTCTGACCATCCTGACCCTGGCCATGGTGGGGGTGGTGCTCTTCGTCACCAAGCGCTTCGCCGGTCTCTCCGGACGCTACTTTGTGGAACAGCAGCGCAACCTGGGCAGCCTCAACGGCTACATCGAGGAGATGGTGGAGGGCCAAAAGGTAGTGAAAGTCTTCTGCCATGAGGAGGAGAGTGTGGAGGAGTTCACCCGGCGCAACGAGGCCCTCTTCCACAGTGCTGACAACGCCAACACCATCGCCAGCATGCTCATGCCCATCACCGGGCAGTTGGGCAACGTCAGCTACGTGCTCTGCGCCATCGTGGGCGGGATGCTGGCCCTGGGCGGTGTGGGTGGCTTCACCCTAGGTGGCCTGGCCAGCTTCCTCACCTTCAACAAGAGCTTCAACATGCCCATCGCCCAGTTCAGTATGCAGCTTAACGCCATCGTCATGGGCCTGGCAGGGGCGGACCGGGTGTTCAAGCTCCTGGAAGAGGTCCCGGAGCCCGACGCCGGGGACGTGTCCCTGGTGAACATCAAGGAGGGCCCCGACGGCACCACGGTGGAGACCCACGAGCGCACCTGCCAATGGGCCTGGAAAAAGGACGGCAACTATATCCCCGTCCAGGGCGACGTGGTGTTCGACGATGTGGACTTTGGCTACAGCGACGAGAAGATCGTCCTCCACAACATCAAGCTCTTCGCCACCCCCGGTCAGAAGATCGCCTTTGTGGGCTCCACCGGGGCGGGCAAGACCACCATCACCAACCTCATCAACCGCTTCTATGACATCCAGGACGGGAAAATCCGCTATGACGGGGTGAACATCAACAAGATCAAAAAGGCGGACCTGCGCCGCTCCCTGGGCATCGTCCTTCAAGACACCCACCTCTTCACCGGCACCGTCATGGACAACATCCGCTATGGCCGTCTGGACGCGCGGGACGAGGAGTGCATCGCCGCCGCCCAGTTGGCCAACGCCGACGGCTTCATCCGCCGCCTCCCCGACGGCTACAACACCATGCTCACCGGGGACGGGGCCAACCTGAGCCAGGGCCAGCGGCAGCTGTTGGCCATCGCACGGGCCGCCGTGGCGGACCCGCCGGTGCTGATCCTGGACGAGGCCACCTCCTCCATCGACACCCGCACGGAGATGCTGGTGCAGCAGGGGATGGACGGCCTCATGTACGGCCGCACCACCTTTGTCATCGCCCACCGGCTCTCCACCGTGCGCAACGCCGACTGCATCATGGTCCTGGAACAGGGCCGCATCATCGAGCGGGGCAACCACGAGGAGTTGATGGAGAAAAAAGGCCGTTACTATCAACTTTATACGGGAAATCAGGTTTCCGAATAAGCCCACGCATGGTATAATTGCATCAAACAAAACACCAAGCCCTGCCCCCGTCTCCTGGGGGCAGGGCTCTGTGGGAGGGTTCCCTTATGGCAGACGAGCTGCAATATGACGTCCTCATCATCGGCGGCGGCGCGGTGGGCTGCGCCGTGGCCCGTGAGCTGGCCCGCTACCACTGCGCCATCGCCCTGGTGGAGCAGTCCGCGGACGTGGCCTCCGGGGCCAGCGGGCGCAACTCCGCCGTGGTCCACGCGGGGTTCAACAATCCCCCTGGCAGCCTCATGGCCCAGCTGTGCGTGGAGGGCAACCGGGGGTTTGAGGCCCTGTGCCAGGAGCTGGACGTGCCCTACAAAAAAACCGGCAAGCTGCTCCTGGCCTTCGACCTGGAGGATATGGCGGCCCTCCTCCAGCTCATGGCCCAAGGGGAGCGCAACGGCTGCCACGGCCTGACCATGCTGGACCAGGACACTTTGCGCAGCAAGCTCCCCCAGGTGGGGGGCATCGGGGGGATGCTCTCCCCGGAGACGGGGATCTTTGACCCCTTCCTCTACACCGTGGCCCTGGCGGAGAACGCCCAGGCCAACGGGGTCTCCTTCTTCCTGGGCCACAAGGTCACCGCCATTGGGCGGGAGGAGACAGGCTTCGCCGTCACCGCCGGAGGGCGGGTGTTCCACAGCCGCTTCGTCATCAACTGCGCCGGGGTCCACAGTGCCCAGGTGGCCGCCTTGGCGGGGGTGAAGGGCTATCGCATCTACCCCTGCCGGGGGGAGTACTACATCCTGGACCAAATCGCCAAGGATGTGCTGCCCCTGCCGGTGTACCCCGTCCCCAAGGCCGGGGCGGGGGGATTGGGGGTCCACCTGACCCCCACAGTCCACGGGAATTTGCTCATCGGCCCCAGTGCCGAGTACAGTGACGACCCGGAGGATGTCTCCTGCACCAAGCCGGTGCTGGACCAGCTCTGGCGGGAGGCCCAGCAGCTCCTCCCCGGCCTGGAGAAACGGCAGATCATCGGGGCTTACTGCGGCATCCGGCCCAAGCAGACCCCGCCAGGGGTGGGGGGCTACCGGGACTTCATCATCCGGGAGGAGCGAAACTGCCGGGGGCTCATCAACCTCATCGGCATCGAATCCCCCGGCATGACCGCCTCCCTGCCTATCGCCCGTGGGGTGGTGGCCCTGGTGGGCCAGTCCATGGACCTGCGCCCCAAAGAGGACTTCAACCCCCAGCGCCGGGGCATTCCCCGGTTCCGGGAAAAATCCCTGGGGGTCCAGGAGATGCTCATTGCCCGCGACCCGGAGTATGGGGAAATCCTCTGCCGCTGCCAAAAGGTGACGCGGGCGGAAGTGCGCCAGGCCATTGAGAACCCCCTGGGGGTGCGCACCCTGTCGGGCATCAAGTACCGGGCCTGGGCCACCACCGGGCGCTGCAACGGCGGCTACTGCCTGCCCAAGCTGGCCGCGCTGCTGACGGAATACGGCCAAAAGCCGGAGGAAATTTTCTACCGGGAGGAGAACTCCCCACTCTTTACAGGGAGGGTGAAGTGATGGAACGCTATGACGTTGTGGTCATCGGCGGCGGGCCCGGCGGCCTGGCAGCCGCCAAGGGGGCCAGAGAGGCCGGGGCCCAGCGGGTCCTGCTCCTGGAGCGGGAGCGGCAGATGGGGGGCATTTTGAACCAGTGCATCCACGACGGCTTTGGCCTGCACCGCTACAAGGCCATGCTCACCGGGCCGGAATACGCCCTTTTGGCCCGGACGGAGGCCCAGGAGGCGGGGGTGCGCCTGCGCACCGGGGCCATGGTGACAGGTCTCAGCCGCAGCCGGATCGTCACCGCCGTCACCCGTGGCGGGGTCCACAGCTACATGGCCGGGGCGGTGGTGCTGGCCACTGGCTGCCGGGAGCGGACCCGTGGGGCCATTGCCATCCCTGGCAGCCGTCCGGCGGGGATCTACACCGCCGGGACGGCCCAAAACCTCATCAACACCAAGAACCTCATGGTGGGGAAACGGGTGGTGGTCTTAGGCTCCGGGGACATTGGCCTCATCATGGCCCGGCGGCTGACCCTGGAGGGGGCCCAGGTGTTGGCGGTGGCGGAGGCCAAAGATACCCCTGGGGGGCTGGAACGGAACGTGAGCCAATGCCTGTACGACTTCGGCATCCCCCTCTATTTGAACTGTACCGTCACCAACATTTTCGGCACGGGGCGGCTCTCCGGGGTGGAGCTCTCGGACCTGGATAAGGAGGGCGTCCCCATCCCCGGCACCCAGCGGCACCTGGACTGCGACACCCTTCTGCTGTCCGTGGGGCTGATCCCGGAAAACGAGGTGGGGGCTATGGCGGGGGTGGCGCTGGACCCGGTGAGCAATGGTACCCTCACCGACGTGTACTTACAGACCACCATCCCCGGTATCTTCTCCTGCGGCAACTGCCGGAAGGTGATGGATCTGGCGGATTTCGTCACCACCCAGGGCCTGGCCGCCGGGCGAAACGCCGCCCGTTTTGTCCAAAAACAGGACCTGAAGCTCATGCCCAGGGACAGCGGCACCACCCTGGCCAAGGGCCTGCCCCAGCCGGGGGTGGTCACCTGTGTCCTCTGCCCCCGTGGCTGCCGGGTGCGCCTGCGCCCCGACGGGATGGCCAAGGGCAACAACTGTGACAAGGGAGAGGCCTACGCCCGCCAAGAGGCCAGGGCCCCCCTGCGCCTGCTGACCACCACCATGAAGCGGCGAGACGGGACCCTGCTGCCGGTGAAGAGCAGCCGTCCCCTGCCCCGCGAGCGGCTGCTGCCCTGCGCCGCCCGGCTGCGGGAGATCACCCTGCCGGAGGGTAACGTTCCCTGCGGGCGGATCGTTTTGGATGACCCCTTTGGGATGGGCGTAGATATTTTGGCGGCGCAATAAGGAAACGAGAGCCGGGAGGGCCCCCGTTGGTGGGGGCCTCCCGGCACTTTCATACGTGTGGTCAAAATCTTTCCAAAAATTCCGCTGGTGTCACTGCGGGAATCTTGCTGTTTTGAAAGTCACGAACGTTTCTTGTAATGATATAGTCTGCATGGATGCGCTGGGCAGTCGCACATTGCACCGCATCCTCAAAATCCCTCCATCTCATTCCTGCCGCCCGTGTAAGGTCCACCGCTTTCAGTTCTGTCAACTGGAAAATCAACTGGAGTGTTTGCAGCACCCCCTCTATTTTTTCTCCATCAAGCTCTTTGCGCATCACATAAACTAGATTGGCAATTGTCAGCGCCGAAACATAGCCCTCTATCGCTTCTGTTTCACACAGCTTCCAAATCAGCGCAGAACCCTCCACATGGGGTTCCCGCTGTTGCAGCACGTCAAGAAGGACATTGGCATCAATCAGTAATTTCATACTTCTTCCTCAATCCCTCGTCCCGTTCCCGTTCAAGATCATAATTCCCCTTCAGTATCCCTGTTAAGGAATCTGTCAGAGAGGAAACAACCGCATCCTTGGGGATAAACCGCCCCACTTCTTTTCCATTCTTTGTCACAACGACCTCATTCCCATTCATGACCATGTTAAGATAACGACCAAAATTATTTTGTAGCTCTGTCGCCGTGGCTGTTGCTCCGATCATCGTTCTCGCCTCCTTAAATTAGCTATTTCTATTATACTATTTATTCTCCATTTTACAAGTGTTATTCCCAGCAAAGCAGGGCAGCGGCATTTGAAACGGGCAGTGGGAAACCGTGGGCCCTCCCGGCTCCTTCTCATTCAAACGCTATGTTCTGCAAATAGGCATCTCCAAGTTCTTGGAGTGACGTCCCCTGGCGGGCGTAGGTATTCAGAACTGCTTCGTTCACCGGGAGTACACAGTAATGGCTGATCTCTCCCTCTGTATAGGCATAGAGGCCCACGTTCCCCTGATAGTACAGCACCTGGGGTGGGCTGTCTTGCCCCTGAGTGCGGATATCCTGTCGGGACAGCGCGTCCAAATCCTCCAGCATCCAGTTGGCCTCTCGATCTTCTAAGCCAAAGATGCGCAACAAAGTGTAGGTAATCTCATCTTGGGGCGGAAAATGTCCCTCTGTATACAAGCGCCGGTCAAAGTTCAGCCATACTTCCCGGATGGTCCACTCTCCCGCTGGGAGGCATACCGTCAGGGTAGGATATTTTTCGGGCACCACCAGCCCCATGGATTCATACCAGGCGGCATCCTCCGAAGGGCTGTCCTGCCGCGCCCAGGCAATGATCGGAGAGAGGGCTTCTTCGTACTTCTGCCTGTTATAAAGTGTAATCAGCTCATCAATGGTGGCAGAAAACACCAGACCGCCATCCTGGCCCGTGGATACCGTAGTGTCCAACATCTCCGGCTCCGGCTCCGGTTCGGGTTCCTGGACAGGCGCGGTCTCTCGTTCTGGTTCCCGGTCTATCAGGTTCCCCTCCTCGTCATAAATGTGCCAGGTATTCGGTACCATCTCGTAAAAATCATTGACGCCATCGTGGAAGGGGTCGTTCCCGCCACTGCCGTACCAGGCATTCCCGCATTTCCTTCCGAAAAAGATTGCGTTTTTATATTCGTAATAATCCACATCGATTTCCAGAAAGCTGTGGACCCGGACGAGCATCTTCATCCCATCCTTAACCAAAATGTGTTCCGGCGTGCGAACCAGCCCCACGCCCAGGGACACCAGCACCGCCAAAACCGCCCCCAACGTACACAGCACCCGGCCAAATCGCGCCGCTTCCCAGCGCGGGCCCCTGGTGCTGCCCATGAGCGTCTTGCACCGCCGGGCCCATACCAACATCGTCACCGCGCCCAGCAGCAACAGGCACAGCCGGGGGCAAAAGCGAAGCTGCAGCTTCGCCACAAGGAACAGGAGCGCACACAGTCCATAGCAGACCAGAAATACCACCAGCAGGAGCAGCCGCCAGCGCTCCCGCAGAAAGTTCAATCCCTGCTTCATATATCCTCCCGCGCAATTTATTTCTAAACAGGGGGCGCTCCCAAGTGGAAGCGCCCCCCTTTGTTATCCCTGAATATTCGTCAATTTATTTTTGATGAGATATAACTTCTGCCCATCGGCGGTGAGGCGGGCGTTGTCCAAGACTTCGGGGCTCTCCAGCAAAATCTCCCGGAGTTTGTTCATGGCGATGATGATGACCCCCCGGTCGGTGGTCTCGATGCCCTTTTCCTCCACGTGCTTGAAGAAGGCATTGAAATCCTTGGTGGCAAAGTAGTTGCGGCCCTCCAGGGTGATGGGGCGGTAGCGCCCCCCTTGCAGCAGGGCGGGCTCCATCTGCTCCGCTTTGATCAGGTCCCCCTGGGAGGGGCGGACGGTGAGGGCGTACTTGCCCAAACCCACAGGGTCCGCGAAGTGGTATTCCGCAGGCTCGCGGTGGATTTTTCCCTCTGGGTTGGTCTCTAAAAACATACGCCTCTTCCTCCTCTGCCAGCGCCTCAGGGGTGCGCCGGGTCATGATACTTACAGTTCGTTGTCTAAGCGCCGCTCCTCCACGGCCTTTTTCAGCTGGGCGGCAAAGACGTCATAGTCCATGGCCCCCAGGTCGCCCTTGGAGCGGGAGCGCACGGCCACTTGGCCGCTCTCGGCCTCCTTGTCGCCCACCACCAGCATGTAGGGGACTTTTTCCAACTGGGCCTCGCGGATCTTCTTGCCGATCTTCTCGTTGCGGTGGTCCACCTCGGCCCGGAAGCCGGCGGCGTCCAGCTTGGCCGCCACGCTGTCGGCGTACTCCGCCGCCCGGTCGGTGATGGGCAGGACCTTCACCTGCACCGGGGACAGCCACACGGGGAAGGCCCCGGCGAAGTGCTCGGTAATCACGCCGATGAAGCGCTCGATGGAGCCCAGCAGGGCCCGGTGGATCATAATGGGGCGGTGCTTCTCCCCGTCCTCGCCTACATATTCCAGCTCGAAACGTTCGGGCATCTGCATGTCCAGCTGGATGGTGCCACACTGCCAGGTGCGGCCCAGGGAGTCGGAGAGGTGGAAGTCCAGCTTGGGCCCGTAGAAGGCCCCGTCCCCGGCGTTGATGATAAAGTCCTTGCCCATCTCGGTGATGGCGGTCTGCAAGGTCTCCTCAGCAAACTGCCACACCGCCTCGTCGCCCATGTGGTCCTCCGGCATGGTGCTCAGCTCGATCTGGTAGGTGAGGCCGAAGGTGGAATAGATCTCGTCAAAGAGCTTTACCACGTTCTTGATCTCGTCCTTCATCTGGTCGGGGGTCATGAAGATGTGGGCATCGTCCTGGGTGAAGCAGCGCACCCGGAACAGGCCGTGGAGGGCACCGCTCATCTCGTGGCGGTGGACCAGGCCCAGCTCAGCCACCCGCAGGGGCAGCTCCCGGTAGGAGTGGGGCTCGTTCTTATACACCAGCATCCCGCCGGGGCAGTTCATGGGCTTCACGGCGTAATCCTCGTCGTCGATGACGGTGGTGTACATGTTGTCTTTATAGTGGTCCCAGTGGCCCGACTGGTGCCACAGGTGCTGGTTGAGGATGATGGGGGTGGCGATCTCCACATAGCCGTAGCGCTTGTGGCAGCCCCGCCAGTAGTCCAGCAGGGTATTTTTCAGCACCATGCCCTTGGGGAGGAAGAAGGGGAAGCCGGGGCCCTCCTCACTCATCATGAACAGGCCCAGTTCACGGCCCAGCTTCCGGTGGTCCCGGCGCTTGGCCTCCTCGATCTTTTCCAGGTAGGCGTCCAGCTCGTCCTTCTTGGGGAAGGCGATGCCATACACCCGCTGGAGGGTCTGGCGGTTGGAATCTCCCCGCCAATAGGCGGCGTTGCAGGCGGTGAGCTTGATGGCGTTGCCCTTGATGCGTCCGGTGGAATCCAGGTGGGGACCGGCGCACAGGTCCGTGAAGTCCCCCTGCTTATAGAAGCTGATGGTGGCGTCCTCCGGCAGGTCATGGATCAGCTCCACCTTGTAGGGCTCCTCCCGCTCCTCCATAAAGGCAATGGCTTCGCTGCGGGGCAGCTCGAAACGCTCCAGCTTCAGCTTCTCCTTGCAGATCTTCCGCATCTCCGCCTCCAGCTCCTCCAGTTGGGTCTCGGAGAAGGGTTCGGGGGTGTCGAAGTCGTAGTAAAAGCCGTTCTCGATGGCGGGGCCGATGGCCAGCTTGACCTCCGGGTGGAGGCGCTTCATGGCCTGGGCCAGGACATGGGAACAGGTGTGCCAATAGGTCTGTTTATACTCTGGGTTTTCAAAGGTATACAGTGCAGCGTCAGACATGGTATCTCTCCTTACATTACTATTGAATGATGGTGCTGCAAAGGCAGAAATCCCGCCCCTGCATCGGTCAGGGGCGGGATCATACATATCTCGCGGTTCCACCCTGCTTGCGCCGTCTGTGCAGACTGCGCCGCTTCGTTGCCGCTGTAACGGGCGGGCCCGTCCCAGCCTAACAGCCAAGGCTCTCGGTGGGCGGCTCAGGGATGGTGTCGCTTCCGGTGGGCGGCGGGGAGCTCACAGCCAAAGGCTCCCCTCTCTGGACCCGCAGTGTGCCGGGCGAGTTCCCGTCGTGGCCAGTTTGGGTTTGCTATAATGGACTATTATAGGAGCTTTCCCCAGGCTTGTCAAGGGGTTTTCTGCGCACGCATCGCACAGGTGCGCAGACGCAATCGCTTACACTGCAATGCCGGTCTTTTGAACTGTACTGAGGAAACCGCTGGTATCATCCTCTGCGGTCAGCAGAACAGGCTCGATGTTCTCATTGACGCGGCGGGTCAAGCGCCAAAGGGCTGACATGGTATCCAGATAGTCACCGGGAAGCTCCTCCGCTGGTTTCCTGGAAACAAATACGGCTTTCAGGGCTTTTTCCATTGTCTAATGGCACAGGAAGCCCACATACAACAGACGCCGGGTTTCCAGCATAGCGCGGGCAGTATGCAAATCATACTCGGCGCTTTCCAACCAATATGCCGCTTTCCCAAGCTCACTCATACGATCACCGCCCTGTAAGCATAGTATAACAGGACAGCTAAAAACAAAAGTCTCATATTGATGGTTCCCATCGCTACTTCGCAAGATTGGAGAACTGAGCACGCAGCCAGGAGAGGAACGTGCGCACCGTCTCCGAGGGCTCCTTGGCGCAGAGGAGGCCGTACTCCACCTGGTAGTCCCAGGCCATGGGCAGAGCCACCAGGGCGGGGTGGATATCCGCCCAGCTCTCTGGCAGCTCCATCAGGCAACCCAACCTGTCACAGAGGTTGAAGGGGTCCATATTGCAGATGGGGGGAATGTCCAGGATGTAGACCTGGGGATGCTCGTTTTGGATCTCCTCTCGCAACTGGTCCAGCACGGTGGACTTTCCCCGCTGGACCAGAAGCAAGGTCTCCCCCTCCAGATCCGCCCAGTCCAGGGCGGATTTTTTGGCCAGGGGGTGGGTCCGGGGGAGGGCAATGCAGGAGCGCTCCCAGTACAGGGGCTGGACGTGGTACAGGCGCTTCCACCGGGGGGAGCCGCAGGGGCTGACCACGCAGTCGATCTTTCCTCCCAGGGCGGCCAGCATGGCCTCCGTCCCTCCGGCGGTCTCGTCGAAGGGGACCAGCTCCAGCTTAAAGGGGGCATCCTCCAAGCTGCTCCAGAGATCCACCAAGGCCTTGCAGGGCCGCAGGATGGAGGTACCCACCCGGATGGTGGACTGGCTGGCCCGTGCCATCTCCCTGGCCCGCCACAGGGCCTGGTGGGCGGCTTTCATCAGAACCTGGACGTCCTGATACAGGGACTGCCCTGCCGGGGTCAGCGTCACCCCCTGGTTGCTGCGCTGAAAGAGCTGGAGATCCAGGTCCCGCTCCAGCTTGTCGATCTGGTTCATCACTGAGGCGGGAGTGAGGAACAGCTCCTGAGAGGCTTTCAAAAAGCTGCCCTGCTGCGCCACAACCAGGAAGGTCTCAAGTTCACGGCGATACATGGAATCCTCCGTTTTTAGAATTTCTAAAAGCCATTGTAGCATTTTGGTGGCTTCCCTGTCAACGGCTTTTCCTGTGCAGTAATCCCCAAGGGAGGCACGTCTCCCAAACATGGAAAAGGAGTTGACAGACGATGCAAACCTATGGACTTTTGAGCCTTTTGCCCATGGCCCTTGCCATTGCCCTGGTATTGCTCACCAAGCGCACCGCCCTCTCCCTCTTGGCAGGGACCCTTGTGGGGGCAGTGATCCTATATGGCGCCGATGCCCCTGGGCACTATATGTCCCTGGTCTACGGCACCTTAGGCAGCGAGCTGTGGATTTGGGTCCTGCTGCTGGTGGGCCTTTTCGGCAGCCTGGTGGCCCTGTTCGACGCCTCCGGCGGCATCCAGGGCTTTACCAACATAGCGGTTCGATTTTGCAACAGCCAGCGCCGCTCCCTGTTGACGGTATGGCTACTGAGCATCGTGGTGTTCGTGGACGATTACCTGGCCATTCTGGCTGTGGGGGCGGCCATGCGCAAGGCCACAGACCGCTTCCGGGTCCCCAGGGAGATGCTGGCGTTTCTCATCTGCACCGTGTCCGCCGCAGCCTGCGTGCTCTTCCCCACCTCCAGTTGGGGGATGTTCATGACCAGCCAACTGGTGGCCACAGGGATTTGTGGACCCACCCAGGGCATTGTGACCTATCTGCGCATGATCCCCTTTTTGTTTTATCCCCTGTCCATGCTCCTGTGCGGTGGACTATACGCGGCAGGGGTGCTGCCGGTGTTCGGCCCCATGAAAACCGCCTACCAGCGGGAGCAGGCAAAGCCCCTAGCGGCCCCCTCCGCCGAGGCGGCTTCTGGGGAAGCGGCGGCGGGAAACGCCTGGAACCTGGTCCTGCCCATTGTGGTCCTCACCGCCGTCACCCTGCTGACAGGGGACGCCCTCTACGGTATCGCCGCCTGCCTGCTGTCCTGCGCCCTGCTATACCTGCCCCAACGGCTGATGACGGCAGGGAAGTTTCTGGACACCATCCTCTCCGGTTTTCAAGACATGCTGGGGGTACTGTGCATCGTGGCGGCGGCCTTCCTCCTCCGGGATGTCAACGACCTGCTGGGGATGCCGGCGTACATCATCGGCTCCGTGGGGGCGGTGCTCAACATCCATCTCCTGCCGGTGATCGCTTTCCTGGTGGCCTTCGCCCTGGGCTTTGCCGCCGGGAACTTCTGGGGGGTATGCGCCATCTCCGCCACAGTGCTCGTTCCCATGGCCCAGGCTTTGGGCGGGAACCTGCTGCTCACGGCGGGGGCCATCATCTCCGGCGTGGTAGCAAGCTGCAACGCCTGCTTCTTCGCCGCCCAGGCAACCCTAGCGGCCTCCGTCACGGAAACCAGCAACGCCACCTATGCCAAAACCGCCCTTCCCCTCCAGGCGCTCCCCTTGGGGCTCAGCGTGGTTCTATATTTGGTGGCGGGATTTGTCGTACAATGAGGCAGAAGGGATGGCTTTTCCCCGCCGTCTATGGTAAACTACAGACAGACCGCTCCGCCCTAAGCGGGGCAAATCAGAAGGATGGAAGGCGAACAGAGATGAATGATATGATACGCAGAGTCCAGGATGGGATCAACAGCCAGAGCTTTGCCAAGCTGCTGGGCCTCACCGTGGAAGACGCTGAGGAGGGGCGCGTGGTGATCTCCTGCCAGCGGCGGCCGGATCTGTTGCAGCAGACGGGGCTGCTCCACGGGGGCGTCATCAGCGCCCTGTGCGAGGCCTCCGGTGCCCTGGCAGCCCTGACGGTGATCCCGGCGGGGCAGTCCATCATCGGCGTGGAGTGCAAGGTCAACCTCCTGCGGCCGGTGACGGCGGACAAGGCCGTGGCCGTGGCCAAGGTACTCAAGCGGGGCCGGCAGTTGATCGTGGTGGACGTGGAGGCCTTCAACGAGGGCAGCGACAAGATCGCCGCCAAGATGGTCTTTACCGGGACCCCGGTGGAGGGGTGAAACCGTACCGCAACACAAAGAAAAAAAGGGGACTGTTGTAACAGTCCCTCTTTTTTTACGGTAAAGGCTTTAAGTAATCCGAAAGCGTCCAATCAGGCCGTTGAGGCTCCGGGCCTGGCCGGAGAGCTCCATGGAGACTCCGGCACTCTCCTGGGCGGCGGCGGAGTTGGCCTGGACCACCTTGGAAATCTCCTTGATCCCGTTCTCCACAAAGGCGATCATCTCCGACTGCTGCACACTGGCGGCGGCGATCTCGTCCATCAGGACCTTGATGGACTGGATACATTCACTGATGCTCTGCATGGTGGATACCGCCAGGCTTGTGGACTCCGTCCCTGTTTTCACGTCCTGGATGGAGCGCTTGATGAGCTCGCTGGTGCTCTGGGCAGCTTCCGTGGACTTGGCGGCAAGGTTGCGCACCTCCTCCGCCACCACGGAGAAGCCCTTCCCTGCCGAGCCGGCATGGGAGGCCTCCACCGAGGCATTCAGGGCCAGGATGCCTGTCTGGAAGGCAATGTCCTCAATGGTCTTGGTGACTGTGATGATCTGGGCAGAGGAGCGGTCGATGTTCCGGGTGGCTTCGATGAGCTGCTCCATCTTGGTGTCCGCCTCGGCGGCATAGCCGGTGGCCTGATCCACCAGCTGGCTGGCGCTGCCGCAGCGCACGGAGCTGTCCTGGATCTGGGCGGTGATGGCTGTCACGTTGGTGACCAGGCCGTCGATGGAGGCAGCCTGCTCCATGGTCCCTTGGGACAGGGCCTGGGCCCCACTGGACACCCGGTCCGCGCTGCTGTCCACCTGCTGGGCCACGTGGGTGATGTCCCGCAGCACTCGCACCAGATTGGCGTGGATGGAGCGCAGGCTATCATGCAGCCGCTGGAAGTCCCCGATATAATAGTCCTGGTTCCGGGTGACATCCACCGTAAGGTTGCCGTCGGCCATCTCCCCCAGGATCCGGCCCACGTCGTCAATGGTCTGCCGCAGGCAGCCGCAGACCCGGTGGGTGGTCTGGGCAATCATGCCGATCTCATCCTTGCGGTCATAGAAGGCCTCCAGCTCCCGGTCTGCCGAGAGGTTCAGGTCTCCCAGGTGGCCGATGGCCCGCTCCACCACCATGAGCTCCCGGCCCTCCCGGCGCAGGATCCACAGGGTGAGCAAAATCACCGCCGCGCCTACCGCCGCGCACAGGACCCCCACCACCAGGCGCACGGTGGTGACTGCGCCGTAAACCTCGGTGGCACTGTCCCGGACCATAAAGACCCAACTGCGGTCCTTCAAATACTTATAGACCACCAACTGCTTGGTGTTGTTCTCGTCCCGGTAAGAATAGGTGCTGGCCTCGGTGCTGCCCTGGGTGCGGATGCGCTGGATGATCTCCTGGTACCCAACATCCGTGGTCTCCGTGTTCAAAAGGGCCTCATCCTCATGGTAGAGATATACGCCGCTGTCCACATTCAGGAACACGTATTCGCTGTCAGGCAGGCCCTTGATATCCAGATTCAACAGGGCGTCCATCAAGTGGCTGGCATAGACTCCAGCACCCACATAGCCGATGCACCGCTGGCCATCAAAGATGGGGTAGTACATGGAGAGGATCATACTGCCGGTGCCGGGGGACTTCATGATCCCCAAATTCGTCAGCTGCTGCTGGGCCAGGATGGTATCCTGGAAGGTAGCCAGGGAATCCCCCGTCCGGGTGGTCATTCCGATGGCCCCCTGGGAGGTGTGGGTCAAAACGTAGGTGCCCGGTGTGGCGATATACAGCCCCTCAAAAATCCCCTTGATGGAGGCGAACTCCTCAGTATACTGCTGAGCTTTGGCCAGCAGCGCGGGGTTCTCCGGGTCCAGGAGCAGGTCGTGGACCTCACTGCTCAGGGCAAAGGCAGTCATATATTCCTCCGCCGAGCGCACGTATTCGTTGATAATAGAGGCTCTGGCCTCCACCGCATCGGTCATCTGGTTGGTGATGTCACTTTTGACCATGGCTGCTGCGTTGGTGGACACGATGATCCACAACAGCAGCATCCCAACTACGGTGATGGCTGTGGTGATGGCTCCAATGCGGGTGGCAAGCCGTTTGTTTACAAGAAATTTCATGGGATATCCTCCTCATAAACAGTTTGCTCTGGACGGTCACTCCGCCCACCGCTGCACGATACCGTGGCGGCAATCCATGGAGACCTTCATGCCGTCAAAGAGCTTTCGGGTGGCCCCCACGGCCCCCACGATCACCGGTTTCTCCAGGCTCATCCCCACCACAGCGGCGTGGCTGCCCATGCCGTTCTCCTCGGTGATGATGCCCTCCGCCTGGCGCAGGTAGGGCAAGAGTTCATTGCTGCTGTGGGGCACCACCAAAATCATTCCGGGACGAAATTTGCTCTTCACATCCTCCAGGGTGCGGCAGACACATAACACCCCTTTCGCCGCCTGATCCCCCACGCCGGCCCCGGTGATGAGACTGTTTCCCACCAGGTGGACCTTGATCATATTGGTGGTCCCGGCGATGCCCGCGGGGACTCCCGCCGTGACCACAGCGATGTCCCGGTCCCGGAGCAGCCCCGCCTCCTGGGCGATGCGCACGGAGCCCTCGATCATCTCGTCGGTGGAATTCACATAGCCCATGATCAGAGGCGTGACCCCCCAGGTCAGAGAGAGCTGACGCTGGATCTTCTCGTCCATCACGCAGGCGATGATGGGGGTCTCCGGGCGGAAGCGGCTGATGAGCCGGGGGGTGGCCCCGCTGGCGCTGACGGTGAGGATGGCGGTGGCGTTGGTGTCCGTGGCGGTGGTGCAGGCGGCGTGGGCGGTGGCCCCGCCGATGCCCAGGCGCATGTCCGGGATCATCTCCTTGAGCCGGGCATAGTAGTTGATGTCATTTTCTGTCCGCTCGGCAATGGCCGCCATGGTGGCCACCGCCTCCACGGGATATTTCCCCGCGGCGGTCTCCGCGGAGAGCATCACCGCGGCGGTGCCGTCATACACGGCATTGGCCACGTCGGTGATCTCGGCACGGGTGGGCCGGGGATTGGACACCATGCTGTCCAGCATCTGGGTGGCGGTGATGACGTGCTTGCCGCAGCCCAGGGTATAGGCGATGGTCTCCTTTTGAATCACGGGGATTTCTGTAAAGTCGATCTCCACCCCCATGTCCCCGCGGGCGATCATCACCCCGTCGGCCACCGCCAGGATCTCGTCCAGGTTGTTCACGCCCTCCTGGTTCTCCAGCTTGGCGATGATGCGCATGTTGCACTGGTGCTCATCCAACAGGCGGCGGATCTCCATCACATCCTGGGCAGAGCGGCAGAAGGAGGCGGCGATGAAGTCAAAATCCTCCTGGATGCCAAAGAGGATGTCCTCCCGGTCCTGGGCGCTCATATAGGGCATGGACAGGTGGACGCCGGGGACGTTGACCCCCTTATGGTCCTTGATGGGCCCGCCGTTCTCCACCACGCAGGTGATGTCCGTCTCGTTGACCTGGGTGACCCGCATACTGATGAGGCCGTCATCCAGCATGATCTGGGTGCCCTCCTTCACATCCTGGGGCAGGTTGCGGTAGCTGATGCTACAAATCTCCTGGGTGCCCACCACCTCACGGGCGGTGAGGGTGAAGGTCTGGCCGGTGACCAGGGTCTCCTTCCCCTTCTCGAAGTTCTTCAGGCGGATTTCCGGCCCCTTGGTGTCCAGCAGTGCCGCCACGGGCTTGCCCAGCTTCTGGCGCATGGCCTTCAGGGCCTCCAGGCGCTTTTTATGGTCGGCGTGGGTGCCGTGGGAAAAGTTGAAGCGGGCCACATCCATGCCGTTGCGGATGACCCCCTCCAGGACGGCGGGGTCGTCGGTGGCGGGGCCCAGGGTACAGATGATCTTTGTCTTTCTCATGAAAATACCTCCCTGTCTGATCTCTATTCTACTTAGATAGGATGGGATAATCGCGGGGCAATCATGCTTCTTTTATAAAAATGGGTATCAAAGGCATTGTACTCCTTTTTGAGAAGAGATGCAAGCGATTATCGCCCCTGCCGGGGGTTCAAACTTCTCCGCAGCCCCTCCCCCACCAGCAGCAGGGCCAGCACCGTGGTGACGATACACAGCCCCGGCGGGATCCAGGCCCAGGGCCGCCCGGTGAGGGTGGCCAGCTCCAGGGCGCTGTTCATCAAATTCCCCCAACTGGCCTGGGGGGTGCGCAGGCCCACCCCCAAAAAGCTGAGGCTGGACTCCCACAAAATGGCCCGGCTCACCTTCATGGGCAAACTGGCCCACACCGGGGCCACCACATTGGGCAGGATGGTCCGCAAAAGAATGTCCCCATCTGTGGCCCCCAGAGCCCTGGACGCCTCCACATACTCCTTATGTTTCGCCGCCAAGGTGCTGCCATACACCAGCCGGGCCACCGAGGCCCAGCCCAGGCCACCGATGACGAAAATCAAATTCCACACCGACGGCCCCAACAGGGACACCAAGCACAGCACCAAGATCAAACTGGGGAAGGCCTGGACCACGTCGCAGGCCCGCATGATCCAAAACTGCCAGCCCTGGCCCTTGTACCCCGCCAGCAATCCCAGGGGGATGCCCAACAGGGCGCTGAGCCCCGCCGAGGCGAAGCCCACCAGCAGGGACACCCGCCCCCCGTGGAGCAGCCGGGCCAGCAGGTCCCGTCCGGCGTCGTCGGTGCCCAGCCAGTGCTCTGGACTAGGTGGGGCCCAAAAGCCGGCGCTGCGGTCTGTCAGGTTGGGGTCCTGGCCCAGGAGGGGGGGCAGCAGCAGGACCAGGGCCAGCACGGTCAGAAGGAACAGCGCCCCGGCCAGGGCCTTTTTCTCCCCCAGAAAGCGGCGGAAGCTGCCGTTGCTCATGGTCCCTCACCTCCCCAGTCTACGCCGGGGTCTACCAGGCGGTAGACCACATCCATCAGCAGGCTCATCCCCAAAACTGACAGGGCCACCACCACAGTGACCCCCATGATGACGGTGTAGTCCCTGCTGTTCACCGAGGTGAATAGTAAACTCCCCATCCCCGGCCAGCCAAAGACCCGCTCCACCACCATAGAGCCGCCGATGAAGTGGGGGATGTGGTTCAACACCGTGGTGAGCACTGGGATCAGGGCGTTGCGGAAGGCGTGCTTCCACACCACCGCCCCCTCCCCCAGGCCCTTGGCCCGTGCGGTGCGGATGTAGTCCTCCCCCAGCACTTCCCCCACAGCGCTCTGGGTCTGGCGGATCAGGTTGCCCATACTCCCCAGACACACCACCGCCCCTGGGAGCAGCAGGTGCCGCAGCAGATCCGGGAGGGAGCCTCCTGTGCCGCTGCTGTACATCCCCGCGGCGGGAAGCCAGCCCAACTTCACGGAAAAGAGACAGATCCCCAGCAAGCTGAGGAAAAAGCCGGGGGCGCTGAAGCTGAACAGGGTCAGCCCCCCGGCCAGGCGGCTCCAGCCGCTGTGGGGCTTCCAGGCGGCCAGCACCCCCAGGGGCACCCCCAGGAGCACTGCCCAGAGGATGCCCGTACCGGTGAGGAGCAGGGAGGGGCCCATGCGCTGGCCGATCATCCGCCCCACGCTCTGGCCGGTGCGGTAGGAGGTCCCCAAATCCCCCTGGAGCAGATCCCCCAGCCAGTGGAGGTAGCGCAGGGGGATGGGCTGGTCAAAGCCTAGTTCAGCCTCCAGGGCAGCTCTTGCCGCACTGGAGGCCTCTCCCTCCCCCGCCGCGTCCGCAATGGTGGCGGGGGCCATATTCATCATAAAAAATACCAGGAGCGTGATGCCGAAAAACACAGGCACGGCGCTCAGGCAGCGTTTGGCAAATTGCTTCAAAGAAAGGTTCCTCCTGCACTTCCGGCCCCACAGTGGGGCACAGGCCGGGAACCCGGCCTTACGGAGGTAAGTCGATGGGTGGGCGGCCGGTCCGGCAAGGGTACCGGCCGCCCAGGAAATCGTTCAAATCAGTTCTGCCCTGTCATGGTCCACTCCCACACATTTTCGTTGCAGCTGGCGGAGGCGGGGTAGTCAATCCCCTCCACCGTCTTAGAGTGGATCCGCAGGGAGTTGCTGAACCACAGGGGCACAAAGGGCATCTCCTCCCCCAAATAGCGCTCCAACTCCGCCACCAGAGCCAGGCGTTGGCTATCCTGGGTCTCTGCCTGGATGGCGGAGACCAGTTGCGTGTAACGGCTCAAGTCCTGGACGTGGAAAATGTTGTTGTCCACATGGAAGCGGCTGCCGGTGAACCATAGGGGCAGGGCGTTGGGGGTGTGGCTGGCGATGGCCATGTCATACAGGCCGTCGCTCATCCCGGCAAAGAGGGTGGAGGAATCCACCGTCTGAATCTCCACGTTGAGCCCCACCGCCTCCAGGTCCTGCTGGATCAGGGCGGCGATGCTGGCGCGGGCACTGGTGCAGGCCAGGGTGAGCTGCTTGCCGCTATAGCTGCTCTCCTTCACCAGCTCCTCTGCCCCGGCGGGGTCATAGCTGCCAAAGGGCTGGGGGCTATAGGGGGTGCCGGGGAGGATGCTGCTGTTGGTGGCGGTGCCCAGGCTGCCAGTGGACTGCTGGCACAGCAGCTCCTTGTCCAGGGCCATGTTGATGGCCCGCCGGAGCTCTGGAGTGCCCAGGGAGCTGTTGTTGAGCATCAGCTCATAGAAGGTGGAGGGGACGCTGTCCTCCACCACGGTGAAGCCCGCCTCCTCCGCCGTGGGGCGGTTCTCCTCGGAGACATTGGCGCCAAAGGCGTAGTAGTCCAAATCCCCAGAGATCAGGGCGGTGAGGAGGTTTGCCTTGTCCATCACCGTGATGGTCAGGGTATCGAAGCCGGGGGCCCCAAGCTGGTAATCCTTGTTGGCCTCCAGCACCAGGCTGCTCCCCGCCACCTCAGAGACAAACTTACAGGGGCCGGAGCCCACAGGCTTCAGCCAAAAATCGTCCTTCACCAGTTCCCCAATGGGGATGTCCTGGAGCAAATGGGTGGGCAGGACGTAGAGGTCCCGGTTGTACTCCACCAAAAACTCCTCCGGCACCACGGCGGTCTTGAAGCTGAGCTTGAGGCTGTGGTCCTCCAGGGCTTCCACCCCCAAGGTCTCCCCCGCCACCTGGGCACCCTGTTCATCGGTGCCGGTGAGGCAGGCAAAGCTGCCCTGGCCCAAAACGCCGCTGGCGGGGTCGGTCATCAGCTGGATGGTCTCCACCCAGTGCTGGGCGGTGACGGGGGTGCCGTCGTGGAAGGCGGCCTTCTCGTCCAGAGCAAAGACAATGGCCTTCCCGTCATCGCTGCTCTCCCAGCTCTTGGCAGCCCTTGGTAGGCAGGTCCCGTCGGCCTGGATATAGGCCAGGCGGTCATAGATCTTGTCGTAGATGATCCGGGAGTAGTTGCTGCCCGACAAGCTGTAGTAGGGCATCAGGGAATCCCAGGGGTTGGAGAGGCCGTAGCTGAGGTTCCCTCCGGCGCTCTCTTCGTTCTGTGTCCCCTCTCCGGCGCAGCAGGCCAGTCCCAGGGTCAGGGCCAAGGTCAACAAGAGGGCCCCTGCTCGCTTCCAAATAGTTTTCATTGTGTCTCCTTTGCCACGTGGCAGTCTGGGTGAAAATTTGCTGTGTGTTTTCCTTAGTCTTCTGCTGTCAACTCCTCATACTCGTCATAGTCGTCCGCGGAATCCATCTGCGAGTTGATCATCATCTGCTCGAAGTGGGCGTCCAACTGTTTGGTGAACTCCTGGGCGGCATTGTAGCCCATGCGCTTGTGGCGGTTGTTCATGGCCGCCACCTCAATGATAATGGCCAAATTCCGGCCAGGCTTCACGGGGATGGTGATGGAGGGGATCTTCATGTCCAGGATGGTGGTATACTCCTCGTTGGTGCCCATGCGGTCGTAGAAGGTGTTGTCGTTCCAGGGCTCCAGGTTCACCACCAGGTCCAGGTTCTTCTCCTCCCGGACGGAGGACATACCAAAGAGCTGCTGCACGTCTACAATGCCGATGCCCCGCAGCTCGATGTAGTGGCGGATCAGCTCTGGGGCGGACCCCACCAGGCGGGTGCCGATGTGGCGGATCTCCACAGCGTCATCGGCCACCAGGCGGTGGCCCCGCTTGAGCAGCTCCACAGCGGTCTCGCTTTTCCCCACGCCGGACTCGCCCATGATGAACACGCCCTCGCCGGACACGTCCACCAACACACCGTGGCGGGTGATCCGAGGGGTGAGCTTGGCCTTAAGCACGTCGGTGAGGTTGGGCAGGAGGAGGGAGGTGGCCTCCTTGCTGCGCAGGATGGTGCGCTGGTGCTTTTTTGCCATCTCCATCAACTCCGGGAAGGGTTCCAGGTTCCGGGTGAGAATGAGGGCGGGGATGGGATAGGCGAAGAAGGCGTCGAAGCACTTGCGCCGCTCCTCCTCGCTCTGGTTGCTCAGATAGGTCCACTCCACCTTGCCGATGAGCTGGAGGCGGGTGGGGTCGAAGTATTCAAAAAAGCCCAAGATCTGCAATGCGGGGCGGTTGATCTCGTTTTTCCGAATCTGGCAGCGTTCAAAATTCTTGCCTTGGTTGAGCACTTCCAGTTCAAAGCGTTCGATGATCTTATCTAACCCAAAGGTCTGGGATGATGCCATGGTGATTCCTCCTCTGCTGCCGCGGGACGCGGCGGATCGAATGGGGTGTCTGCCTAAAGTCTGGTACATTATACCACAGGCTGTCCACCCTGGCAAGAAAAAGCGCGCTGCCAGCAGCGCGGAGAAAAACCCTGGGGGCTTCTCTCTTGCACGGTTGACAAAGCGCGGTGGGATGGGTATAATAGACGCAGAAGGGCGCTGTTACGACGGTCAGCCCGATCGATACACTAACGATTTGTTAGCCGTTCGGGTCGCGTCCGGACGGCTAGCACGCTTTTGTGGTAAAAAGCACAGTCAACAACGCGAGGCACACCAAAAAGCGCAGCAACGCATAGAGTCTGTCTTTCCACATCTGCAACCACCTCCCCCTATTTTGTATTCGCCAAGGGGTATTCACGGTGGGCCAACCGCCGTATGTAACAGCGCCTCTTCTGTCCCCGCTGGCTGCGGGGCTCTTTTATTATAACGGAAGCTGATAGGTCCTGTCAATTCCTGTCGCTTTGTCTCAGGCAAAACGAATGCCGCCCCTCCTGAAAAACA